>DAIUEQ010000005.1:3571-45602 GCA_036845025.1 Xanthobacteraceae bacterium | reverse complement strand
ACGGAAGCGCAGGGTTTTCTCTTCGGCGCCGCGAAGCCGCTTAACGAGGCGATTAGTCATCTGGACAGGAACCGGCAGCTCCGCGTCGTAGCTTAACGCGAGCCGTCGCCAGAGACCTCGAAAGGGGTCCAAGAATCTGTTGCGGACCCCACCCCACCCGCCTATTTAAGCCCTCCATGGATACCCTCACGGAAACAGCGCCCGCGTCCGGGACAGCCCGCGCCGCGCTTATCGAGGTCGAGCTCGCGGCGGTCGAAACCGTCGCCCGCGACACCAATACCTACACATTCCGCCGACCCGACGGCGGCCGCTTGCCGCCCTACAAAGCCGGCGCGCATATCGACATCCATTTGCCGAACGGGCTGATGCGTCAGTTTTCGCTGGTCATTCCGAGCCCGGATCCGGACAGCTACGTCGTCGGCATCAAGCTCGACGCAGCAAGCCGCGGCGGCTCGCGCTACATTTTCGACGAGCTGCGCGTCGGAAACACGCTGAAGATCAGCGCGCCGCGCAACAATTTCCCGTTGGTCGAAAATGCGGAGCATATCGTTCTATTCGCCGGCGGCATCGGCATCACGCCAATCTGGTGCATGGCCCAGGAGCTCACCGCGCAGAACCGATCGTGGAAGCTTTATTATTCCTGCCGCTCGCGCGCCGACATGGCGTTTCTCTCGGAGCTGGAGAAACTGCCGGCCGAATCCGTGCACCTGCATTTTGACGACGAAGCCGCCGGCAAGTTTCTCGATATCGCCGGCGCCATCAACGCGGCGCCCGCGAGCGCGCACTTTTATTGCTGCGGGCCTAATCCGATGCTGACGGCGTTCGAGGCGGCCGCCGCGAGCCGGCCTCACGCCCAGGTTCACCTCGAATACTTCACCCCCAAGGAAGAGATCGAAAGCAGCACGCTGGGCGGCTTCTGGGTGGAGCTGGCGCGCTCCGGCGAGGAATATTTCATTCCTGAAGGCAGGAAGGTTCTCGAAGTGTTGTACGATGCCGGTGTCGACGTCGATTATTCGTGCGAGCTGGGCATCTGCGGCGAGTGCATCACCAACGTGATCTCGGGTATTCCCATCCACCACGATTCCGTCCTCAGCGAAGAAGAACAGGCGACCAATGAAAAGGTCATGATCTGCTGCTGCGGGTGTAAGAGCGAGCGCCTCGTCCTGGATATGTAATTCTTGTCAGTGTCCTTTTTGGTTCTGAAGTTCGCATAAGAATGCGCCGCAATGCCTGGCGAACGTCAGAATCAGAATACCGGATGGGATGACGCCGCCGACATCGTCGTCATCGGAGCGGGCGCGACCGGGTTGCCGGCTGCCATCGTTGCCTGTGAAGCCGGGGCTTCCGTCATTGTCGTCGAGGCGGAGCAACATATCGGCGGCCACGCCATCACCAGCGGCGGCAATCTCCCGCTCGGCGGCGGTAATCGTTACCAGAAAAAATACGGCGTCGAGGACTCGCCCGACCTGTTGTTTCGGGATTTGATCGACTGGACCGTGGTCGAACCGAACGGCGCGCCACCTTACCGCTACAACGATCACGAGATTGCCCGCGCGTTTGCCGAAAACAGCGTACCGGCCTTCGACTTCTTGCTCGCGCACGGCGTGACGATCGTCGACAAGGCACCGGATAATCTGAGCGGACACGAAATAGGCATTTCGGTGCCGCGCACGTTGCACTGCGCCGCGATGCACTGGCCGCTGGTCCAAACCGGCAAGCCCGCCGATCCGAGCGTGCAGGCAACGACGTCGTCGGGCAACGGGCTGATGCAGCCGCTGAAGGAAGCGGCGCTGAAACTCGGCGTGAAAATCCTGGTCGAGCACCGGATGACAGCTATCCACCGGGAAGCGCAGTCTACAGGTCGCGTCACCGGCATCGCGGTCGAACATGCCGGCGCCGGGCGCAACATTCGCGCACGCAAGGCTGTCATCATCGGCACCGGCGGCTCCTCGGGTAACGTCAATTTCCGCCGCATGTTCGACCCGCGGCTGACCGAAGAATATTGCGGCCTCGCCGGCATGCCCTGGTCGGATCAGGACGCGAGCGGTGAACTCGCCGCCATGGCGATCGGCGCCTCGCTATGGGGATTGACCAACTTCGCCGGCGAATACGGCACAGGTGTCACCAAGCCGGGCTCGATCGGCTGCCAATACAACTACGCCAATTTGCGATGGCTGCCAGACAGCGACGTGTTCGATAAGGCGCGCGCCACCGGGCTTAAGGTCGCCGATTGGCAGGATGTTATCCTCGTCAACATGCTGGGCAACAGGTTCTATGACGAAACCGGTCGCCAGTTCACGCCGAGCATCTTCGGCGGTCTCGCGGATTATCACCAAGGCAGCCAGCGAAATCTCACCACGGTCAAATACAACCCAAGTAATTTCATCAACGCGGCGCTTGCCGGCATCGGCGACGGCAAAAATGGCGGCGGACCGATCTGGGCGATCTTCGATGCCGATGCGGTCAAGCGCGAGGCTTGGCGCCCGGCACCGCCGCACGTGGATGTGGACGCCGGCTTTTTCTTCACCGCCGGCACTGTTGAAGAATTGGCCGCGAGAATCGTGATGCAATATCAGCGCGTGCCGATGCCGCCGCGGAACCTTGCGGAGACCGTCGCCCGCTACAACGCTTTTGTCGAAACCGGCGTGGACGCCGAATTCGGCAAACCGAAGCCGCGCTACAAAATCGAAAGGCCGCCGTTCCATGCCGCCTGGGCGACGCCGGTCATCCACGACACCCGCGCGGGTCTGCGCATTAACGCGCAATGCCGGGTGCTCGACATGAATGGCGCCGTGATCCCCGGACTTTACTGCGGCGGCGAGTCTGCGGGGGGCTTGAGCCTGCACGGCCTGCCGCGCGCCATCTGCCAGGGATTTATCGCCGGGCGAAATGCCGCCGCGGAAATGGGCGATATTTGAAGGCCGAAATGACGTTCTGAAGCATCGGCGTGCCGTTGCCCTCAACGCGCAATTACGCTAAGTCCGCCACAATAGAACCTATCGGAGAGATGCGATGGCCGATCATGCCGATGTCGAATACGCGACAGCGACCGGGAACGATTTGGCCGCGCACGAGCAGAGCTACCGAAATTTCGTAACCTTGGTGAAAACCGGACTCGCGGTGGTCGTCGTCATTGTCATCCTGATGGCGGTTTTTCTCGCCTAACCGCACTTTACACGCCGCAACGGTTTGCCGCGGATCGGCCGCGGATGTCAGCTTCGTGACCGGAGGAATGATGAAAATCGCGGTCGCCGCCGAAATCGACGCAGGCGAACCGCGAGTCGCCGCTACGCCTGAGACCGTCAAGAAAATGCTGGCCCTCGGCGCCGAGGTCGCGGTCGAGCCCGGTGCCGGGATAAAATCCGGCATCCTGGACCAGGATTTCGCCGCAGCCGGCGCCAACGTCACCGCGGACGCAGTCAGCGGCGCCGATATCATTTTGAAGGTGAGGCGGCCGCAAGCATCGGAATTATCGCGCTACAAAAAAGGCGCGATTGTCATCGCCATCATGGACCCGTTCGGCCATGACGAGGCGCTCCGCCGCATGGCCGATGCAGGCGTCATCGCGTTTGCGATGGAGCTGATGCCGCGCATTACCCGCGCGCAGGTGATGGACGTGCTCTCGAGCCAGGCTAACCTCGCTGGCTATCGGGCGGTCATCGATGCCGCAGCCGAATACGGGCGCGCGCTGCCAATGATGATGACCGCCGCCGGCACCGTGCCGGCCACCAAGGTGTTCATCATGGGAGCCGGTGTCGCCGGTCTTCAGGCCATCGCGACCGCGCGCCGCCTCGGCGCCATTGTCACCGCGACCGACGTGCGGCCGGCCGCCAAAGAACAAGTCGAAAGTCTCGGCGCCAAGTTCATCGCCGTCGAGGACGACGAGTTCCGCGCGGCGGAAACCGCCGGCGGCTACGCCAAGGAAATGTCCAAGGAGTACCAAGTCAAGCAAGCCGCGCTCGTCACCGAGCACGTCAAGAAGCAAGACCTCGTGATCACAACCGCGCTCATTCCCGGACGTCCGGCGCCGCGGTTGATTTCCGCGGCGATGGTTTCCTCGATGCGGCCCGGATCGGTGATTGTCGATCTTGCGGTCGAGCGCGGCGGCAACGTCGAAGGCGTAAAAGCCGACGCCGTGGCCGATGTCGGCGGCGTCAAGATCATCGGCTACAGCAATGTGCCGGGACGGCTCGCCGCCACCGCATCAAGTCTCTATGCCAAAAATCTTCTCGCGTTCCTTGACGTGCTGGTCGACAAAAAGACTAAGTCGCTCGCGGTCAACTGGGATGACGAGATCGTCAAGGCAACCGCGCTGACCCGCGACGGCGCGATCGTGCATCCGAACTTCAAGCCCAAAAGCGCCGCGTAGATGCGGTCGCCAGCAAATCTGCAACGATAGAGGCGCGCCATGGTGACCCTCTCGGTCCTCGCCCAACTCGACATCGTATCGATCGCTCAAGGCGGCGCTCATGCGGCGAGCGAAATCGTCGATCCGTTTGTGTTTCGCCTGTCGATTTTCGTGCTCGCGGTGTTCGTCGGTTACTACGTCGTCTGGTCGGTGACACCGGCGCTGCATACGCCGCTGATGTCGGTGACGAACGCGATTTCGTCGGTCATCGTCGTCGGCGCGCTGCTTGCGGTCGGCGTCGCGCTGGTTGCCGACGATACCGGGCCGATCTGGGCGCGCGCCTTCGGCTTCGTCGCGCTCGTATTCGCGTCCGTCAACATATTCGGCGGCTTTCTGGTGACCCAGCGCATGCTCGCCATGTTCCAACGGAAACCGAAATAACATGAGCGCCAATCTCGCCGCGCTGGCTTATCTGATCGCGGGCGTCCTCTTCATTCTGGCGCTGCGCGGGCTGTCGCATCCGGTCACCAGCCGCCAAGGCAATTTGTTCGGCATTATCGGCATGCTGATCGCGGTAGCGACCACGCTCGCCGCGCACCCGCCGGCCGGCCTTGGCGCGTGGGGACTAGTGGTCCTGGCCGTCGCGCTCGGCGGCGGCGCCGGTGCGGTGATCGCGCGGCGCGTGCCGATGACCTCGATGCCGGAACTCGTCGCTGCCTTTCACTCGCTGGTCGGCATGGCGGCGGTGCTGGTCGCGGCCGGCGCGCTCTACGCCCCCGCCGCGTTCGGTATCGGCACCGAGCACGCTATTCACGGCCAAAGCTTGATTGAAATGTCGCTCGGCGTCGCCATCGGCGCGATCACCTTTACCGGCTCGATCATTGCATTCCTGAAACTGTCCGGCCGCATGAGCGGCAAGCCGATCGTGCTGCCCGGCCGGCATGTCATCAACATCGCGCTAGCAATCGCGCTTGTCGCGCTGATCGTCTGGTTCTTCTTGGCGCAGCACTATCTCGCCTTCTGGTTGATTGCCGCGGCGGCGTTCCTGCTCGGCGTTTTGATCATCATCCCGATCGGCGGCGCCGACATGCCGGTCGTGATCTCAATGCTCAACTCCTATTCGGGCTGGGCGGCGGCCGGCATCGGCTTCACGCTGGGTAATTCGGCCTTGATCATTACCGGGGCGCTGGTCGGTTCGTCCGGCGCTATCCTGTCCTACATCATGTGCAAGGGAATGAACCGCTCGTTCATCTCGGTCATTCTCGGCGGTTTCGGCGGTGAGGTTGCCGGTCCCAGCGCGGATGGCGAGCAGCGTCCGGTCAAGCTGGGCTCGGCCGAGGATGCGGCTTACCTTTTGAAGAACTCTTCCCGCGTCATCATCGTGCCCGGCTATGGCATGGCGGTGGCGCAGGCGCAGCACGCGCTTCGCGAAATGGGCGACAAGCTCAAGGCCGCGGGCGTAGATGTCAGCTACGCCATTCACCCGGTCGCCGGGCGCATGCCCGGCCACATGAATGTCCTGCTGGCCGAAGCCAACGTGCCCTATGACGAGGTGTTCGAGCTTGAGAATATCAACTCGGAATTCGCGCAAGCCGACGTCGCCTATGTCATCGGCGCCAACGACGTGACCAATCCAGCCGCCGAGGACGATCCGAAGTCGCCGATCTACGGCATGCCGGTGCTCCAGGTGTGGAAGGCCGGCACGGTGATGTTCAACAAACGCTCACTGGCCTCGGGCTATGCCGGGATCGACAATCCGCTGTTCTATCGCGACAACACCATGATGCTTCTTGGCGATGCCAAGAAGATGACGGAAGAAATCGCCAAAGCGATTTGAGTACGGACCGCTTGCGGACGGACGAGCGGACACTGATCTAGCCGTTTATGAGCGTCGACCCTTCGGTTCCCAATCCGCCATCACAGCGCTTCGCCCGGTCGTCTTCACCGGGCAAGCCAAATCGTCGGTTGTTGCGCCTCGTCGCCATTCCGGTCCTTGCGGGAGCGGGCTTGCTGATTTATCGCGGACTGCAGGAGCGTTTCGTATTGCCGGAATGCGATTCAAGCCGCGCCAAGGATACGCTTACCGGCGTCCTCAAGGGGCTCGACTCCGCGCCGCTGCGCTACGAGCCGATCAAGACGATTTCCAGGAACGATAAAGAAGTGGTCTGCAATGCAGCGCTGCCGCTGCCGGATGGCGCCACCCTCAACGTCGATTATCGTTTCTTTTGGCAAGGAAGCTCTGCGCAGATGAAATATTCGATCTCGCGCAACGAGCCGAAGGCTTCGGGCGGAAGCGTGCCGCGCTCGGAGTAGCGCGGCGAAGTCAAACCGAACCGAGTGTCACCGATAATCCGTCGCGTGGCAGCGGAATCGGCCACATGCGCCACTCGGGCCGATAATCCGGCGCGATTGAGACCCGCACGTTGCCGAGGAAGTGCCAACTAAAGCACTTGGCCTGCATGTAGGCGAAGTTCAGCCCCAGGCACATATGCGCGCCGCCGCCGAACGGCACGTAAGCGAATTTGTGTCGGCCGCGCGATGCCTCAAGCTCGAAACGCCGCGGATCGTAGCAATCCGGCTCCGGCCAAATTTCCGGCATGAAATGCGTAAACAGCGGATTGATGTTGATGCCGGTACCGGCCGGGATGCGATAGCCGCCGAATTCAAAATCGCGTATCGCGCGCCGCGGCATGGAAGGCACCGGCGGCGCCATCCGCATCGCCTCTTTGAAGGCCATTTCCGCCAGCGGAAGATCCTCGAGGCGCTCGAACGGCAGCGGCTCCCCCGCCGCGGGCCCGAGGTCGCGGACTTCGGCACGAACTTTGTCCTGCCAGTCCGGATTTGCCGCGAGGCGGTAGACCAGCGAAGTGAACGAGGAAGTCAGCGTGTCGTGCGCCGCCAACATGAGAAAGATCATGTGGTTGACGATGTCGGCGTTCGACAGAAGCGTCCCGTCATCCCAGGTCGCGCGGCACAGATGCGAAAACAAATCTTCGCCACCGCGTTCGCGCCGCAGCGGAATCTGCCGGTTGAAATAATCGACCAGTTCCGCCCGGCCCTGCATGCCGCGGCGCATCGGCGTGCCGGGCAGCGGGACGCGAATGACCGCGACCGAAGCCGCCAGCATGGCAATGAACGCCTGCTTGATCGTTTCGAGCTCGGCGCCCAACCCGCCGCCAAGGAACGAGGTCGCCGCCAGGTCGAGCGTCAGTTGCTTGATCAGGGGGTAAAACTTGACTTCTCGCCCGCGCGGCCATTGCGCGATGCCGCGCGCAATCCCGGCATTGAGCTCGGCCAAATAGGACTGCATGGGGCCGGATTTAAACGCGACCGAAAGTGCGCGCCGGTGCAAGCGATGCTCGTCAAAATCAAGCAGCATCAGCCCGCGCGGAAACAACCGGCCGAGGATGACATCCCAGCCGAGGCCCGACGAAAAGATCTTCTGCTGATCGAGCAGAACGAGCTCGTTGGCCTCGGGCCCAAGCAACGAGACGTTGCTCTGGCCGAAGGCGCGGCCGCGATAGACCAGGCCGTAACGCTGCGCTCGCCGCTCGACGAAACCTTTCGGGTCAGCGAGAAGCGGCAAGGTCTGTCCGAGAATGGGCCAACCCTCGTCGCCAGGGATGTGCGAGAGCGCGCTGGCTGACGTCGGCGGCGGCGGCGCCTGATAGACCGGGGCTCGTGGGTGACCAAGCGCCTGGACCGACATGGCATCCTCCTTCACTTTTGTGCATCGACAAAATACAAGCAATCGCTCACAATAAATACTCGCATTGCCAGAGCGCGCGCATGACCCGCAAGCCGTCAACAAATCCAAGAAAATCAGCGTCGCAGGCGCGATCGCGCCAGACCGTCGATGCGCTTCTCGAAGCAACCGCTCGCGTTTTGATAAAGGAGGGCTACGACAAAACGAGCACCAACAAAATCGCCACCGTGGCGGGCGTCAGCATTGGCTCGCTGTACCAGTATTTCCCGACCAAGGAGTCGCTGGTCGCGGCCGTCATCGACCTTCATATGCACGAGATGTTTCGGTTAGTTCGCGAGGCGCTGGTCAAGGTGGCGACCCGCCCAATCGAAGCCGCGGCGCGCGAACTGGTTTCTGTCATGATCGAAGCCCACCGCGTCAATCCAAAACTGCATCGTATTCTGGTCGAGCAGACGCCGCGGACCGGCAAGCTTGAAAACGTCGAGGCCGTCGAACGCGAGGCTTACGGGCTGGTTCGCGCTTATCTCGAGGCGCACCGAGATGAGCTCGATGTTGCCGACACGAATCTTGCGGCGTTCGTGTGTGTAACCGCGGTCGAAGCGCTCACCCATGCCGCCGTCGTGCGTCCCCGCGAAAGACTTAGCGACGAACAGGCGGCAAGGCTCGTCGACGATGTGACGCGCCTTGTGACCCGATATTTGCAAAAATCGCCAGTCACCGAAGCGGCGCGAGCGCCCGCACAAGAGCGTCCGGCCAGAGCCCAACCTAAGCGCGATAGGCCGCGAGAAAAGCGCGCACCGCGACGCCCACGTTACGCTCGATCTGCTCGAGGTTCGGCGCCGGCGCGAAGTTGAAGACGATCGGCTTGAACAGCGCGGCGTGGGTCGCTTCCATGAATTGCGCGGATGCGATGCCGATCTCGTCTATCTGGAGTATCCCGGCATCGACCTGCGCAGCAAAATATTCGGCGAGCCGCGCAATTCCTTGGGCCGGTCCGCTCTCGTAGAACTTGCGGCCGACCTCCGGCATGCGGTCTGCGATTCCAATGACGGTCCGGATCGCCTGCGCCTTTTCCGGCCGGCACAGGAATTTTACGTAGGCCACTCCCAGCCGCTTGAGCACGGCTTCGACGTCGTGATCGTTCGGATCGAGATCGAAAATGCCCTCGGCTTGCGCGTCGCATTCCTGTTCGACGATGGCCTCGAACAATTCCTCCTTGTGCTTGAAATACACATAGAGGGTGCCCTTGGAGACCCCGGCGGCGCGGGCGATGTCGTTCATGCTCGCTGCATCGAAGCCCTTGGCGAGGAACACGGCGCGGGCGCCATCAATGATCTGACGGCGCTTGGCGCTTTCGTCCTCCGCAGGAGCGGTCTCGTGCCGTTCGAGGGTGGCTAACGCGGTCATTTCCGATCCTCCGGGCTGGTATAGCGGGCTCGCTCGTTCCCTAACCGCCCGATTTCATTGGCCTATGAACGACGGATATATATTGACCGAACGGTTCGGTCAATATTGACTTCCGCGTTCCGCCCTTCTATTTTGACCGAACGGTTCGGTCAGTTAACCAACCGCAATGGAGTGCGACCCATGTATCGCAACCGCGCCGAGGCCACCTCCCCTTTCCAGGTCGTGCCCGCAGGCGAAGACTTAAATCCACCGGCCGAAGCTGGGGAAACGCTGCCGCGACCGCCGCAAGCGGAAGCGCCCGTCCAACCCCTTCCGGTGAAGGCTGCGCCGCAGCCGGTCCGCAAAGCGCGGCCGAAGCGATCTCGGCGCCGCGTGGTATTCGGCGCCATCGCGCTTTTGGCCATCGGTGCTGTTGGTTACTTCGGTTACGAGTATTGGACAGTCGGCCGGTTCACGGTGACCACCGATGACGCCTATGTACAGGCCTACAACACCACGCTCGCCGCAAAGGTCTCCGGCTATCTCGCCAGCGTTCCGGTGACCGACAACACCGTTGTGCATGCCGGCGACGTGATCGCGACCATCGACGACGGCGACTACCGCCTCGCGGTCGACTCCGCGCGCGAAAAAGTCGCCACGCAGACGGCGACGATTGCGCGCATGGGTCACCAGATCGAAGCGCAACAAGCTGCCGTCGCCCAAGCCAAGACGCAACTCACCTCCGCACAGGCCGGGCAGACGCGCACCCAACTCGAGCTCGAACGCCAGATCAACCTAGTCGCGCGTGACGCCTCGAGCCGGCAGCTTCTGGAGCAGGCACAAGCCAATCGCGATCAGGCGGTCGCCGCCGTGCAAGGCGCGCAGGCGGCAATCGAGTCGGCCGCCGCCAATGTCGACGTGCTCAAGGGGCAGCAGCAGGAAGCGGTCAGCACGCTCGACGAACTCAAGACCTCGCTCGCCAAAGCCGAGCGCGACTTGTCGTTCACCGTGATCCGCGCGCCGATCGACGGCGTCATCGGCAATCGCGCCATGCAGACCGGCGATTTCGTCCAGACCGGGCAGCGGGTCGCAAGCCTGGTGCCGCTCGACGATGTTTTTATCAACGCCAATTTCAAGGAGACCCAAGTCGCGCGGCTGCGGCCGGGCCAAACCGCGTCGATCGCCGTCGACGCCCTGCCCGAACACACCATCGAAGGCACGATCGAAAGTTTCTCGCCGGCCTCGGGCGCGGTGTTCTCGTTGCTGCCGCCCGACAACGCTACCGGCAACTTCACCAAGATCGTGCAGCGATTGCCGGTGCGCATCCACGTGCCGCCAGCCATTGCCCGCGAAGGCCTATTGCGGCCGGGAATGTCGGTGGTGGTGAGCGTCAACACCAAGGCCGACAAAGCCGCGGCTGACGCTTCGCGCACGCACAACGCGGCTCGCTAAAGCACGAGGCCGGTCGTGGCCCAAGCCACCACGTTCCCCATCGCGGCCGCCCTGCCCGCCGAGACCGAGCGGGTCGATCCGCTCCGCCTTCTTGCGTTCCTCGCCATGTGCTTCGGCATGTTCATGGCGTTCCTCGACATTCAGGTGGTGTCGGCCTCGCTCTCGGAAATCCAGGCTGGGCTTGCCGCATCGAGCGACGAAATCACCTGGGTACAAACCTCCTATTTGATGGCCGAGGTCGTGGCCATTCCACTGTCCGGCTTTCTCGCTCGCGCGCTCGGCACCCGCATCATGTTTGCGACCGCCGCGGCCGGTTTCACCATCGCGAGCCTGATGTGCGGACTCTCGTCGTCGATGGGCGAAATGATTTTGTGGCGGGCGCTGCAGGGTTTCATCGGCGGCGGCATGGTGCCGACGGTGTTCGCGTCCGCCTACGCCATATTCCCGCGCTCCAAACAACCGGTGATCACGCCGCTGATCGGCCTCGTCGCCACGCTTGCGCCCACCATCGGGCCAACGGTCGGCGGTTATCTGACCGACATGCTGTCATGGCACTGGCTGTTTTTCATCAACATCGTCCCTGGCATCGTCGTGACCATCGCGGCGGCTACGCTGATCGATTTTGACAAGCCTAATTGGTCGCTGTTCGAACGTTTCGACATTCTCGGACTGATTTTCATGGCGCTGTTTCTCGGCGCGCTCGAATACGTGCTTGAAGACGGGCCGCGCTACGACTGGTTCGAGGATTCGACCATCGCACTGGCGGCGGTCGTCTCGGCAAGCGCAGCGGTGTTGTTCTTCATGCGCGTATTGACGGCTGGACAGCCGATTGTCGACCTGCGCGCGTTCACCGACCGCAATTTCGCCTTCGGCAGCATGTTTTCCTTCGTGCTGGGCATCGGGCTTTACGGCCTGACTTACCTCTATCCGGTGTTCCTCGGGCAGATCCGCGGCTTCAACGCGCTGTTGATCGGCCAGACCCTGTTCGTGTCGGGCATCACAATGTTTCTGACCGCGCCGCTTGTCGGGCGGCTGATGACCAAGCTCGATCCGCGCCTGATGCTGGCGTTCGGATTCACCGTGGTGGCGATCAGCAATTGGCAGGCGACCTACATCACCAGCAATTGGGAATTCGGCGAACTCTTGATCCCGCAAATACTGCGCGGTTTCGGCATGATGTTCGCGATCGTGCCGATCACCAGCATTTCGCTCGGCACGCTGAAGCCGGAAATGCTGAAGAACGGTTCCGGGCTGTTCAATCTGACGCGCAATCTCGGCGGCGCAGTGGGACTCGCTGGCCTCAATACCGTGCTCGACAAGCGCATCGACCTGCATTTGGCGCGGCTGCACGATTCCATCACTTGGTCGCGGCAGCCGGTGGTCGAGGCACTCCATAATTTTGCCGCGCGCATGCCCGGCTCCGACGCACAGAACATGGCGCTGAAATATCTGTTCCTGTTCACCCGTCAGCAGGGCATCGTGATGGGCTTTGCCGACGTGTTCCTGCTGCTGGGTCTGTTGTTCCTGGTGTTCGCGCCGTTGGTGTGGTTCATGCGCCGTCCACCGCCGGTCACCGGGCCCGCGCCCGACGCGCATTAGCTCCCGCTCACCCTACCGAGGAGATGCACGATGCAAGTCGCACTAAGGCAACTCGCCGAAGACTTCCTCAGCTCATTCGTTTTTCTCGGATTCTATCTCGCGACGGGAAGCCTGCCCCTGGCGGTTGGTGTCGGGATGGCCGTCGGCGTTGCACAGTTCGCGCTGGCAAGATGGCGCGGCCGGCGGCTGGAGGCGATGCAATGGCTGAGTTTCGGGCTCGTCATTGTACTGGGCGCGATCTCGCTGATCACTAACGACACCCGTTTCATTATGGCCAAGCCAAGCTTCATTCATTTCGCTATCGGTGCGGTGATGCTGCGGCGAGGCTGGATGGACCGCTACCTGCCGCCGCTTGTGAAGGATAACCTGCCGCAGCAGGTCATCGTCCTGACCGGCTATGCGTGGGCCGCGCTGATGTTTGCGCTCGGGCTCGCCAATCTCTACGTCGCCGCCAATTACAGCCCGATTGTCTGGGGCTATTTCCTGTCGATCGGTGCCACCGGCGCGAAGATCGTTGCGTTCTTGCTCCAATATCTCGTGTTCCAGATTCTCGTTCGGCGGCGGCTACGGACGCCGCCGCGTGCTTTGCCCGGAACAACCGCGGGAATGCAAGCGAACGGATAGGTTCACGTCGGCTATTAATCGGCTTGGGGTTTTCCATACCCACCCGCAGTCGGCGTCTGGATGATAATCGCCTCGCCGGCATCGATGATCGTTGCATCGCAGCCATCGAGCCTTTCGACGCGGCCATCGATTCGCCGGACACAGTTTTCGCCGACCTGCCCATCGTCTCCGCCGCCGAGGCCAAACGGCGGCACCCGGCGATGGCCGGACAGAATGGTGCATTCCATTTTTTCGAGAAAACGGATGGTGCGAATAATGCCGTCGCCGGCATTCCAGCGGCCGCAGCCGCCAGAGCCTTTGCGGATATGAAAGTCCTCGAGCAGCACCGGATAGCGGAATTCGAGAATTTCCGGATCGGTGAGCCGCGTGTTGGTCATGTGGGTATGCACGGCGTCGGTACCGGGAAAGCCCGGCCCGGCCGGCGAGCCGGAGCAAATCGTCTCGTAATATTGATAGCGCGCGTTGCCGAAATTCAGATTGTTCATGGTGCCTTGCGCCGCCGCCATGGCGCCGAGCGCGCCGAACAGGCAATTGGTGACTTCCTGCGAGGTCTCGACGTTACCGGCGACCACCGCGGCGGGAAATTCCGGCGACAGCAGCGACTTTTTCGGGATGACAATGCGGATCGGTCGCAGGCAGCCGGCATTCATCGGGATGTCGTCGTCGACCATAACGCGAAACACATAAAGCACGGCGGCGCGGGTCACCGGCTCGGGCGCGTTGAAGTTGTCCGGCTGTTGCGGGCTCGTTCCGGTGAAGTCGACGGTGGCTTCGCGCTTCTTGCGGTCAACTAGAATGCGCACACTGATCGTGGCGCCCCTATCCGTGGTGATCTGGAACGTACTGTCGTGGAGCTTGCCGATGACGCGGCGCACACTTTCCGCGGCATTATCCTGAACGTGCCGCATATAGGCCCGCACCACGGGCAATCCGAAATGACGCAGCATATTGCGCAGCTCACGCACGCCCTTTTCGTTGGCGGCGATCTGCGCTTTCAGATCGTTGACGTTTTGCAGCGGATTACGGGCCGGGTATTTGCCGCTCTTGAGCAGCGCATAGGTTTCTTTCTCGCGCAGCCGCCCGCGCTCGACGAGTTTGAAATTGTCGATGTAAATGCCCTCTTGTTCAATCGAGGTGGCGTTCGGCGACATCGACCCCGGCGAAATGCCGCCTATGTCCGCGTGGTGGCCGCGCGAAGCGACCCAGAACAATATTTTGCCGGCCTCAAACACCGGCGTGCAGACAGTGATGTCGGGTAGATGCGTGCCGCCGTTATAGGGGGCGTTGATGGCATAAACGTCGCCCGCACGGATGTTGCCGCGGTTCATGCGGATAACCGTTTCGACCGCCCTATCCATGGAGCCGAGATGCACCGGCATGTGCGGCGCGTTGGCGACGAGCGAACCGGTGCCGTCGAACACGGCGCAGGAGAAATCGAGCCGCTCCTTGATGTTCACCGAATAAGCTGTGTTTTGCAGCGCCACACCCATCTGCTCGGCGATCGACATGAACAGATTGTTGAAAACTTCGAGCATGACCGGATCGGCGCGCGTGCCGATGGCGTGAGCGCGCTTGCGCTTTCGCACGCGCCGCAGCACCAGATGATTCTTTGCCGTCAACGTGGATTGCCAGCCGTGCTCGACGACCACGGTTTGATGCGGCTCGATGACGATAGCTGGGCCTCCGACCTTTTGCCCGGGCAACAGCGCCTCGCGCTTATAAACGAGAGCGCGGTGCCACTTGCCGCCGGAAAAGAACTTGGTACGCCGCGCCGGTTTCGGCATCTTGCCTCGCGTGATTTTTCGCGGCTTCTCCGTGAACGCGGCGCCGGCGCCGACGGCTTCGACCGATATCGCCTCGATCACCAGCGACTTTTTGCGGTCGATGAACCCGAAGCGCGCTTTGTGCGCGCGTTCGAAGGCAGATTGCATCTTCGTTAGCGAGAACGCTCCGCCCTCGCGCTTTCGCGAAGTGCTGTAGGCCTCGACAATGATCGGCGTGTCGGTCCCGGCGTAACGGATGTGTGCGCGCGTGTGGACGGTAATTTCCGCAACGCCGACGCCTTGGCTCAAGACCTCCTGCGTCACTTCGCGAGTGAGTTTCTTCGCGACAGCCTCAAACCTTCCACGCGCGTCCTTACTGAACGGCTCCTCGATCGCCTGCTGGCGGACGCTGCGGATATCGGCCAGCCCCATGCCGTATGCGGAAAGGAGCGACGAATATGGATGAATAAGCACACTCGTCATGCCGAGCGCATCGGCGACCAAGCAGGCGTGCTGGCCGCCGGCTCCGCCAAAACAGTTGAGCGTGTAGCAGGTGACGTCGTAGCCGCGTTGCACCGAGATTTTCTTGATCGCATTCGCCATGTTTTCGACGGCTATGGTGATAAATCCGTCGGCTACTTGCTCCGGCGAGCGGCCATCACCGATCTCCTCTGCCAAGGCGGCGAATGCGTCTCGCACCGCTTCGGCGTCGATCGCCGCGTTCTGCTGCGGACCGAAAATCTTCGGAAAAAAGTCCGGAATGAGTTTGCCGGCCATGACGTTGGCGTCAGTCACCGCAAGCGGCCCGCCGCGCCGATAGCATTTCGGTCCCGGATCCGCGCCGGCGGAATCAGGCCCGACGCGAAGGCGCGCGCCGTCAAAACGCAGGATGGAGCCGCCCCCTGCAGCAACGGTGTGGATCAGCATCATCGGCGCGCGCATCCGCACACCCGCCACTTCGGTTTCGAAGGCGCGCTCGTATTCGCCGGCAAAGTGCGAGACGTCGGTCGACGTGCCGCCCATGTCGAAGCCGATCAGCTGGCGGAAACCGGCTTCGCGGCCGGTCGCAGCCATCCCGACCACGCCGCCGGCCGGGCCGGAAAGGATGGCGTCTTTGCCGCGAAACAACTGTGCCGCGGTCAACCCGCCCGACGACATCATGAACATCAGACGAGCTTCTTCACCTCCGCCTCCTGGAGAGGGTTGAGCTTTAGCGTCCCTGGAATGAAGGTCCCCCGCCACTTGAGCGACGTAGCGCCGTAGAATTGGCGAAAGATATGCGTCAACGACTGTGGTATCGCCGCGGCCGACCAGCTTGATGAGCGGCGAAACCTCGTGGCTTGCCGAGACCTGCGCGAAACCCAGCTCGCGCGCCAGCGCCGCCGCTTGGCGTTCGTGCTCGGCGTAGCGGTAAGCATGCATGAACACTACCGCGACGGCCTGGATGCCATCGGCGAGTGCGCGGCGGAGGTCCCCGCGCACGACGTCAAGGTCTAACGCGCACTCGACCGTGCCGTCGGCCCGCACCCGCTCATCCACTTCGACGACGCGCTCATAGAGCATGTCGGGCTTGACGATGTGGCGGGCGAATATCTTCGGCCGCGCCTGGTAGCCGATGCGCAGCGCGTCGCCGAAGCCTTTGGTGACGAGCAACACCGTCCGATCGCCCTTGCGCTCGAGCAGCGCATTGGTGGCGATGGTCGTTCCCATCTTAACAGCGCCGATTTGCTCCGCAGGAAGCGGCGATCCGGGCGCGACGCCGAGAAGCCGGCGGATGCCGGCAACGGCGGCGTCCGCATAGGACTCCGGATTTTCCGAGAGCAGCTTATGGGTGACGAGTTTGCCGTCCGGTCGCCGCCCGATCACGTCGGTAAACGTGCCGCCGCGATCGATCCAGAAGTCCCATTTCTCCCGCATCGTTATTTATAGGGAATAATCGCCAAAGCGAAGCAATCCGGTTCGGCGCGCAGCTTGAAATTTGCCCGCGCCGTGACCGTTCAAAAGCAGACTTGTTCGCGGAGCACGATCCTTTCCGAAAACCGGTATCCACTTTTCGGGATCATGCCCTAGCGCTACCTACTTGTCGCGCGCCAAAAGCCCGGCAATAGTCCTGATTTGGTTGCGCGCATATTTCGGCAGCCCGGCGCTGATCGAATCCCCCGAGTTGAACGATGATTCGCCCATCAATACTTGCGCGGGCACGAGGTTGCGCAGCACCGGGACGTTCTCGTATTCCTTTTTCTTGTCGAGCACGCTCTCATCGATTGCAAGCGCCACGAAGGCGGTGACCACGGTTTTGTCGGTGTCGGCCGGGTCGGCCTGGAACACCGCGAACATCTTTCCGAACTTCATGATTTGATTGACGTAGAAAAGGTTCTGCTCGAGCGCGCCGACCACCGGCGCGTCGATGCCGGTGAGCTGTTTTATACCCTCCTGATCCAGGTCAGTGGGCGTCAGTTGCGATAGCTCGCTCTGAAAATCGATGTGATCGGATACCTTCTTGGCGGAATCGCGCAGCTTGTTCACCAGCAGGATGCCGATCGGAATCCTGCCCTCGAGCTTGTAACTCGATTGGATGCAGATCAGCGGCGTCCGCCCCGTGCACCACTTGCGTTGCGGGTTATCGTTCCCGGTACCCTGCGGGTCGGTGAATTTTTCGATGTTATCCGCGGCGAGCAACGTGTGTTTGATTGCCGGATCGATCTTTTGCACAAACGCGAGCGTCACATAGCGCGATAGATCGATGGTGCCAGGCGCGCGATCGAGCACGAAGCGCGCCTGCGCAATGTACATGACGAGTTTCTCGGCGACCGGGCCGGCCGGATGATTGGCGCTTGCCGCCTTGACAATCGTGGGTTCGGTGTAGCTCGGGAACAGCGACAAAAACTTCCTTTGAACCGGGTTCCAGTCAGCAAAGGGAATAAGATTGTCCGCGCCAGTCGCGTCACCCCGCACATCGTTGAATAGGATGGTGTCGGGTTTGAGCTGGGCCAAATCCGCATTTCCGAGCAAGCGCGAGTCTTCGATGCGGAAATCCTGCGCGCCGGCGCAGGATAACGACCCCAACAGGCCGACCAGCGCGATCGCGTGTCGCATGCACATTTTCATTTTGGCCGCGTGAAGTTCAGTTCGCCCGTCCGTCCCAGAAGGATCCGAAGAAGCCGCGCGCCATCGGCTGCGACCCCGGCGGCGGACGTTGACCGGGATAGGGCGGCTGCTGAGCCTGGGCGGGATAGGGTGGCGGACTCTGCCCGGGATAGAAGGTACGCCCATTGACGAAGCGGTCATCCTCGCGTGGCGCGCTGGCCCAGTAGCCTTGGCTGCTGGGTTGCGCCCCCACTTGGCCTTCCGAGGGGGAAGCCGAGGCGTCCTCTTGCGGCACCAGTTGATACTGCGTCTCGCTAAAGCGACCGTCGGCACCGAGCCGGAAATGCTCGATGAAATTGCCACGCCCGCCTGCGGTAATGCGATTGCCGGACGCGTAGTCGATCGGCAGGTCGACCAGATGAAGCTGAGCTTCGTGCGAGGGTCCGTTGAGTGGCGCTTTCGGCGCGATGCCATCCGCCCATATGGCTTCGAGGATCGGCTGGAAGATCGGCAGCGCCACTCGCGCTCCGGTCGCATTCGTGCCGAGCGAACGGCGTTTGCCGTCGCCGTTGTCGTAGCCGACCCACACCGCCACGGTGACATCGTTGGTGAAGCCGATGAACCAGCCGTCGACCGCATCCTCCGTCGTACCCGTCTTGCCCGCAACAAAAGGCGAGAGCGCACCAATGGCGCGCGCGGTACCCCGGGCGACCACACCCTGGAGCATGGTTTTAAGCTGATAGAACGACGCGGGGTCAGCGGCCCCGATCATAGGAAGCGGAGCCTTCGGATATTCATAGACCTTGCGTCCGCCGACTTCGATCGAATCAATGCCGTGGGGCTGCGGCCGGGCGCCCTCGTTGGCGACCGCGGCGTAAAATGCCGCGAGGTTGATCATGTGCACTGGCTGCGCGCCGAGCACAAAGGGATAGAAACGGACGCAGTCGGTGTAGATTTTTGCCGCGACCGCCGTGGCGCAGACATCGTCGAGGCTTTGCGCCGGATCCCGGTCGATGCCGCCTTCGAGCAGATGGGCAGTGACGACGTTGACGGAATTCTCCAATCCGCGCCGCATGGTGTAGAGGCCACCCGAACTGTTGTCGGCGTTGCGCGGCGACCAAAAATCTTCCGGCCGCGCGAAGCCACCCTGGTCGCGCGCGATGACATAGCGGCCGCCGGCGCCGATCGGCGGCAGCGTCAACGGCTCGTCCGGCACCAGCGTGTTCGGCTGCAAACCTTTTTCCAGCGCGGTGAGATAAGTCAGCGGCTTCATCGCCGAACCGGGCTGGCGCTCGGTTTGCACCGCGCGGTTCAGTTGGCTCAGCGGATAAGAAAAACTTCCCGCCATGGCGAGAATGCGCCCGGTCTTGTTCTCGATGACGAGCGCCGCGCCTTGCACGCCCGGCCGCACGCGCAATTGCGCTTGACCGCCCGCGCCTTTGCCCTTTGCCGCTTTGCTGTCGATCACGTGAACGTAAATGACGTCGTAGAGGCTAAGCTTGCGCCAAATTTGCCCGAAGGCGCCGGTCAACGGCAGGACGCGGCCATCGGCAAGCCCGACCTTGATCAATCCATCGCCGCGCTTGCCGCCGCCTTTGTCGAGGATCACAGCGGCATCCCAATGGACGTCGTAAAGCGGAAGATGCAGCGCCGTCAGAGCCTGTTGCCAAGCCGGCATGGTGCTCGCCGACGCACTTGAAGCGGACGACACCGAAGCCGGCGCACCTGTGGGTGGCGAACTTGTAGAAGCCGCGGGCGATTGCCGTCCGGCACCGAGCTTTTGCACGGCGTCGGCGATATTGGCTTCGGCGCCGCGGAACTGAGCGCGGCCCGCCGATAATTCGTAATGCGCCAACCCCTCCTGCAACGCGGCCTCGGCCTCACGTTGCAGCGTCGCATCGATGGTGGAGTGCACGGTGTAGGGTTCGGCGGTGAGATTAGCCACGCCGTCGGTTTTCGCTTCGCGGCCGAGGAAGTCGATGAAATGGAAACCGCTGTCGCGATGCGGGCGCTCGAATGCGGCGAGCTTGGGCGGGTTCACCAGCGCCTGGTCTTTCTGTTCGGCGGTGATGACGCCGTCCTCCTGCATACGGCCAAGCACGTAGCTAAGCCGCTCATTGGCCCGATCCGGATGACGATCTGGATTGAAATAGCTCGGTCCCTTGAGCAAGCCCGCAAGCAACGCGCCTTCGCCCAGCGATAGATTCTTCGCCGGCTTGCCGAAATAACTACGTGCCGCCATTTCGACCCCCCAGGAGCCGCGGCCGAGATAGGCGGAGTTGAGGTAGAGCTCGAGGATTTCCTGCTTGCTCAGCGTCGTTTCGACCCGCGAGGCCACGATCATCTCGCGGATTTTGCGCTCGTAGGTCACGTCGTCGCCGACCAGAAGATTTTTGACGACTTGCTGGGTGATGGTGGAGCCGCCTTGCGGGCGACCCGGACCGCCGAGGTTGCCGATGAAAGCGCGGATGATACCGCGCTCGTCCACGCCGTGATGCTGGAAGAAGCGCCGGTCCTCGGCGGCGACGAAAGCCTTCTGCACGTTGTCCGGAATGTCGGCGAGCGAGACCCAAACGCGCCGGTTGCCGGGCGCAAACACCTCGGCAAATTTCGCCCCCTTGCCGTCGAGCACCATGCTCATGCTCGGCAGCTTTCTTCCTTTAAGCGGCGTTTGGTCCGGCAGGTCAGTCGCCGCGCCGTTGAAGAATTCGATCACCTGCCCGAGATCGACGACCGGATTATCGACGCTCTCGTTCTTGCAGAACTGCCCATAGGCGGTGTTGAGGTCGGCGAAATTGATGCCGTGAAAAGCCTTGGCGCTGGCGCCGAGCGCCTTTGGGTCGTCCAGCGCGGTTGAAATCAAATCGTCGAGGTTGATGGACTCGATATCGAAGGCCGCGCGCATATGCGCGCATCCGTTGCGCAATATCTGCACCACCTCGCCGCGGTCCTGTGCCGGGTCAAAATGCGTTTTGACCGCCTGCGGCTGGGTCATGACTTCACTGAGAGCCAGCGCAGTCGCAAATATCTTAACCAGAAGGATGTCCATGTGGGACGCGAGGCAACCGTTTTCCGGAGAGCGTTACAAGCCAGAACGCGAAGTATAGCTATCCGATCCTTATAAAAAGACTTTTTTACGAATCCTGCACATGTCCGCGTTGCGCCTCGATGACGCAATCTTCCTACCACCGCCTCGCGAGCCGGCGCCAGCCTTGGATATCCCATTGACGGGGAAGCCCAAAAGCGCCGCCCGCCTTACGCCGCTTTGTCACTTTTTCTCGCCGCTAATCCGTCGAAATGGCCGTGCCGCTGAAGCCATGCCAGCAGCACGAGTGCCGGCAGTCCGGAGAGCGCGCAAAGCACAAAAAACCAGGCCCATCCGACCGCGTGGGCGACGTATCCGGTACCAAGCGCGAAAACGTTGCGCCCGAGCGCGGCGAGCGCGGTCAACAACGCATATTGGGTGGCGGTGTAGAGCGGATTGTTACACAGCGCCGAGAGGTAGGCGACGAAGATGACGGTGCCGACCGCGTCGGTGAAAAATTCAATGGTGGTGGTGAAGGTCAGCATCGGCACGCTGTTGCCGGCGACGGCTTGCCAGGAAAAGGCGAGAATCATCACGGTTTGCAAAATACCGCCGACCCACAGGCTCGCCGACAGCGGCAGTGCTCGCGCAATAAGCCCGCCGACAAAACCGCCGAGCACCGCGACAATAAAACCGACGCCGTTGCGGATCGCGGCGAGCTGCGGCAGCGAAAATCCGAGATCGAGGACGAACGGCGTCAAGAGCGCGAAGGCGAGCGCATCGGCAAGTTTGAACAAGGCGACAAATGCCAACGCCGCCACTGCAAACTTGCGCGTCAGGAAATCGCGAAAGCTATCGAGCGCCGATTGCAGTGCCCGCCTGATCGAGTTGCGGCGCGACGGACGCGCGTGTTCCGCTTCGGCCGCCGGCGAAGACGCCGGCTCAACCGCGAGCAGCGTTGCCAGCACGCCGACAAGGACAAGCGCGGCCATCGCCAGATAACAGCCGGTCCAGGCCGCGCGATCGCCGAACGACAATCCACGCAGCACGGTCACTAGAAGGAGTGCGCCGGCCCCAGAGGTCAGCGCGCCGACGCGGTAGGCGGCGACATATGAAGCCATGCCGGCGGCCTGCTCGTTCTCCGGCAGGCTCTCGACACGAAAGGCGTCGACCACGATGTCCTGCGTCGCCGAGGCCGCAGCGACGATGAACGCGGCCGCCGCGACCAGAAAAGCCGACGTCACCGGATCGCAAAACCCGAGTACCGCAATCGCCGCGATCAACCAGGCTTGGGACAACAACAACCAGGCGCGGCGGCGGCCGAACGCCTTCGCCAGGAACGGAACATCAAGCGCGTCGACCAGTGGCGCCCAGAGGAATTTGATGTTGTAGGGCAGCGCCACCGCCGCGAACAGTCCGATGGTTTTGACGTCGATGCCGCTCGTTTTCATCCAGGCTTGCAAGGTCGCGCCGACGAGCACGATCGGCAGGCCGCTGGAAAATCCGAGCAGCAGAACGACGAGCACCCGCCGCTGCAAGTAGACGGCGAGCGCCTCGGTAAAAGACGGGCGCAAACGACCTATTCCCCGGCCTCGAGCTTGCGCAGCATCGGCGCGGGGATCACCGCGCCCACAACCGCATCCTCGCTGAATTCGACGTCCTTGATGCGCGTGCCGCGGTGCTCGATTTTTTGCGTGGAAATGAGGATCTGCCGGACGTCCTCATTGGCTTGGCCGAAATGCTGGCCGAGCTTGGCGACCCGCTCGCTCATCCGCCTGACGTCGTCGACCAGAAACGCCACTTCCGTCTGGATGCGGCCTGCCGCCTCGCGCATGCGCGCATCCTTCTGGATCTGCAGAATGACGTGAATGGCGATCATCAACAGCGATGGCGAAACGATAACGACGTTGGCGCGAAACGCCTTTTGCACGACATCGTCGAAGCCGTCGTGCAAGTCGGCATATACCGATTCCGACGGCACGAACATCAGCGCCAAATCCTGCGTCTCGCCGGGAATGAGGTATTTTTGCGCGATGTCGGTGACATGCTTGCCGATGTCCGCGCGAACCCGCGCGGCCGCCTGCCGCCGCGCGTCGTCGCCCTTGGCGTCTCGATAAGCGGTTACCGCTTCCAGGGGGAACTTCGAATCGATGACCAACGGACGCTGGTCCGGTAGGAACACCGCGCAATCCGGCCGCAGCCTGTTGGAGAGCGTATATTGGAATTCGTAGCATTCCTTCGGCAGACCATCGCGCACGATCAATTCCATGCGGCCTTGGCCGAACGCGCCACGCTCCTGCTTGTTGGCGAGCACGCCCTGCAGCGAAGTAACCTGAGTTGACAGCTCGGTGATATTTTTTTGCGCCCGGTCGATGACCGCGAGCCGCTCGTTGAGCTTTTGCAAATTTTCGGCGGTTGATTGCTTGGTTTTCTCCAGCGAATCGCCCATGCGATGGGAAACTGAATCGAGCCGCTCGTTGACGCTGTGAGCGAGTTGCGATTGTCCCTTCGCCAGCATTCCGATCATCGCCTCGAGGCGGGAAGCCGCATCGGCCTGCGCCCGCGTCAACTCCGCCATCGCGGCGTCGTCGCTGCGCCCATTTCGCCGCGAGCGCCAAAGCAAAACCGCGATCGCGATGCCGGTACAGCAAGCGACGAGAATGACGGCCAGGGCGGCGATCCAAGCGCTTTCGCTCATGACGTTCGTCTTACGTGATTCGCCGCCGCGAGCGGCTAGTGGTGAGCCCGTCTCGGAACAAACAGGGAACGTACATAGCGCGACTCGGCCGGTCGAAGCAACAGCGAGGGGAGCGGATTTGACATTCGCTGCCCACCAAACCGCTAGCTCGTGAAGCGAATGTCGAATCCAAAGCTCCACAGGGATTGATGTTTGCTAGTGGTCCTTTGATTCTGACATTCGCATGAGCGCGTCCCGAGACCGGATGCGAATGTTAGAATCGGACCACTAGCCCGCATTGACCGTGGTATTTGCACCGCTTACATCGCGATCATGGCGGTGCGCGAAATCCTAAAACTTCCCGACAAGCGGCTGCGGCTCGTCTCCGGGCCGATCAACCGCATCGACGCGGGCGTGCGCGCGCTGGTCGAGGACATGTTCGACACCATGTACGCCGCGCCCGGCATTGGACTCGCGGGCATACAGATTGGCGTCGCCAAGCGCATCGTAACGATGGATCTTTCCAAGAAGGAAGAAGAACAAGAGCCGCTGGTACTGATCAATCCTGAAATCGTCTGGGCTTCCCCGGAGAAATCCACCCACGAGGAAGGCTGCCTTTCGATTCCGGAATTTTACGAAGAGGTCGAACGGCCGAGCGTTGTGAAGGTCAAATACCAGGACCTTGAAGGCAAATGGCACGAGATCGAGGCCGATGGCCTGTTTGCCACGTGCGTCCAGCACGAGGTCGACCACACCAACGGCATGCTGTTTATCGACCACATTTCCAAGCTCAAGCGCGACCGCGTCATCAAGAAGTTCATCAAAGCAGCGAAAACGGTACCGAAGAGCAAAGTGGAGGCGTGATTGCCGCTTCGCCTCGTCTTCATGGGCACGCCGGACTTCGCCGTGCCCACGCTGCTTGAGATTGCCGATCAACACGAAATTGTCGCCGCCTTTACCCGCGCTCCTCGGCCGGCGGGACGAGGCCTGGCGCCACAGCAGAGTCCGATCGCACGTGAAGCCGCGCGCCTTGGTATTCCGATTTTCACGCCGAAAATGTTGAAGGACGCAACGGCCGCGTCCACGATCGGCGCACTCAACGCCAACGCCGCCGTGGTGGTCGCCTACGGACTCATTCTGCCAAAAGCCATTCTCGACTGTTTCCCGCTCGGCTGTTTCAACCTGCACGCCTCGCTATTGCCGCGCTGGCGCGGCGCCGCCCCCATTCAGCGGGCGATCATGACCGGCGATAACGGCACCGGCGTCATGGTGATGAAGATGGAAGAAGGCCTCGACACCGGACCTATCGCCATGGCGGACCCGGCGCCGATCGGGGCCGATATGACAGCGGGCGAGCTGCACGATGAACTCGCGACGCGCGGCGCCCGATTGACTGCGGTCGCCCTTGCCGCGCTCGAACGCGGCTCGCTGCAATTGACGCCGCAATCAAACGACGGCGTGACTTACGCCCACAAGATCGAGAAGAGCGAAACCCGCATCGACTGGGCGAAATCCTGGAGCGAGGCGCACAATCACATTCGCGGCCTCTCGCCTTTTCCCGGCGCCTGGTTCGAGGCTGCCGACGTCGGCCGCGTCAAGGTTTTACGCAGCACTAAGGGCGAAGGTGCCGGCAAGCCCGGCCAAATACTCGACGATCGCCTGACCGTCGCTTGCCGCGACGGCGCGGTGCGCCTCGTCGAAGTTCAGCGGGCCGGCAAGCAGCCGATGGGCGCCGAAGAATTTTTGCGCGGGACGCCCATCGGCCGCGGCTACGTCCTGAGCTGAGCGCCATGCCCCGCTACAAACTCACCATCGAATACGACGGCACGCCGTTTGTCGGCTGGCAGGTGCAAGACAACGGCGTTTCGGTCCAGGGCGCCATCGCCGCGGCCGTTACCGCCTTCAGCGGCGAAACCGTCCCCGTTCAGGGCGCGGGACGCACGGACGCCGGCGTGCACGCGCTTGGTCAAGTCGCCCACGTCGACCTCGCCAAAGATTGGGAAACCGATTCCGTGCGGGACGCGCTGAATTTTCATCTGCGTCCCCAACCGGTCGCCGTACTTTCCGCGGAACGCGTCGGGGACGATTTCGACGCACGCTTTTCGGCGATCAAGCGGCATTATCTCTATCGCATCGTCAACCGCCGCGCCGATCTCGCGCTCGAGGCGAGCCGCGGCTGGCGCGTGGGGCGGCCGCTTGATGCCGAAGCGATGCATGGCGCCGCGCAAAGGCTGGTCGGCCGGCACGATTTCACAACGTTCCGCGCCACGGAATGCCAGGCAAAATCGCCGGTGAAAACGCTCGAACGCCTCGACGTCGCCCGCGGCGGCGAAGAACTGAATGTCACCGCAGTGGCGCGCTCCTTCCTGCATCATCAAGTGCGCTCTATGGTCGGTTCGCTCGTTCACGTCGGCGAAGGCAAATGGAGCGCTGGCGATCTTGCGGCGGCACTCGCAGCGCGCGACCGCGCGCGCTGCGGCCAAGTCGCCCCTCCGCAGGGGCTTTATTTGGTTCGCGTGGAATATTGATCGTCACGCATCCGGGTAACGCGCAGCCAGCGCCGCCGCTTCCGCGGCATCCTCTGGCGTATTGACGTTGAAGAATGGATCGACCGGCGCGTCCGTCCATGCGGCGACGGCCAGCGGATATCGCGCGGTCCATTGGTGAACCGCCCGCATCTGCTCGGCGGTGATCGCTCGGCGCAACTCTTCCCGCAACTGGATCGGCCAAAGCGCGACGGTCGGATGGCGGCGCCCGGCCGACTCGGCGCAAGCCAACGCCGCCTGACTCTCGCTTCGCGCCGCATGCAGGCGCGCGACCAAATCGCGCGGCAGGAAAGGACAGTCGCCCGGCACGCTGACAAGCCACCCAATCGCGGGCGCGTTCTGAGCTGCCCAATCGAGGCCGGCCAGAATTCCGGCGAGCGGACCGGGATTGCCCGGCACGCTGTCGGTGATGACGGTCAGCCCGTGCGGAGCCGCCGGCGGATCGGAATTACTGTTAAAAACGATATTGTCGCATTGCGGTTGAAGGCGATCGAGCAGGCGATCGAGGATGGTGGAGCGACCGATTTGAATCCGCCATTTGTCCCCACCGCCCATGCGGCGCGCCAACCCTCCGGCGAGCACCACGCCAAGCGTTGGTGGATGAGTTGAGGACAACGGCGCCGGCTCTTCAAGTTAAGTTTGCTTCTTGACGATGCCTTCAGGGATGGCCTCCGTAAAGGCGTCCAGCGCAAAGTTTCCTAACCAAAATCTCTTTATTTGATCGGCCGCGCTCCCCCGGTGAGCGCAGCGTTAACTTCAGTAATGGCAGCGTCGATTTGTTGAACCGCAGCCGAAAAATCCGCATTCCGTCGGGATTTGAGAATTATGAACGCCGAAGACGCCGCGCCGGCCCGACTTCTTGTTGTTGACGATCAACCCGACAACCGCAACGTGCTGAACCGATTCTTCACCCGGCGCGGCTTTGAGATCGTCGAGGCGGCGGACGGAGCGGCCGCGCTCCATCTGATTGCCGCACAAAGCTTCGACGCGGTTCTGCTCGACATCGTCATGCCGGGGATGAGTGGTTTTGACGTGCTCAAGGCGATTCGCGTCAACCACTCGCCATCGCACCTCCCGGTCATCATGGTTACCGCGAAGGTCGACACCGAAGACGTCGTGGAAGCTTTGCAGCTCGGGGCCAACGACTACATCACAAAGCCAATCAACTTTTCCATTGCCAATGCCAGGCTCCAGAATCAGCTGGCACGCAAACATGCGGAGCGTCGGCTGGCCGATCATGTGCAAGAATTGGAGGCAACCAACTACCGGCTGGAAAAAGAAATCGCGGAGCGCAAGCAGTCCGAAGAGCGGGTCCGTTACTTGGCCCAGCACGACGCGCTGACCGGGTTGAGCAATCGCGCTCATTTCCGCGATCATCTGATCCGTGCGCTCGGACGCATGGACGAAGATGGTGGCGGTTTGGCGCTACTCTTCATCGACCTCGACCATTTCAAGCTGATCAACGACACTCTGGGACATCGCGTCGGCGATTTGCTGCTGATCGCGATCGGCGAGCGATTGAAAAACTCGGTCGACAGGCCCGATGGCGTTGCGCGCCTGGGCGGCGATGAATTTGCCGTTATTCATACTGTAAAGGGCCGGCCGGAAGCGGCCGGTCAGCTGGCCGACCGGATCATGGATGCCATCGAACGGCCCTACGACATAGAAGGTCATCGCTTGGGGCTTGGTTGCAGCATTGGCATCGCGCTCGCGCCCGAAGACAGCTGCGATCCCGATGTGCTCCTGAGCAACGCCGACCTGGCGCTCTATCGCGCCAAAGCAGAAGGCCGCGGCGTTCGCCGCTCATTTTTACCCGAAATGAATGCGCGCGCGCAGGCACGCCGTACTCTGGAGTCCGACCTGCGCAACGCGCTGCATGCGGGACAGTTTGAGCTGCACTATCAACCGGTTTGCAACCTGTCGTCAGGCTGCATCAGCGGGCTGGAAGCGTTGCTGCGCTGGAACCATCCAGAACGCGGTATGATCTCTCCTGCGGATTTCATTCCCTTCGCCGAAGAAATCGGCCTGATCACGCCGCTCGGCGACTGGGTTTTGCGCGAGGCGTGCAACGCCGCCAGACAATGGCCGGAACAAATGAATCTCGCGGTCAATTTGTCGGCGGTTCAGCTCCGCACCGGCAATATCGTGCAGAATGTGGTCAATGCGCTCGCCATGACCGGATTGTCCCCGAAACGCCTTGAGCTCGAAATAACGGAGACGACACTCCTGGATGACAATCAGAACACGACGCAGGCGTTGCACCAGCTGCAAAACATGGGCACACGCATCGTCATGGACGATTTTGGTACCGGGTATTCAAGTCTCAGCTACCTGCGAAAATTTCCGTTCGACAAAATTAAGATCGACCGATCATTCGTTCGCGAATTGCCGGCGGGCAACGACAGCAGCGCCATCGTGCGTTCGATCATCCACCTCGCGAACAGCATCGGCATGCCGACGACTGCCGAGGGCGTGGAAACCGAGGCACAGCGGGCCTATCTGCAAAGCGAGGGCTGTACCGAAGCGCAGGGTTTTCTCATAAGCCGTCCCCTCCCGTTCGCTCAATTACGAACGCTGTTCGCGGACGTTGCCGACATACGCCGGGTAGCGTGAGTCGGTCGGCGCAATACCGGCTAGCCGAAATATTTCTCGATAATCCGCCGATAAATCGCGGTGAGCGCGTGTAGATCGGAAAGCGGCGCGCATTCGTCGACCTGGTGCATGGTCGCGCCAACCAGACCGAATTCAAGAACCGGGCAATAATCCTTGATGAAGCGCGCGTCCGACGTCCCGCCGGACGTCGAGAGTTTCGGTTTTTTTCCGGTTATCTCGGCAATCGCGGCGACGGCGAGTTCCGTGAACGGGCCGGGTTTGGTGACAAACACGTCGGCGTTTGAAGGCTGCCACTCAAACGCGTAGCGGATGCGGTCGCCGGCGGCAGCTTTCGTCCGGTCTTCGATCAGCGTTTTGAGCGCGCCTTGGGTGTGCCGATCGTTGTAGCGGATGTTGAAGCGCGCCCGCGCTTGGCCGGGAATGAGATTGACGGTGACGTTGCCGACGTCGACCGAAGTAAATTCGAGGTGCGAGGGATCGAACAAGTCGCTGCCTTGGTCGAGCGGCGCTTGCAAGGCGGCGATCAGCGTGACAAGTCCACGGATCGGATTGTCGGCGCGGTCGGGATAGGCGACATGGCCCTGGCGGCCCTCGACAATCAGGGTGCCGTTGAGCGAACCGCGCCGTCCAGCTTTGACGGTGTCGCCGATCCTCTCGACGTTGCTCGGCTCGCCAAGAACGCAATGGTCAAACTTTTCGCCGCGTGCGGCCGCCCATTGCAAAAGCTTGACGGTGCCGTTGACCGCGACGCCTTCCTCATCCCCAGTGATCAGGAACGAGATCGATCCGCGCTTGGGCCGGCCGTTATTGGCGGCGAGGTGATCGAGCGACGCCGCGACAAAGGCGGCGATGCCGCCCTTCATATCGGTGGCGCCGCGACCATAAAGTTTCTCGCCGGCAATTTCGCCGGCAAACGGCGGATAACACCACGCCGCCTCGTTGCCAGGCGGCACGACGTCGGTATGGCCTGCGAAAGCCAGATTGGGCGACGTGTCGCCGATACGCGCGAATAGGTTCTCCACCGGCGCCGCGCCGCTCTCGGTGAATGTCTGGCGGTGAACGGCGAAGCCGGCCTTTGTCAGCACGCCCTGTAGATAGTCGAGCGCGCCGCCCTCCTCCGGCGTGATTGAGCGGCAACGGACGAGGTCGCGGGCGATGGCGACCGGATCGGCGTTCACAGCGGCAACCCCAACGCGCGCATCACCCGCCAAGCTGCATCAGCAAGAGATTGTTTTCCCGGCGCACCCAGCCGGGAATGAGAAATGCATCCACCACGACCCAGACGAACGTGATAAACCATCCAATGACGGAAATGGTGAGCAGCACCTGGGCGATGCCGACGCCCTTGCGTCCAAGATAGAAATTGTGCGCACCAAACCAACCTAGAAAAAACCAAAGAATATAGGCGATCACCGCGCTTTTTCGGTTGGCGTCATAGAGCAACAGCGTACGTGTGTCCTTTGACAGCGGGCCTTGCTGCTGCGCCGCCTGCGCAATCCCGATCGAACGTTCGTCACTCATGAAATGCCTCCATGGTCGGCGTTCGTCTCAAATCTTCGCCAGCGGATCCGGCCCGTTTGGATTGGGGCCAACGGTGCCGCGGCGAAAGCCAAGCTCGACCAGCAAAACCAGCCCCAAAACCGCCACCGGGACTTCGACCGCCAGCAAAAGCATACTCGGACTTTCATCAGTACCGCCACTGCCTACGCCCAGAAGCGAAAACAGGTCAGTTAGAGCAGCGCCGCCAAAAAAGAACACCAACAGCCAAATCGGCAGGTTTCGGTCATGCAAGCGCTTTATGGCGACAGCGAATTCCGGATAGGTAAAGGCGAGATCGACAACGGCCGCGAGCCGGTCACCTTGGATTTGTTCGGCGAGGAAACCAGCTACCAGTTCGGCGAGGATCAATATGCCGCTCGCCAACCAGAACGTCTGGCGGCCGATGCGGCCGTGGAACCCATTGAACAAATAAAGCCAGTTCATATACGCCACGCGCGGGCTAATCCCGCAGCAATTCGTTGATGCTGGTCTTGGCGCGGGTTTTCTCGTCGACGCGCTTGACGATGACCGCACATGCCAGACTCGGCGTCGGCGCGCCATCTGGCCGCGGCTTTCCGGGAAGGCTGCCGGGCACGACGACCGCGTAGGGTGGCACCTCGCCCTGGAAAATTTCGCCGCTCGCGCGGTCGACTATTTTGGTCGATGCGCCGATGAACACGCCCATCGAGAGTACCGCGCCCTCGCGGACAATCACGCCCTCGGCGACTTCCGAGCGCGCGCCGATAAAGCAATTGTTTTCGACAATCACCGGCTCCGCCTGCAGCGGCTCGAGCACGCCGCCGATGCCTGCACCGCCCGAGATGTGGCAGTTCTTGCCGATCTGCGCACACGACCCGACCGTCGCCCAAGTATCGATCATGCTGCCGCTATCGACATAGGCGCCGAGATTGACGAAGGACGGCATCAGCACCACGCCGGGGGCGATGTAGGCGGAACGCCGCACCACGCATCCGGGCACCGCGCGAAATCCGGCGGCGCGAAAACGCTCGGCGCCCCAGCCGTCGAATTTCGAAGGGACCTTGTCCCACCATACCGCGCGGCCGGGACCGCCGGGAAATACGCTCATGTCGTTTAAGCGAAACGAGAGCAGCACCGCCTTTTTGAGCCATTGATTGACGTGCCAACCGCCGCCAGCGGCCTTTTCCGCGACGCGCGCGGCGCCCCGATCAAGGAGATCAAGCGCGGCTTCGACGGCCTCGCGCACGCTTCCTTGGGTCGCGGGCCCAATCTCATCGCGTCGGTCGAACGCGGCATCGATCACTTTCGCCAGCCCATTCGATCCGGTCGCGGGCGCTTTTTGGGCGACGTCGGCGGCCATGCAGTCCTTACCCTCTGTTGCGGCGGTTTGTCGGAGTGCAGCCGGGCGATGTCAAGTTCGCGGCGATTGCGCCGAGAAACACCGTCAAATCGTCGGTAACGTGATCAACGTACGGCTCGTCGCGCCCAGCGAGCTCCCAATCCTCGCGAAAAACTTCGCGCGTGCCACCGGGCACCACCAGCACCGTCGTCATGCCGCGCGCATGCGGCACCACCAGGTTGCGCGACAGGTCTTCGAAAATCGCCGCCTTGGCGGGATCGACGCGGTGACGATGGAGAAAACGGTCATAGACCACGGCGCGCGGCTTCGGCTCAAGCTCGGCCGCGGCAATATCGAACACGTCCTCGAAGTGCTCGAAGATTTCGAGTCGCCGCATCACCACTTCGGCATGACGCCGCGTGCCATTTGTCAGAATGAGCTTGCGCCCGGGGAGCCGGGAAATGGCGGCGCCAAGCTCCGGATTAGGAGTCAGCAGCGAGTGATCGATCTCGTGCACCATCTCCAGAAATTCGTCGGGCACAAGCCCGTGTTCTTCCATCAGTCCGCGCAAGCTCGTGCCGTAGCGGCGATAATAATCTTTCTGCACGCGAAATGCTTCGTCGCGCGTGACTTTCAGGAAATTGGCGATGTAATCGCGGATCCGTTCATCCACCTGATGCCAAAGATTCAGGTGATGCGGATAGAGGGTGTTATCGAGGTCGAACACCCAGGTTTCGACATCGGCGAAGCCGCGAGTGCGGGTAGCGGTGTTACGCTCATTCATCGGGCTGCTCGTGGGCGATGCGTCCGGGCGACGGGATGTGATCTATCCGCGCGCGCCAATCTTGACAATGATCGCTTGGCGATAGCCGGCCCACGCCAATAGCTGGATTCAAGAAGCGCCGAATCGGCGGCAGCCCCTAAAGCCTGGCCACGGCGCTTTAGCCTGCCTCGCGCCAAGCTGCTGCGGGCACCAAACCTTGGAGAGCTCCGTCGTGCAGGCGTACCGGGTCGCGTTCGCCTTCCATCGCAAGCCGCAGCACCGAGCGGGCAAGCTCGTCAGGCCTCACCGTCGTGTTGCCGACGGCCTTGAGCGTCAACCATGCCTCGTCGAACGCCGTCTCAAGTATGACGAGCGTTTGCGGGTCGAATGAAGAGCTCTGGAACCCTCGCATGGTCCGGCCTCATCGCGATGTTAAGACCCCCCTGTTTACGGATTGGTGAAGCATCGACCGCCAACTTGTCCGAGTTGTGACGGTACGCCAGCGTCACCGGCGGCCGTGCGGGGCGGAAGAGGCTCTATTTCCACAATTGGAAGGCGACCAGCGCGGCAAGCATGGTGACGCCGCCAACCGCCTGCAGCGGCGTCATAACCTCGGAAAGCACGAGCGCGCTCAGCAGTGTTGCCGTCAGCGGCTCGAGATTCATGATCAGCGCCGTGCGAAACGCTCCTATGCGAAGCGTCGAAACAAATACGAAAAGAATGCCGGCCGTGGTCGCCACACTCATGAAGATCAAGGCGGCCCAGCCGATATTGGTTTGAGGCGGGGTCCAGGTCCGAGTGGCCAATGAGATGCCGACGAACACGACAACTTGCGCGGCGACCGAATACCAGGTGGTCAAGCGTGCGTCAGCGCCCACAAGGAAAGCGCGGGTCGCAATAAGCACGCCGGTCCGGCAACAGGCCGCGCCGATCGCGTAGACAATACCGATGAGTGCCAATCCGGCCGGGTGGGCACCGATCATGATTCCCAAGCCGAGAAACGCGACAAGTGCGCACGCCACGCCTTGCCAGCGCAGGCGTTCCAAACCCGTCGCCGAAGCCACGAGCCCGGTCAGCAACGGATAGACGAAATAAGTCAGCACCGCCGTCGGCACGTCGTTAAATTCGATCGCCTTGAACAGGCAGAAAATAAGCGCGGCGAAAAGGATGCCGATGGCAATCGAAATCCAACGCACGCGCGCGCTAGCGGCCGGCCTCGGTCCGAACCGCAGCCACGCTGACATGAAGGCTAATCCGACGACGCTGCGAAAGGACAGCATCGTGAGCACGTCACAGCGCGACGCGATGATGATCTTGGCGAGCACGTCGGAGACGCCGAGCGCAACTGCCGCGGCCAGGCCCGGCCCGGAGGAAAAGAAGGAACGGAAAGCCACGCGGCGGGAACTCTCGGATCGCAGATGGACGCCCGAGATACGCGGCGGCGGCGGCAAGCGCAACTGGAAAGCTAGTAGGCCTGCTTCCTCTCGCTTGGTGCAAGCGGAGCCGACGGCGCGCGGACGCCGAACGGCCATTTGAGCATCTGCGCCGCGCGGATGAAGGGAGCGATCAGTTCTCCCCTGATGGTGTGTGCATGCTCGCGATCCGGCTCGACACCAAACTCAAGGCGTTCATTCTCGGCCGCGGGAATGTACAGCGTGCCGAACATCCAATCCCACACCGCGAGGCAGCTGCCGAGATTCTTGTTGAAGTGGGCGGGATTGCGCGAGTGATGAATTTGATGATGCGCCGGGCTCATGAACAGGCGTCCAAGCCAGCCTGTAAACGAAATCCAGATCTGCGAATGTTGCAGATGCACATAGAGGTAGATGAAAAAGACCAGGACCACGTTGCTGTCGGACAGAACGTATTGCGGCATCGGTTGACCGAGAAGGTAATCGCCGAGGCCGTTCGCGGTGCCGATCGTAACCGCCAGAATATTCAGGAAGACGCACATATAGATCGGGTGCACGCGAAAATTCGTCAGCGGCGTCAGCACCGTCGCCGAATGATGCACTTTGTGGAATTCCCAGAGAAACGGAATGCGATGCGACAAATAATGATTGATCCAATAGCCGAGCTCATAGGCCAGAAAGATCATCACGGTGATGATCGCCCGCGACACGTATCCGGGGAACGGCGCCGGCGGCAATGCACCGAACAATGAAGTCAGGCCGTCGGTCACGCCGCGGCTAAGCGCGCCATAGGACAAGATCGCCCAGCCGAACACGATGCCGAATACGAAAAGATTGAAGTAGAAATATCCGACATCGGCGACGTTCGACCGGCTGGTCAAAAGCTGCTTGGGAAACATGGCTCGAAGCAGCGGCTTAAGACGGATGCGGCGGCCCTTGCGATAGCGCCGTCCCGCCAGGACTAAAAACCCGATGGCAAACGCGCAGAGCAAGGAAAAAATCGAGAAATGCGAACCGGGCGCCAGCAACGCCTTGTACAGCTGACTCAAAAAATACGAGATGCCCGGCCAAAAATCCAAGCTCGCCTCCACGGCCGCAGTGAATGAGGCTTTTCACTTAGCCGGGATTGGTAAAGGCCGCGTTGTGCCGCCGCGCTCCGCGCGGTTAATGGCGGGTAAAAAATCCGAGTCGCATCACGCGGCAACTATGCGGTTCTAATTGTGGATGAGCGTGCCGGCGCCGAGCTCGGTGAACAACTCGAGCAGAACGGCATGCGGCACCTTACCGTCCAAGATAACCACACCCTCGACGCCCCGCTCAAGCGCTTCAATGCAGGTTTCGACTTTGGGGATCATCCCGCCGGAAATCGTGCCGTCGGCGATGAGGCGCCGGGCGTCGTCGGCTGACAGTTGTTTGATGAGGTTCTTCGATTTGTCGAGCACACCCGGAACATCGGTCAGAAGGAGCAGCCGCTTCGCCTTGAGCGCGCCGGCAATGGCGCCGGCGAAAGTGTCGGCGTTGACGTTGAACGTGCCGCCGTTCGCCGCCGCGGCGACCGGCGCCAAAACCGGAATAATTTCGCGGCCGAGAATCTGCGTCAACACGGTGACGTCGACTTTGTCCGGCTCGCCGACCAAGCCCAAATCCACGACCTTCTCGATATGGGAGTCGGGGTCGACGACTGTGCGCGTGAGCTTGCGCGCGATCAGCATATTGCCGTCCTTGCCGGACAATCCAATCGCCTTGCCGCCGGCGGCGTTGATGTAGCCGACCATTTGTTTATTGATCAGCCCGGACAGCACCATCTCGACAATTTCGAGCGTCTTCTCGTCGGTGATGCGCAAACCGGCTGCGTACTGCGACTCGACGCCAACCCGTTTGAGCATGGCCTCGATCTGCGGTCCGCCGCCGTGCACGACAACCGGATTGATGGCGGTCTGCTCGAGCAGCACAACGTCGCGGGCGAATTCGCGCGCCAAATGCTCGTCGCCCATGGCGTGGCCGCCGTATTTGATGACGATATTCGCCTCATCGTAGCGCTGCATGTACGGCAACGCTTCGGAGAGAACGCGGGCAATTTCGTGCTCGGAAACGCTCATGGGCGGCCCCATCGGGATAATCTCGAATTGGCAACGCGCCGCCTTGTAGAGCATGATTTCGAAAAGTGGAAACCGGTTATCGCGCTCTATCGGGCAAACGGCGAGCGCGAGAGAATCGCCCTGCCCTTTATCTTGAAGCCGCGGAGCCGCGCTCGCGGAGCAGGCGGGCGATGGCGGCGCGGAGTTCCGGCATGCCTTGGCCGGTGCGCGCTGACGTGGCGATGACACGGGGAAAAGCCGCCGGACGCTTTTGCACGGCGAGTTCGATCTTATCGCGGCATTCGATCATGTCCGCTTCGCGCAGCTCGTCGCATTTGGTGAGCACGACCTGGTGGCTAACGGCGGCTTTGTCGAGCGCCGTCAGGACGGCTTCATCGATGCGCTTAAGGCCGTGGCGCGCGTCGATCAGCAAATAGACCCGCGCCAGCGCTTGGCTTTTGCGCAGATACGCCTCGACCACTTTACCCCAAGCTGCGGCCTTGGCCTTGCCAGCGGCGGCATAGCCGTAGCCCGGTAAATCGACCAGAACGAGGGGGCTCGATCCGGCAAAGAAGATCAACTGTTGGGTGCGGCCCGGCGTGCTCGATGCGCGCGCCAGCGCCTTCCTGCCGGTAAGCGCATTGATAAGGCTCGACTTGCCGACATTGGAGCGGCCGGCAAACGCGACTTCCAACTCGCCCGCGCGCGGCAAAGATTCAACGCTGCCGGCGGCTGAGATAAAGCTCCACTCGCCTGCAAAGAGCCGCCGCCCGGCCTCGATTTCGGCATTGGAAAAGTCGGCCGCCGTGCTGACCGTGGTCGTCGCTGTTTTCATGGCCGACGAATGTCACACCCCGCGGAAATGAAAAAGGGGACATGCGTCCCCCATTTCGCGGGCGGAGCTTCCGGCGAGCGCCCGGGTCAGGCGGCGGCCGGATCGGGTGGGTCCGTTCCGGCAGCGACCGGCGCATAAGCCTGGTTTTTCGCGCTGCCCTGATAGCGGGCTGCGGCGGCCACTGCTGAAATGCCGATTTTTCGGTAGCGTAGGTGCAACGCCACGGGTTCCGCCGGCGATTTTCCCGTTTTTGGTAAGTCTTTTGCCGTCTCGATTTTCGCGTCTTCCATTTTGACTAATCCCCGTTCCCGTGTTTGCGGCACGTGGCCCGCCTCCTAAGCCGGCACTGCGGCTGAATTGGGCGGGGAATCGCTCAGCTACGTGACGTTTGCTTGCGATTCCCTTGCACTCGCAAAGAGGACATCGGGCGCGGTAAACCGTTGGTTAATGGGCAAAAAGGGGAATGGTAAGAACCTTACGCTAGAGGGAAATCCACAATTGGCGGAGGCTAGTGCGACATTCCTGCAACACTCGCGGGCGACATCGGCGTCGACCCATGCGAGTGCTGGCGTCCATGCACCGATTTCGCTATTTGGAATGCGGGGTAAGGCTTTCGCTGATTCAAGGCTGGGACAGGCGAAAAAGTAGGTCACCGATGACGATGCGTGCGCTGGCATTTGTGGTAGCTGCGATAGCGTTGGGCGGCTGCGTTCAGGACAATGGCACCCTCGATCCGGTGAACGACGCCAATTGGAAGCAGCGCGACAAGGACTTGATGTCCAACCTGCCGTACAATCAATCGGCAGTGGGGGAAGCTTACCGCCGGCATTTTGTTGAATATCAGCGCAAAGAAGCGCCCGGCACCATCCTCATCGATAGCGACAACAAATTTCTCTATTACGTCCTGCCGCAGGGCAAAGCAGTCCGCTACGGCATAGCGGTCGGCGAAGAGGCGCAGGCTTGGAGCGGCTTGGCCAAGGTCGGCCGCATGGAAGAATGGCCGGCGTGGCACCCGACACCCAGCGAACAGCAACGGCTTGGACCGCTCCCGGAATATGTGACTGGCGGCCCGCATAACCCGATGGGCGCGCGCGGCATGTACCTCTATTCCTCAAATAGAGACACGCTCTACCGAATTCACGGCACCAATCAGCCGGAATATATTGGATCTGCCGTGTCGTCAGGCTGCATCCGCATGACGAACGAGGACGTGATCGATCTCTACAACCGGGTGAAGGTTGGAACGCCGGTCATTGTTCTCGGACCGCATCAATCGCCGTTCGGCGTCGCGCGCATGGCAGGATCGACGCCGTCCAACTACTGACGGCTTATCCGGCTCTAAGCTCCGAGTACGACCTGCACGACTTCGGGCGGCATGCCGAGCCGCGCCGGAATAAAGCTCGTGCCAAGCCCTCCCGACACGATCAAGTGCCGTCCATCTTCGACCACGTGTCCGTACGCATAGCGCGCGCCGTATTTCGACGGCACGAAGGCCGGCCAAATCAGCGGTAGCCGGATTTGGCCGCCGTGCGTGTGGCCGGCAAGCGTCAAGGCGATGCGCTCCGGCAAGTGGGCGAAGATGTCGGGCTCGTGCGCCAGAAGCACGATCGGGTCGCCGGTGCGGATTTGCGAAAGTGTGCGCGGCAAATCGTCGACGCCGCGAAAGCGGCCGTGCCCAAGACGATAGGCGCGCTGATCGCCGAGCCCGGCGAGCCAAAACCGTGCTCCTTCCGGTCCGAGCAACACCGCATCGTTTTCAAGCACCGAAATGCCGACCGCAGTGAGCGAAGTGCGGATGCCGGCGGGATCGTGCCACCAATCATGATTGCCAAGCACAGCCCAGGTCCCAAGCGGGGCTGACAGCCGCGCCAATTCCGCCGCCCATATTCTGTTGGGCATACGTACGTCCACGAAACGATAGGTCGCGATGTAATCCCCGAGCAGAACGACAAGGTCGGATTTCAGCTCGTTGGCGGTATCGACCATGCGGCGAACGTGCGAGACGGTCATGTTCGGGCCGCCGGCATGTATGTCGGCAATGACCGTGATGGACAGACGGTGGCCGCTCGGCCAAGCCGGCGGTTGCGGCGCGTAACGGGTGACGGCCAGGCTTCGCGCTTCAACGCCGCCCGCATAGGCGGCGGTCCCAACCAAAGACGATCCCGCTACGCCACCGCTGGCGGCGAGCAGGCGGCGCCGCGTGAGACGCGTTTTGGGCGACGAATTGGGTCGCTGCGCTGCGCCCACTAGTATATCCGGCTTCATGGCCGGGCTCGTAGCTTGGGAGAAGTGAACATAAGGTTCACTGCAACGTCCGATTCCGGCGGCATTTTGATCTGCGGAGCGAGCAGCGCAACGCTGTTACGGTTCAGCCAGCTTTTCGCTCGTCACCCAATCGAGCGTTTTGTCGAGCGCCCGACGAAGCTTCTCGAACAGTTCCTCGATTTGCGGCGCTTTGATCACAAGCGGTGGGGACAGGGTAAGCGTGTCGCCGCCCACGGCACGCACCAACAACCCTTCTTCTTCGGCGAAGCGCACCGCACGCGCACCGACGCCGTGCCGCGGATTGAACGAGCGCTTAGTCGACTTGTCGGCGACAAGCTCGACGCCGCCGATCAACCCTAGTCCGCGCGCTTCGCCGACCAGAGGATGCTGACCCAACAGCCGAAGCCGGCCCTGGAACAGCGGCGCGCGCTTGGCGGTATTCTCAACGATGCGGTCGCGACCATAAATCTCAATCGCCTTGAGTGCGACCGCCGCGGCGACCGGATGGCCACCATAAGTGAACCCGTGGCCGAACGCCCCGATCTTGTTGCTCTCGGCAAGCAGCGCTTCATACATCAGCTCGGGCATCATCACCGCCGCTATCGGCAAATAGGCCGATGACAGCGCCTTGGCGACCGAGAGCGCTTGCGGCTTGAAATCGAGCTTTTCGCAGCCGAACCAGGTCCCCAATCGTCCAAAGCCGCAAATCACCTCGTCGCTGATAACAAATAAGTCGTGCTTGGCGCATACCGCCATGATCTTCGGGAAGTAAGTCCGCGGCGGCACAATGACTCCGCCTGCGCCCATGACCGGCTCGGCAATGAAAGCGGCGACGGTGTCAGGTCCTTCCTGCTCAATCAGGGCGTCGAGCTCGGCGGCGAGCCGCGAGGCGAAAGCTTCCTCGGTCTCGCCATCTTCGGCGAAGCGATAATGATGCGGACAACCAGTATGCAAAAAGCCGGTAAGCGGAAGGTCGAAATCGCGATGGTTGCCCTCAAGCCCGGTGAGCGAAGTCGCGGCAACGGTAACGCCGTGATAGCCCTTCACACGGCTGATGATTTTTTTCTTTAATGGGAGCCCGCGGGCATTGTTGAGATACCAGACAAGCTTCACCTGGGTGTCGTTGGCTTCCGAGCCGGAATTGCAAAAGAACACCTTCGAGATCGGTACCGGAGCGATTTCCTTGAGCTTCTCGGCAAGTTCGATCGCCGGATCGTGACTCTTGCCCGTGAAGACGTGCGCGAAAGACAGCTTGCGCATCTGCGCGGCGGCGGTCTCAATCAACTCCTCGTTGCCGTAGCCCAGCGCTGTGCACCATAGGCCGGCCATGCCCTCCAAGTAGCGCTTGCCTTGAGTGTCATAGACATAAACGCCTTCGCCGCGTTCGATCACCATCGGGCCGTTTTCGCGAAAGGTCGCAAGATTGGTGTAGGGATGCACCAAGGTTTCGACGTCTCGGGCGGCAAGATTGCTGAGCGGGGCCATGAAAATCCCTTTTGATAATCTTCTGCGGATCGCAGCGCACTCGCAGCATTGCTTAGACGGTAAACCTATTTACCTTCAATATCCGAAATACCCGACGCCGCGGCGCGATGCGGCATTTTCATCCCGGCGCGGTCCGGCTAGATTGGGGTAGCGCGGGGGGCGGTCCTACCGCCATCGCGCAAAGAAGAAAAACGCCCACGCTCCGGAGGATTTTCATGCTCGGTCTCATGCAGGATTGGCCGCTGCTTTGCCACCGGATCATCGACCATGCCGCGATCAATCACGCCGACCGCGCGGTGATCACGCGCTCGATCGAAGGGCCTTTGCACCGCACCAATTACGCCGAAATCCGCGCCCGCGCACTGCGTGTCGCGCAACGGCTGGAACGGGACGGCGTCAAGTTCGGCGATCGCGTCGCCACGCTGGGCTGGAACACCTGGCGGCACCTGGAAAGCTGGTACGGAATTCTCGGCATCGGCGCGATCTACCACACGATTAATCCGCGGCTGTTCGCCGAGCAGATCATCTGGATCGTCAATCACGCCGAAGACCGCGTGATGATGACCGATCTCACGTTCGTGCCGCTGTTGGAAAAAATTGCCGACAAGCTGCCGAGCATCGAACGCTACATCATTTTCACCGACGCCGCCCACATGCCGCAAACGTCGTTGCGCAATGCGGTGGCCTATGAGGAATGGCTCAAGGAGACGGACGGCGATTTTGAGTGGAAATCGTTCGACGAAAATACCGCCGCAGGCATGTGCTACACTTCGGGCACCACAGGTAATCCCAAAGGGGTGCTCTATTCGCATCGCTCGAACGTGCTGCATACCATGTTGGCGCTGCAGCCCGACGCGATGGGCGTTTCCTCGCAGGATATCGTCCTGCCGATCGTGCCGCTGTTCCACGCCAATGGCTGGGGGCTCGCCTTCAGCGCGCCGATGGCGGGATGCGCGCTGGTCATGCCGGGCGCCAGGCTCGACGGTCCCTCGGTTTACGAGCTGCTGACGGAATTCAAGGTCACCTGTAGCGCCGCGGTTCCCACGGTTTGGCTGCTGCTGCTGCAATATCTCGAGAAAACCGGCGCCACGCTGCCCGATCTTAAGCGCGTGATCATCGGCGGATCCGCCGTGCCGCGCGCGATGATCAAGACGTTCTGGGAGAAATATGGCGTTGAAGTATTCCACGCCTGGGGGATGACGGAAATGAGCCCGCTCGGAACCGTCGGTACGCTTAAGCCAAAATACGCCGCGCTCGACCAAGAGGCGATTTTCGACATCAAAACCAAGCAAGGCTACACCCCGTTCGGCGTCGAAATGAAAATCACCGACGACGCCGGCAAAGGCGTTCCCTGGAACGGTAAAACTTTCGGCCGGATCAAGGTGCGCGGTTTCGCCGTCGCCAAAAGCTATTACAAGCTCAATGAATCTGTTCTCGATGCCGACGGTTTCTTCGACACCGGCGACGTCGGCACCATGGACGAACAGGGCTATATGCAAATCACCGACCG
>DAIUEQ010000005.1:0-3471 GCA_036845025.1 Xanthobacteraceae bacterium | reverse complement strand
CATGTGCTGCCGACCGCAATTGCCGCGGAATAACCCCTGTTTGGAGAAGTTCGGCGCCTTTTCAGCGCGGTAAAGCGGTTTCCGCGCAGGGCGACGCAGTACAGCCCTAATATCGCCTAAGTAACGGCAAGCTTTCGCGCCGATTGGAACCGCCAGTCGCGTCTTCACAAATTGTTACAATCGGTCATGGCTACGCAATACTTAAGTTGCGTCGCACAATTTCCACATTTTACCGATCACTAACTACGTCGACTGTACGACTACGGTCAATCAACCTTCCCTTTAACAACTAATAAGGAAGATCATGGCTGGTTCTACCCAGACAAAGTTTGCGTTTGCTTCAATTGCTGTTGCAGCGTGTCTCATCGCAGTCCCGATGGCCGCGTCCGCTCAAAGCGGCATAGCCTCGATTTATTCGGGAGGGCTCACCGCCAATGGCGAGCATGCATCTGCCGCTGGTATGACGGCCGCCCATCGCACGCTGCCGTTCGGCACCATGGTGCGGGTCACCAACCAGAGCACCGGCCGTTCGGTCGTGGTGCGCATCAATGACCGCGGGCCATTTGTGCGTGGGCGCATCATCGACGTCATGCCGGCCGCCGCGCGTGCACTTGGCTTTGACGGCCTTACGAATGTGACGCTCGACGTAGTCGGCCGGCGCGGTTGAAGGCGGCAAGCTCAATTGCACTTAGTTCTTTGGGGAGGCCTACGGCCTCCCCTTTTTCGTGCCTAAATGGCCGCTTCACACTCAAGCAACCATTGTCGGCCAACATGCCCGGTTATTTGGGGAGGCCTCCGGGGCATATGGCGCCGACCGAACTCATTCCGTCATTCGATGCCCGTCTGGCGATGCATCGCATCGATGACGAAACCCGAAAGGTCTTGGCCGACACCTGGCCCTTGCTCGAACCGCATTTGGACCAGGCCATCGATGACGTGCTTGTGGCTCTCCAGGACTTGCCCCGTATCGGCAAGATCGTCGCCAACAACAAAGAGACTCTGAAGACACTCGAAGTGACACATTTTCGCGCCCTACTCGGCGGGAATCTCGATGATCGCTATGCCGAATCGTGCCGCCGAACCGTCGAGAAAGAAGCCGAGATGGGACTCGACGCACGGGTTCGCAGCACCTCCGGCAGCATTGTTGTGCAGATGTCGCTCGACGTGCTCGCCCGCAAACATTGGCTGTCTTCGCTAAAGCTCGCACACCGCGCCAAGACGATCTCGAAACTTATCAGCTTCGACATCTCGAACGCGATGACGCTGCACCGCCGAGCCGCCGAGGAAGCGGCCCGCGTCAGACGCGGCGCCATCGATGCGGCAATCGCCGATTTTGACGGCGCCATTGGCGAAGTAATCTCGGCCATCAAGGAAACCTCGGCTTCGCTGAGCGAGACCGGTTCGGCAATGAGCCAGGTCGCCGACGACACGCTCAACCGCATGGCGTCCGCTTCGTCCGCGTCGGCAGGAACCACGCAGCGCATGGAAGCGACGGTCACGGCGACCGAAGAACTTTCCGGATCCATCCAGGAAATCGGGCAGCAGGCTACCAACGGTCTCGACATCGCGCAGTCCGCTGTCGCCGACGCCGAGCGGACGCAAAAAGTCATCGGCTCTCTGAACGAGGGCGCCGAGCGGATCGGTTCGGTTGTCGGCACCATTTCGGCGATCGCGGCGCAAACCAACCTCTTGGCGCTGAACGCCACCATCGAGGCGGCCCGCGCCGGCGACGCCGGCAAGGGATTTGCCGTGGTCGCCGCCGAAGTGAAAACGCTCGCCAATCAGACCTCGCGCGCGACCGAAGACATTTCGAAACAGGTCGCGGCCATTCAAGAAGCTACCAAGCGGTCGGTCGAGGAAATCTCGGCCATCGGGCGCACCATCGGCAAACTGACCAATGTGTCGACCAGCATCGCTTCAGCCGTGCAGCAGCAAAGCATGACGACCCAGAGCATTGCCGAAAGCATCCACACCGCCGCCGCGCACACTGCACGCGCCTCCGCCGAAATCAACTCGGTCGACGTGGCGGTGGCGCGGGGAGTGAGGGCCGTGGAAGAAATCACCAAGTGGACCGATCAGCTCTCCGCGCGGGCGAAAGACCTGGAAACTAAGGTCGCGACGTTCTTTAAGCGCGTGCGCGCCGCCTAAATTTCCGAGCTTCGTCAGGGTAGGCGCGCTCTTGCCAGGCGCGAAGCTTATGCGCAACTTATAAGACTGCGGGGCGCGCTCACGGGCGGCGAAACCTGCGCATTAGCGACTCGCACCGGGAGATCAAGATGGCCACACCGCTCGCCAAACAAATCGTGCTTGCCGCGCGACCCAAGGGGCAGCCTACGGCCGCAGATTTCCGCCTCGAGGAAACCCCAATCCCGACCTTGCCGACCGGCGGTCTGTTACTGCGCGTGCTCTATCTCTCGCTCGATCCTTACATGCGCGGCCGCATGGATGACGCCAAATCATATGCAAAATCCCTCGACGTCGGTGACGTGATGACCGGCGAGACCGTGTGCGAAGTCGTCGAATCTGACCGCGCGGGCTATTCACCGGGCGATATCGTACTGGCGCATACCGGCTGGCGCACACACGCTGCCTGGAGCGGGCCGGCGCTGCGCAAGCTCGATCCCAAAGCGGCGCCGATCACCACCGGGCTCGGCGTGCTGGGAATGCCGGGCTTCACTGCTTACGGGGGCCTCAATCTCATCGGAAAACCCAAGCCAGGCGAAACGGTCGTGGTGGCGGCGGCAAGCGGCCCGGTCGGCTCGCTGGTCGGCCAACTCGCCAAGATCGCAGGCGCGCGGGCGGTCGGTATCGCCGGCGGCGCCGATAAATGCCGCTACGTCATCGATGAGTTGGGCTTCGACGCCGCCGTTGACCATCGTGCTCCCGACTTTGCGGGGAAGCTCGCGGCAGCCTGCCCAAAAGGCATCGACGTCTATTTTGAAAATGTCGGCGGCGCCGTTTGGCAGGCGGTGCTGCCCTTACTCAATGGTTTTGCGCGCGTGCCGGTCTGCGGATTGATCGCGCAGTACAGCTCGAGCGGGCCGCCGCCGGGGCCAAATCTTCTTCCCGCCACCATGCGCGCGATATTGACCAAGAGCCTCACGCTGCGCGGATTCATCAATTACGAATTTGCCGCGGATCATTACGCCGAATTTTTGAAGACGGTCGCGGCCGGCATCGCCGACGGGCGCATCCGCTACCGCGAGGACATCACCGAAGGCCTTGAAAACGCGCCTGCTGCGTTCATGGGCATGCTTCAAGGCAAAAACTTCGGCAAGGTGTTGGTACACGTCGGCAAATAAAACACCGCGTACGATCTACATCGGCAGCCGATATGTTTGCTGCGCGGCGCCGACAAACAGCGCGGCCTTTTCGTCGGCGCTATAACCGGCGGCGAGCCGTTTGAACGCGTTCCACATCACGCCGTAGCTGTAATAGCGCTTGTCCACCGGGAAGTTGCTCTCGAACATC
>DAIUEQ010000004.1:0-46733 GCA_036845025.1 Xanthobacteraceae bacterium | reverse complement strand
CGCGTTATGCTGCCGGCGCGCATCCGGCGGGATTATGACGATATTCCCGACGTCGCGCGCCGCGAGATGGAATTCATCTGGCTCGAGCGGGTCGAAGAAGCCGTTGCGAATGCACTCGAGCCGAAGAAGCCGTCAGATTCACCGGCTTCCATTCCGCAGCTTGCTGGTGTGGAAGCATAGTCGTTCTGCGCGAGCTCGCTATTTTCCTTCTCATTTCTTTTGTTGGACGGGGAAGGTTCCTCCTGTCTCGCCCATTCTTGCGAAATCTGGCAAAAAGGCGCCGTCAGGTAGCGTGGAAGGAAACGGGCGGATGAATATCACCGTCGGCAAGAAGGCCATCGCCGAAGCGACCGAAAAGCTCAAGAACTGGGGCCGCTGGGGCAACGACGACCAAATCGGCACGCTCAACCACATAATGCCGCAGGACGTGGTTCGCGCCGCCGGCTTGATCCGCAACGGCAAAATATTCGCGCTCGGCATCCCGCTCGATCGCAACGGCCCGCAGACCGGCCTGTTCGGCAATCGCTGGAATCCAATCCACACCATGCTGGCCACTGGCACCGACGCGGTCGCCGGGCGCTACGACAAAGTGCCGAACATCCGATACGCCGACGACGCCATCAATCTTCCGGTGCAGTGCGCGACGCACTGGGATTCGCTTGGGCACATTTTCTACGAGGACAAGATGTATAACGGCTTCGACGCGCGCGAAGTCGATTCAAGCGGACTGCATAAGCTCGGCATCGAGCACGCCAAAAACAAAATGGTCGGCCGCGGCGTGCTCCTCGATATTGCCCGGTTCCGCGGCGTGCCCTGGCTCAACGACGGCGAAGCGATCAGCAACGACGAACTCGACGAATGTGCCAAAAAAGAAAACGTGGAGATCAGGCGCGGCGACTTCGTTATCCTGCGCACCGGTCAGATGGAGCGCTGTCTTCACGAGAAGCAGTGGGGGGCCTATGCGGGCGGCAATGCGCCGGGGGTCAAGTTCGAGAATTGCTATTGGTGTCAGGACAAGGAAATCGCCGCGATCTGCTCCGACACCTGGGGCGTCGAGGTACGGCCAAATGAGACGACGGAGGTCAACCAGCCGTGGCATTGGGTGGTGATCCCGGCCATGGGCCTCACCATGGGCGAGATGTTTTACCTCAAGGAACTGGCGGAAGATTGCGCGGCTGACGGGATTTATGAGTTCTTCTTTTGCGGCTCGCCGCTAATCATTACCGGAGGGACCGGTTCGCCGCTCAATCCCCAGGCAATCAAATAAACTGCGAACGCCGCGGCTCCTGCGAATAACTCGCGCTCAGCGTTTGAGCGCGGCGTTGATCTTCGGCAGCACCTTCTCCGCCAGCAGCACCATGGAGCGTTTGGCAAGCGCGGGATCCCGCCAATCCTTGCCGGCGTAGAGAAGCGTACCGAAGTCACCGATATGCTCGCGGAAGCGCAAAATTTCGTCGGCGACTTTGTCCGGCGACCCGTGGATGACGAGGGCGTCGCAAACGCGATCCAACGTGACTTCGTCGTTGGGTTGATCGCGCCGCGTCTTGAACGCGTCGACCCGTCCGCCCTTTTTCAATTTTGCGAGTAGCTGGCTGTAATAGAAGCGGTAGGGGCTATTGGCATCAGTTGCGTAAGCCTCGGCGGTGCGGTCGTCGTCGGCGACAAATATACTTCTGGCGACGCGCCAGTTCGCCGGATCGGCCAGGCGGCCGGCGCGCTGGCAACCCTCGACGTATTTTCCCCAATGGCTCTTGACCCATTCCGGCATCAAGAAATTCGCTGAGATGGGATCCCAGCCGCGCGCTGCGGCCTCGGTTACGCCTTGGGAGAAGGGCGCGACGACGGTCACTACAATTGGCGGATGCGGCTTTTGCAGCGGTTTCGGCAGAAAGCCCTGGCCGATATCGAGCATCGCCTGCCGCTCAATCTTGATGTTCCAATATTTGCCTTCGATGTTGTAGGGCGGCTCGCTCGTCCAGATTTTGAGCACCGCGTTGATCGCTTCGACGAACATGGCATTGCGGTCGGCGTCGAGATTGCCGTAGGCCTCGGCGTCGGAGAGCAGCCCGCCTGGGCTGATGCCAAGGATAAAGCGGCCGTCGAGCATATGATCGAGCATGGCGATCTGCGAAGCGGTCGTCACCGGATGGGTATTCGGCATGTTGATCGTGCCGGTGCCGAGCTTGATGGTGCGGGTCGCGTCGGCCAGGCTGGCAATGAACATAGCGCTGGAGGTGATGTTTTCCGCGCGGTCCGTGGCGTGCTCGCCGACATAGCCCTCGACGAAACCGAGTTTGTCGGCGAGCAGGAACGCTTCGCGGTCCTCGCGCAATGATTGCCGCCAATCCTTGTCCAGAGGATGGATCGGCATGGTGAAAAAGCCGAGCTTCATGAACGGTACGGGCCTCTTATCTCGATCTGATTTTCGGAGGCGGCGTGCCGCTCCCGGGCGCGTGCATCACATCTTGAACTTCACGATCTTCTGCTGTTGCTCGCCGAGCCCGTCGATGCCGAGCCGCACCACGTCGCCGGGTTTGAGGAATTTAGGCACGGGTTTGATCCCCATGCCGACGCCCGGCGGGGTACCGGTGATGATCACATCGCCTGGTTCCATGACGAAGAATTGCGAGCAATACCAGACCAGGTGCGCAACACCGAACACCATAGTGGCGGTAGTGCCTTTCTGCCGGCTCTCGCCATTGACGGTCAGCCACATGTCGAGGCGTTGCGGGTCGCGAATCTCATCCTTAGTGACAAACCACGGTCCGAGCGGACCAAAAGTTTCGCAGCCTTTGCCCTTGCCCCATTGGCCGCCGCTTCTTTCGATCTGGAAGTATCGTTCCGAGACGTCATTGGCGAGGCAATAGCCGGCAACCGCGTCCATCGCCTTATTCTTCGCAAGGTAGCGGGCCCGGCTGCCGATGATGACGCCGAGCTCAACCTCGTAATCGAGCTTTGTCGACTCCTTCGGAGTGACGGTGTCGTCGTTTGGTCCGCAGACCGCGGTTGATGGCTTATTGAAGTAGATCGGCTCCTTGGGCACCTGCATGCCGGCTTCGGCCGCGTGGTCGGAATAATTGAGGCCGATGCCGATAATATTGCCGATCCTGCCGATGCATGGCCCAAGGCGCGGCTTGCCCTTCACGAGTGGGAGCTTGTCGGGCTTGAGCTTGCGCAACTTGGCGAGGCCTTTCGCCGAGAGCACGTCGCCTTCGATGTCGGGAATAATTTTGGACAAATCGCGAATTCGGCCTTGGGTGTCGAGGATCCCGGGTTTTTCCCGACCGGGCAGGCCGTAACGGACGAGTTTCATGCAATCTCCTTTGATGTTGGTTGGTAAATTTTGGGGCTACGGCCACTTCACCACAGGCGGCAGCGACGACAGAATCGATTCGACGTTGCCGCCGGTGCGCAAGCCGAAGACCGTCCCACGGTCATAAAGCAAGTTGAATTCGACGTAGCGTCCGCGGCGAATAAGTTGTTCTTCACGCTCTGCTTCAGTCCAGGTCCTTTCGAAGTTCCTCCGCACCAATTCAGGGTAGACCGCGAGGAAGGCGCGGCCAACCGCTTGCGTAAAGGCAAAATCGGCATCGAAGTCGCCAGTGTCGAGCCAGTCGTAAAATATGCCGCCAATGCCGCGCGCTTCGCCGCGGTGCTTGAGAAAGAAATATTCGTCACACCAGATCTTGAACTTGTCGTACGGGGCGACCGCCGAATGAGCATCACACGCCTGTTTCATCGCGGCGTGGAAGGCAATCGTGTCAGGATCGTCCTGGCCGCGGCGGCGCGCAAGAAGGGGCGTTAAATCGGCGCCGCCGCCGAACCAGGCCTTGGTGGTCACGACATGGCGGGTATTCATGTGCACTGCGGGCACGTGCGGGCTTTGCATGTGCGCGATCAACGAGATGCCGGTCGCAAAAAAGCGCGGATCGTCGGCGGCGCCGGGAATATCCTTGCGGAACTCAGGAGCAAACTCGCCGAACACAGTGGAGACGTGGACTCCGACTTTCTCGAACACGCGGCCCGTCATAGTCGCCATGACGCCGCCGCCGCCCGGCGCGCCGGTATGATCAGTGCGGGTCCAAGGCTTGCGCACGAACCGGCCGGAAGCGCGGTCGCCGAGGGGCGCGTCGGAGGGGAGGGCGTCTTCCAATTGTTCGAAGGCCGTTACCATCTGGTCGCGCAGCGTCTCGAACCAAGCGCGCGCCCGGTTTTTGCGTGTTTCTAGAAGGTTAGCGTCCAAGCTAATGCTCGCTAAGCGGTGGCCGGCCACAATGGCAAGCGACGGGAAAGCTTGTCCAGAGTGTCATATTTAGGGGCGTATATATTGGGCTATGACGAGAACACCCAAGCCGAGGTCGAAGACGCTGTGCTGCTTCCTCTAAATCTAAATCGTCCTTCGCGCCGCCGTCTGCTGCAAGGCGCGGCGGGCACCGGGGCCGCGCTCATCGCGGCGCCCTATTTGCTACGCCATGCAACGGCCCAAGCTTGGCGAGCCGGCGATCCCTTCAGCCTTGGCGTCGCGGCCGGTGCGCCGCGGCCGGACGGGTTTGTGCTGTGGACCAGACTCGCGCCTGACCCGTTATCCAACAATCCGGCGATGCCGGGCGGCATGCATGGCGTCGACGTCACCATCGGTTACGAGATCGCGACGGATTCCAGTTTGCGCAATATCGTGCGGCGCGGCGAAACCGCTGCCGAAGAGTCCTTTGCGTATTCGGTCCATCTCGACGTCTCCGGTTTGGATGCGGGCCGGCCTTATTGGTATCGCTTCACAAGTGGCGATGCGTCGAGCCGCATCGGACGGGCATTGACGCTGCCCAAGCCGAATAGTGCGCTCGATCGGCTCAAGTTTGGATTCGTCTCCTGCTCGAATTATGAGCACGGTTATTTTTCCGCGTACCGTCATCTCGCTGCGGAAAATCCGGATTTCGTTCTGTTTCTTGGCGACTACATTTACGAATATATCGAAGAGCGCCGCCCGACAGTCCGCCGGCACTCGGACGGCATCGAAGCGTCGACGCTACCGACTTACCGCAATCGCCACGCGCAATATAAGCTCGATCCCGATTTGCAGTCGCTGCATGCACAAGCGCCCGCGCTGGTCACCTGGGACGACCACGAGGTGCAGGACGACTATGCCGACAAGTGGTCGAAGTTCTTCGACGATCCGGCGCAGTTTCTAAATCGCCGTGCGGCGGCCTATCAGGCGTTCTACGAGCACATGCCGGTGCGCCCGATAATGTCGCGGCCGGAAGGACCGGTCATGCGCATTTATGATCGCTTCGCCTTTGGCGATCTTCTCGAGATTTCCATGATCGATGGGCGGCAATACCGTTCGCGCGAGGCCTGCTACGCGCCGCCCAATAAGGGGGGCACTCATCTTGAATCCAATAAAAGCTGCCCTGAGCGAAACGATCCCGGAAGAACCATGTTGGGCTTCGCGCAGGAGGCGTGGCTTCGCGCCAATCTCTCCCGCTCGAAGGCGCATTGGAATCTGATCGCGCAGGACGTGTTGATGGCGCAGTTCGGCATCAGGCAAGAAGACGATCACGGTTTCTCGACGGATGACTGGGATGGCTATCCCGCCAATCGTTCGCGCCTGCTTAAACACATTCACGACAGTCAAGTAGCAAATCCGGTCGTCATAGGCGGCGACGCGCATTCGTTTTTTGCCAACGACCTGCGGCTTGATTTCGATGATACGACGACGCCTATCGTGGCCACCGAATTCGTCGGCACCTCGATCTCCTCGTATGGGCCGCCTTACGAGCCGATCGCACGGTCGCTGCCCGATAATCCGCACGTTCATTTCTTTGACAGCCGCCGTCGTGGCTATGTGGCGATAGATCTCGTGCCCACGCACATGCAGGTGAGCATGCGGGTCGTCTCCGACGCCGCCGACCCCAAGGCCGATATTTCGACCCTGAAAGCATTCGCGGTTGAAGACGGTCGGCCCGGAGTGGCGGCGGCATAAGCGAATATTGCGGGGGCTGCGGTGGCAGTTTTTTTGCCGGACGCTGCGATCTATTGCGCGCTGTAGTTCGTTTGCCGCATGGCCTCACCAATGGCCATGGCGGCGGCGACAGCGACATTCAGCGAGCGCAATCCCTCGCGCATCGGAATGCGCAAACGCGCATCCGCCGTCGCGTGGACTTCCGGCGCCGCGCCGGCGGATTCACGTCCGAACAAAAGGATGTCGCCGGTGCGGTAGCCAAAATCAAGATAGGACAGCGATCCGGCGGTTGTGAACAACACGAGACGACTGCGCTCAGCGCGTCGCCAGGCTTCAAAATCTAGCCACGACCGATGTCGTTTCATCGTAACCGCATCGAGGTAATCCATGCCGGCGCGGCGGAAGGCGCGATCGGTTGCCGGGAAGCCAGCCGGTTCAATGATGTGGGCTTCGATTCCAAAGCACGCGCATAGGCGCAAGATTGTTCCGGCGTTTTGCGGGATGTCGGGCTGGTAAAGGGCGATCCGCATGGAATCAACTCATTTGCGAGCTCAGATCTCGGCTGGGCGGCCGCTCCCACCGCGCGAAAACCGGCGAATTGGCCTTGCGGCTGTGGCGTTTGGCTCACCTCGTTGGCACACTTGCGCTATCGCGGTAAGGGTGCCAATAGAACCTCGCCGGATTGGCCGTATTGATCTCCCCCAGATTGCATGCGGCCAGGCCAGCCACCGCCGCCGCGCCCTTCTAGGGCGGCTCGCAGCGTGGACGGCATGAGCGGCAAGACGACGAGGGACGAAGGGTGAGGATAATCTCCGCACCGGGGTTTGGCGGCGCAATTTCCACCGGCCGGATTTCGCTTCCGCGATCCGGCGAAGCGATGCCGCCGCTGTCCGCCAACGACAAGGTTCGAGCATGAGCGAACATTCGGTCTACAAACCAGAACATCCCGTCATGCGCTGGCTCGAGCGCCGGCTGCCGATCGCCGGTCTGGTCTACTCGTCCTTCATTGTTTATCCGACGCCGCGCAACTTGAATTATTGGTGGACGTTCGGCGGAATTCTGACCTTCATGCTCGGCGTGCAGATCGTGACCGGCGTGGTTCTGGCCATGCATTACACGCCGCACGTCGACTTTGCATTCAACTCCGTCGAAGCGATCATGCGCGACGTCAATTACGGTTGGCTGCTGCGTTATCTACATGCCAATGGCGCCGCGTTCTTCTTTGTCGCCGTCTATGCGCACATTGTGCGCGGCATGTATTACGGCTCGTACAAGGAGCCGCGCGAAGTCTTGTGGATTCTCGGTGTGATCTTGTTCCTCTTGATGGTTGTGACCGGGTTCATGGGCTACGTGCTGCCGTGGGGCCAGATGAGCTTTTGGGCCGCCACCGTGATCACCAATCTTTTCTCGGCAATCCCGCTGGTCGGCAATCCGATCGTCACTTGGCTATGGGGCGGTTTCGCGGTGGGCAATCCGACCCTTAATCGCTTTTATTCGCTGCACTATCTGCTGCCGTTCGTCATCGCCGGCGTCGTCGTGCTGCATATTTGGGCGTTGCACATGGTCGGGCAAAACAACCCGACCGGCGTCGAGCCGAAGACGAAAAAAGATACGGTTGCATTCACGCCCTATGCGACGATCAAAGACGCTTTTTTTATCGGCGTGTTCTGCCTGTTCTTCGCCTGGTTCATCTTCTACATCCCCAACTATCTCGGCCATTCCGACAATTACATTCCCGCCAATCCAGGCCAGACTCCGACGCACATTGTACCGGAATGGTACTATCTGCCGTTCTACGCCATTTTGCGTGCGATCCCGAGCAAGCTTCTCGGCGTCATCGCGCTCCTTGCATCCATCGTGCTGCTCGCCTTCCTGCCGTGGCTCGACACATCACGCGTCCGCTCGGCGAACTATCGTCCGCTTTACCGGCAGTTTTTGATCGTATTTTTCCTGGTCGTTATCGGCCTCGGTTACCTCGGTTCGCAGCCGCCTGAGGGCGGCTATGTCATCGCGGCGCGCATCCTCACCGCCTACTATTTCGTATTTTTGCTGATCATCTTGCCGCTGCTCGGACTGTTTGAGACAACGAAGCCCCTGCCAAGTTCGATCTCCGAATCGGTTTTGCGCGAGGGCTTGTCGGCCGGTGCGTCGGCGCCGCCTCCGGCGAAGGCTTAGGAGCGCGACACATGAACGCTTACCGCCGCACCGCATTCGGTCTCGCGCTGTTCGCTGCCGTTGCCGCATTCGGTATGCGGGCGGCGTGCGCGCAGGAAGCCGAAGCTCCTCCCGGGCAGCGCTGGTCGTTCGCCGGGCCGTTTGGTCTTTACGATCCGCAGCAGCTACAGCGTGGATTCAAAATCTACCGCGAGGTTTGTTCGAACTGCCATAGTCTAAAGCTTTTGGCATTTCGAAACTTGGCCGACCCCGGCGGTCCTGACTTCACCGAAGCACAAGCCGCGGCGATAGCCGCTACTTTCCAGGTCACCGCCGGCCCGAACGACCAAGGCGAAATGTTTCAGCGAGCAGGCAAAATCTCCGATCGGTTCCCGCCGCCTTTTGCCAACGATCAGGCTGCGCGAAATGCCAATGGCGGAGCATTGCCGCCGGACATGTCCGTTCTAGCCAAAGCACGCAGCTACGAACGCGGTTTCCCCTGGTTCATTGTCGACGCTTTCACTCAATACCAAGAGGAAGGCCCCGATTACATTCATGCCATTCTCAATGGTTATGAAGATCCGCCAGCCGGTTTCACGCTGCCGCCGGGTGCGCAATACAACAAATATTTTCCAGGTCATGCGATCGGCATGCCGAAGCCGCTCAGCGATGGTCAGGTCGAATATACCGACGGTACGCCGGCGACGGTTGATCAGTATGGACGTGACGTTGCCGCCTTTTTAGCGTGGGCTTCGGAGCCCAAGCTCGACGAGCGCAAGCGGCTCGGTTTCCAAGTGTTTGTTTTTCTCATCGTGCTGACCGGCTTGCTCTATTTCACCAAAAAGAAAGTCTGGCACGACGTTCTCCATCATCCGGAGCTGCTCGAGCCACGACCGCCCACGGAATACCCCAAGAGCTGATCGCGAATTTCGCGGGTTTGGTCTGCACTGGTTAAGCCAAGCACCGCTACGATCATGGTGCGGGCGCGCGAGGAAGGCTATGTCGGTGGCAGAGCGCTTTCCGACGGGCACTCTTATCCTTCTGCGGCAATGAAGTCCGAGTGCTCCGAATCGGGCGGGGCGGCCCTCTTCCGTTAGCGTTACGGAGCCGGCGCGGTTGCGCCGCTCCGGTCCGCCACAGTAAAACCCGCTGTAAGTGTGAAGGATCGCGGACCAAAAGGCTTGCAGACGATGACGACCGCTACCTTAGAAAGCGACCTGAAGGCCGCAATCCGCAACATTCCGGACTATCCGAAGCCGGGCATCATATTTCGCGACATAACCACGCTTTTGGGTAACGCGCGGAGCTTTCGCCGCGCGGTCGATGAACTGGTGCAACCGTGGGCGGGCAGCAAGATCGATAAGGTTGCCGGAATTGAAGCACGCGGCTTTATTCTCGGTGGTGCCGTAGCTCACCAGGTTTCCGCGGGTTTTGTGCCGATCCGCAAGAAAGGCAAGCTACCCTTCAAACGCGTCAGCATCGGGTATTCGCTGGAATACGGCATCGACGAAATGGAGATGCACGAAGACGCGGTGCATGAGGGCGAGCGGGTGGTTCTGGTCGACGATTTGATCGCTACTGGCGGGACTGCTGAAGGCGCCTGCAAGCTGTTAAAGCAAATCGGCGCCGACGTCTTGGCGGCGTGCTTCATCATTGACCTGCCGGACTTGGGCGGCGCGGAAAAAATTCGCAAGCTCGGAGTTCCGGTACGCACGCTGGTGAGCTTCGAGGGACATTAGGCGCACCACAGCCACGCAGCGGTGTGGAAACTTCGCGGCTCGCCGTTGCTTCGCGACCGCTAACCGGCCGACCGGTCTTCCCGCTTGCCGCCGCGGCCGAGCGACGAGTTAACCCGTCCCATCAGCAGCCGCAGTTCCAAGTCGCGAAATTCGTTGAATATCTGAGCGATCCATTCGTGAATTTCCGTCGGTCCGCCTTGTCGTTTCGCCAAGTAAGCGCCGAACGAAAAACTTGGCCGGTCAATTACGCCGCGGACGATCGCGGATAATCGCGGAATACGGATCATGCCGCATTCGGGACCGGTTCCCTGGAAGTCCTCCTTGGCGAACATGACTGATACCGATTCGTTTTGAACGGGCACAATTGTGACGGCGAGTCGGCTACGCAACTCGGCATAACTGCGCACCGTCGTCGGCGCTGGATCGGTGATGAACAGAACAATCGGCTCCATCGACAACCGGCGTGCTTCCTGGACAAAGCCGATTTCGCGGATGACATCGAAAAAATGGTCGAACAGAGGGGAGCCGAGGTCGATAATTTTCGTACTCGCCGTATCCGCGATCAGGCGGTCGAATAACTCCATCTGGCCGCGCGTACTGGTGATATCGACCGGCCAGACCAGCTTGGGAAAGCGCTCGGCGAGCAGCGACTCCCGCGGATTAAGGTCGTAGCCGACCAGCGGCCGGCTTCGCGAATAGAGGAATTCGATCAAGAGCCGGGCAAGCAGCGTTTTGCCGACACGCGGCCGCGGCGAGGCAACGATATATATCGGAGCCGGCTGCATCGTCACAGCAAGCGCATTTCCGCAGTTCCAAACATCATCGCAGTATAGCGCGGCGGTGAATGCTGCGCGTTGGGTCTACGATCGGCCGACCGCTTGCACCCGCGGCGCTTGCGCGGGCGTGGCGCCGCTGGTCACGAGTTCGTTGAGTTTAATACGGTCGTACTCGCCCCACACGTTTCCGAGCCAGTGCCGAACGTAGCCGCGCAGCACAAACGAGTAATTCGTGGACTCACCTTTGGCGCCTTTGTTGGCGACAAAGGTGAGGAACGGTACCGAAGCGAGTTCCACCTGTTCGTAAGCCATCTCGTTTAGTTTGGGGATGGTGACTTCGATGGCGTCTTTAAGCTTGCGGAAATACGAGGCATGCGTGGCCTGGTCCCACTCGAAGAAGCTCGTGTTGTTAATGAAGTTTTTCACCAGGAAGTACTTGCTATCGACGGCAAACGCGGCGGTGTCTTCGATCTCGTTCAGCGAGGCGATTGAAGATCCGAGGATATGGAAAATTATGAAGTTGAGCTGGCCCTTCTTCACCGCGTCGAGGAAGCCGATGTCGCGCAACGCCCGTAACGTCGGCGACAGCAGGCCTGCGCGCACGTCGATAATCGTCACGGACGCATCGGCGCTGGTCAGCGTGTCGAAGATGCGCATCTGATCGGCGACCGAAGTGACGTCGACGATGTCACAATGTTCCGGATGAAAGCGCTTGAGAGTGCCCTTTGGCGATTCGGTATCGAATGCCCGCGTCGGCAGGTGATGCGCCGTGAAGTAGTCGAGCAGCGTGCGGGCGACGGTGGTTTTGCCCACGCCTCCCTTGTCCGCACCCACCACGATCACCGTCGGCTTAGACATGGCCTATACCTCACTAGCGGCGCCGTGCCACGAGTCTGGCCGAGTCGTTCTGCTCATTGCACCGGATGACTGCGGCCGAATCGGGCGCATCACGCTCATTTCCCCGTGCGTTTCTTCTACACACCCCGTCCGCCGTTTGGAAGCCTTACCTTCGCGCGTGTGTGCGGTTGAACTTCAGTTGCGGCCGCGCTTTTCGATTTGAGACGCGCGCGTTTCGCATCGCGAAGCCGCTATTCGCGCGGCTTATCGGCGGTTCCTTTCATGCGGGCCCCAAGGACCTGAGCCTTCCATAGGTTCCTCGGTTTCCACAGGCTGTGGCGAATTCCATGGTCCGCTTGGCGCCGCGGAGCTCCAGGGACCCGGCACGGCCGAATCATTTGCTGCGCTCGCTTCGGGTTGCGGCGCGGGAAGCTCGACTGGGCCGGTATCGTGGCCGCCGGCAAATTTCACCAATGCCGCGACTCGGGTGGCAACCGACGGATGGGTGTCGAACAATTCGCCAAAGCCCTGACGCGGATTGTCGATACACATTTCCATCACCGCCGATGTTGCTCCCGGTAGTTCACCGCGGCCTTCGATTTTGCGCAGAGCCGAAATCATGGCGTCAGGATTTTTGGTGAGCTCCACCGACCCGGCGTCGGCGAGCAACTCGCGCGATCGCGACAAGGCAAGGCGAATGACGAAGGAGAGAACGTATGCGACAACGATGAACCCGATAGCGATAACTATGGCTAGTCCAGCGCCGTTGCCGCGGCGATCGCCGGATGATCGGGGGCCGCGGAAACCTCCGTAAAACCACATCCGGAAGAACAGCTCGGCAAAGAACGAAATAGCGCCGGCGATAATCACGGCGATGACCATCATCCGCACGTCGCCGTTGCGGATGTGGGTCAGCTCATGGCCAAGCACCGATTGAATTTCGGCGTCATCGAGCACGTTCAGAAGACCAGAGGTGACGGTGATCGAATACTGCCTTTGATTCATGCCGGTCGCGAATGCGTTGAGCGCCTCGCTGTCCATGACCTTGAGTTTTGGCATGGTGATCCCGCGCGAAATACAAAGATTTTCCAAGAGGTTGTAGAGACGCGGCTGCTCGGCGCGACTAACCTCGCGACCGCCGGTGATCGCATCGATCATGCTCTGATGAAAATAGTAGGCCACGACTACCCACAGCGCCGTGCCCAACGTCGCTAAAGGCGCCGCGGCGATCAGGTCTCGCCAAGCAAGCCTCATGAGCGTGTCGATGTCGGCGTTGATCGAGAGCGCCTCTGCAGTCAATGCGCCGGCATAAACGAGAAGATAGACAAGGAAGAACAGGCCAGCGAGAAGCGCAATCGAACGCTGGCGATTCGATTGGATGTGGCTGTAGAGACCGTATGCGGCCATCGGAGTGCTTTGCCGCTTACTCCGGCGCGCGTGAGAAATAGATCCGCCGGCAGGCGATCCGCGCCGCGTGTAAGGGGTCAGGCCGGCTGGATATCGACGTCATCGCGTTGGTCCTAAAACTTGACCTGCGGCGCCTCGCCGACCGTTTTGCGCTCGTCGCCAAGGTCAAAGAATTCCTTCGGGGCAAAGCCGAGCGCCGTCGCGAATAGGGCGGCTGGGAATCTCTGGGTCGCCGTGTTGTATTCCTGCACTGCGTTGTTGAAGAACCGCCGCGACGCCGCGATCTTATTCTCGAGATCGGCGAGCTCGGCTTGCAACTGCTGAAAGTTAGCGTTGGCCTTGAGATCAGGATAGGCCTCGGAAAGCGCAAAGAGCTGGCGCAGCGCCCCCGACAACATATTCTCGGCGGCCGCCTGTTGTGCTGGCCCTTGCGCGGTCACCGCGGCATTGCGGGCTTTGACCACCTCGTCGAGCGTGCCGCGCTCGTGAGCCGCATAGCCTTTCACGGTCTCGACCAGATTGGGAATGAGGTCGTGTCTCTGGCGGAGCTGGACGTCGATATCGGCAAAACTCTGGTTGACCCGCTGCCGCATGGTCACGAGTCCGTTGTAGATCGTGATGACCCACAAGACGATTACAACGATCACGGCAAGGACGATCAGTGTCGAGGTGCCCATTTCGAAGTCCTCCGGCGGCGGGACGCTCGATCGAAGCGTCCTCTCGGCGCTCTAAACACGCTCTAAATACGACGAATCGTTGCAGCCGTTAAGGTTAGCCGGCGATGCCCGTCGCACCGCCGTCGCTTCTCATCTAGGGAATCGCGGCTCGACAGTGAAGGGCCAGCACCGTGCCGGATCGTCTTCTGCACCCTCTTTCCACAGGCCAGGTCGACGCGCACAGCGCGCGTTTCGAGGGCGCGCAAGCTGTCGAGGGGCTTGTAAGCGACCTCAGGCGTGATGGTAACGAAAACTCAGGTTGGATCGCCGCCGCGGACCACGATCAATTCAATCGCGACATCGCCGCCATCGAGCAGGCGAGCGTCGCATTACAGCTGGCCGAGCCGGCGTTGAGGTCCTGGGCCGCGCCGCCCGCGAGCCTCAATAGCCCGCGTCCGCTGTGGCTGATTATCGGAACGCTGTGGGTCTCTACCGCAATCGTCGCGCTGACGGCAGTGTTCGCAGTTTACGTCCTCGCCAGCTAGCACCAAGCCGCGGGCTCCGGCGGTTCAATACGCGTTGCGATAAGCCGCCCGGGAAAGCAGCGTGCGGACAATGATCCGCAGGTCAAGCCACATCGACCAATTGTCAATGTAGGCGAGGTCGAATTCGATTCGTCTGCGCATCTTTTCATCGGTGTCGGTTTCGCCGCGGCAGCCGTGCACCTGTGCCCAACCGGTAATCCCCGGCCTGACGTTGTGCCTGCGCGCATAAAGCGAAATGCGCCGCTGGTAATCCTGGTCGAGCGGCAACGGATGCGGCCGCGGTCCGACCAACGACATGTCCCCGGTGAGCACGTTGAAGAGCTGCGGTATCTCGTCGAGGTTCCAGCGTCGCAAAAAGCCGCCAACTCTGGTGATGCGCGCGTCGCCGCGGGTGGCCTGTCGGCTGCCGTCGTCAACGCTGTGCATGGTGCGAAACTTGATGATACGGAACGGCTGCTGATTGAAGCCGTAGCGGCGCTGGCCAAAGAAGACCGGTCCGCGGCTATCGAGCCGAATGAGGACCGCGACGGCGAGGAGAAGCGGAGTAGCCGCAATGAGCGCCGCCGCCGCAATGGCGAGGTCGAATAGGCGCTTTTGCATGATCTCGAAGCGCGAAAGTGGCCGGCGCGTGATCTGCAGGCTTGAGATCGGGCCGAGGGTCGATAACTTGACCTCATCGAATTTGTGCAAAACTTGCTCCGGCCCGAGATGTATCTCGACGGGGAGCGAGAGAAAGGTTTCGGCGCAGCGCTCAATCATTGCGGTCGCCGACCAGGGAAGCAGCACGAAGACAGCATCGGGTGCGAGGCTCCGCACGCCGGCAACAGCCTCGGCGAGATCAAGATCGAGCCTCTCGCTTCGCTCCTTGGCAGAGGCGGCCGCCATGACCGGGGTGAGAAATCGGCAACCCACGATGTTGATACCGATCGTCCAGGGCTCGTACCGGTTGATGAAGCCGCCGATATCGGCGCCGGTGCCGATCAGAAAAATACGTTGCGCCGAGATCAGCCCGGCGGCGCGGGCCATGGTGCTGATGCGCACGATCGCGTAACGCGAAACGATCAAGCTGGCGAGCGTCACGACGTAGAAGAGAACTATCCAGCCGCGCGAGTATTCGACGCTGATCCGCGTCAAGAAGGCGAGCATAAGCAGGCAAATCAAAGTGACGTTCCACAATTGCACGGTGCGGCGGCCGTGAAATTTGAAGGAAAAGAAGTTCGGCAGGCGGTATTCGCGGCGGAACAAGTTTGAAATTGTAAAAATGCAAGCGGCCAACGCCCCGCCTCGGATGAATGAGCCGACGTCGCCGCTATTGCCGTAAACAACGAGGTGATAGGCGATGCCGGTGAAGCACGACATGGCGACGATCAGAGCGAAGTCGGATAGGAAAATCGCCGCCGAAAACGCACCGCGCCACAACGCCGACCAAGAGCGCAGCAGGCCACCGGTCTGCGGCTGTGACGCGAGCGTGTAGCTTTGGTGAGTGTTCATGCGGTGCTAATGGGCCTTGCCGTAGACGAAATGGTGCGATCCGCTGCCCCGTAATGGGACACGGCTTCGGTCGTCCTCTCTCCGCGGCCAAAAGCATGCCGATCGCGCAGATGCTCAGCCGCTGTTGCGGTGGCGCTTGTGTTAGGCTTAATGCGCGGGCTATGCGCTGCTGGGACGCGCCGGAGACAGGATAATGCAGGGTAAGATTGCGCTCGAAGAACACATCGCCATCGAAGAAACCGCCAGTAACTTCGGCACGCCGTTTCCCGATCACGTTTGGCATGAGTTGAAGGGCCGGCTGTTGGATGTCCACGACCGGCGTCTGGGGCTGATGGATCAGCACGGTATTGAGATGATGGTGTTGTCGCTCAATGCGCCGGCTATACAGGGCATTCCCGATCCGGCACGGGCCAACGAGATCGCCCGCAAGGCCAATGATTATCTTGCCGAGCAGGTGAGCAAGCGGCCGGATCGCTTCCAGGCGCTCGCGGCGCTACCGATGCAGGATCCGGCGCTCGCCATTCGCGAACTGGAACGCTGCGTGAAAGAGCTGGGCTTTCGCGGCGCGCTGGTGAACGGTTTCTCGCAGCTGGAAGGCGACAAGACGCTCTACTACGACCTGCCGCAATATCGTTCGTTTTGGGCGACGGTGGAAAAGCTCGATGTGCCGTTCTACCTGCATCCGCGTAATCCGCTGCCGCGCGACGCCCATGTCTATGAGGGGCATCCGTGGTTGCTCGGCCCGGTCTGGGCATTCGGCCAGGAGACCGCGGTGCACGCGCTGCGGCTGATGGGGTCGGGCCTGTTCGACGCACATCCGCGCCTGTCGATCATTCTTGGGCATCTCGGCGAGAATTTGCCCTACGGCATGTGGCGCATCGATCACGCCAACGGTTGGATCGAGTCGCGAAATGCCTATCCGGCGAAAAAGCCCATCCGCGACTATTTCGCCGCCAATTTCTACGTGACCACGTCGGGAAATTTCAACAGCCAGTCCTTGTTGGACGCGATGCTGGTGCTTGGGGCCGACCGCATCATGTTCTCGGTCGATTGGCCGTTCGAGAATGTCGACCACGCCACCGACTGGTTCGACGCTTGTCCAATCAGCGAAGCCGACCGCCTCAAGATCGGCGGTGCCAACGCGCGGCGTCTGTTCAAGCTAAAAGACGCCTAGCTCACCAACTGCCCGCGCGTCGGGCCGGCGGCGGCATGTTTCAGCTGGCTTCGCGCAGCTTTACCGCGCCCTCGAGGTCCACGGAGACGAGCTGGGAAACTCCGCGCTCGGCCATGGTGACGCCGAACAGCCGGTCCATTCGCGCCATGGTGATGGGGTTGTGCGTGATGATGATGAACCGTGTCTCGGTCGACCGAGTCATTTCGTCGAGCAGATCGCAAAAGCGCTCCACATTGTAGTCGTCGAGCGGCGCGTCGACCTCGTCGAGCACGCAGATCGGCGCCGGGTTGGTAAGAAACACCGCGAAGATGAGCGCCAGCGCCGTAAGCGCCTGTTCGCCGCCGGACAGCAGCGACAGCGTGACCAGCTTTTTCCCCGGAGGCTTAGCCATGATCTCAAGTCCGGCCTCGAGCGGGTCCTCGCTCTCTATGAGCTGTAATTCAGCGTTGCCGCCGCCGAACAGTTCGCTGAACAGCTTCTTGAAGTGCTGGTTGACGGTAGCAAAGGAAGAGAGCAGCCGCTCGCGCGCTTCGTGGTTGAGGCTTTGAATACCCTGCCGTAAGCGGCGGATCGCCTCGACAAGGTCGTCGCGTTCGGCGGTGAGCTTGGCGTGCTGGGCCTCGAGTTCGCGGAGCTCTTGTTCGGCAAGCAAATTGACCGATCCGAGCCGCTCACGTTCGCGACGCAGCCGATCGAGTTTGGCTTCGACGTCCGCGATCGGCAGCGGTTCATCGCCATCCTTTATCTCGGCAACTTCCGCGGCGGCGCCCGGCTCGACATCCAAAAGGTCGCGAATTTCATGCTCGACGTCGGCGACACGGCGCCTGGCGCCGTCGCAGCGCTCCTCCGCGCGGGCCGATTCGGCGCGCGCTTCGCCGACGGCTTCAAGCGCGGCACGCGCGGCCTTGTCGGCGGCCGATTGCTCCGTTTCGGCCTCCGCCAAACGGTCGGCGGCGGCGCGGCGCGCGGCGGACGCGGTCTCGATCTCGCCGATCAAGGCCTGACGCTGCGCGGCGAATTTCTCAGGCGCGCTTTCGAGTTCGGCGCGCTCTCGCTTTGCCTCTTCGGCCCGCTGGCCGAGGGTAGCGATCTGTGCGGTGGCGCCATGATTGCGCTCATCCCAAGCCGCGCGCTCGCTGGCGATCGTCTGCAAGCGTTGCGTGGCAAGCTCCGCCTCGCGTGCAATGCCTTGTGCCTCCACGCGGACCGCGGCCAACACATCGCGTTCTCGCGCGATCACTTTTCCGACTTGCGCCAATTTGTCTTCGAATTCTGCGGCGGCGGGGAGCGCCGCCAGCGCGTTTTCGTTGTCACGGCGTCCGGCGACAGCTTCGTCGCGGCCGCTAGTGATGCGCTGCTTCGCCTCGTTAAGAGCGGATATGCGCGCCGCGTGGCGATTGATGTCGCGTTCCGCCGCAGCGTGATCTTCGCGGGCCGCATCCAGCGCTTCCTGGGCTTTGCGCGAGATTGCGCGCGCCTCGGCCTCGGAGGTGTTCGCGGTGGCGAGGGAAGCTTCCGCGATGTTTCCGAGCTGACGCTTGGTCTCGACTTCAGCGCGCGCGCTGGCGATCTCAGCTTCGATGGTCTGTAAGCGGCCACGCTCGGCGAGCCGCCGGGCGGCGCCGGTCGGCGCATGTGCGGCAGCCGCGAACCCATCCCAGCGCCACAAATCGCCCTCGCGAGATACTAAGCGTTGGCCGGGCTTGAGCCACGCCACGAGCCTCGCTCCGTCCGCGCGTTCGACAACGCCGATCTGGGCGAGGCGGCGGCCAAGTTCGGCCGGCGCTTTTACAAAAGCGGACAGGGCAACCACGCCTTCCGGAAGCTGTGGATCGGAAGGATCGACCGGAGCGCCGGCCCAGCGCATGGGCGCGTCCTGGTCGGCTGGCGCGTCGAGGTCATCGCCGAGCGCGGCGCCGAGCGCTTTCTCGTAGCCTTCGGCGACTGAGAGGGCGTCCATTACCGGAGGCCACAGATTTTTGGTCTCCATGGCGAGCAGTTTGCGGATGGTCTTTGCTTCGGTTTCGAGCCGCTGGACGCGTTGCTCGGCCGAAAGCAAAGGAGTGCGCGCGCTGTCGCTATGTTCTCGCGCCCGCGCGTGCTCGGCCTCGGCGGCGCGGGCGGCGCTTTCCGCCTGTGCGAGTTTGGCTTGCGCCGCAGTGACCGCTTCGGCGAGCGGTGCCGCATCAATTGTATCGTCCTGCGCGGTGGCAAGGCCGCCTTCGACTTCGGTGAGTTCGGTGGCTAACCGCGCGATGCGCTGCTCTTGGTCGGCGATAGCTGCCTGGAGCTGGTTGCGACGGGCGGTCAGGTCGGCGAGCGCGCGCGTCAGATCGGCAAACGATTTTTCAGAAGCCGCCAAGGCAGTGTCCGCCGCGGCCACGCGTTCGTTAACGCCGTTGAGCCGCTCGGCGCTCGCCTGGGCCTGTTGCGACAGGAAATTTTCCTCCCTCGCTAAGCGCTCCAAGGCAGCCGCGGCATCGCCGGCGAGCGCGCGCTCACGCTCAAGGTCGGCGGCGAACTGCTCAAGGCGGCCGTCGAGTTCGCCGATCCGCTCCTTGGCGCGCTGTTCTTCGCGTTCGAGGCCATCGCGGGCAATAACAAGGCGCTGCAGCGCCGCGGCTGCTTTGGCCTCGGTTTCTCGTAAGCCCGGCAGTGCCGAAGCGGCGTTGGCCTGTCGCGTCGAGGCGGTCGCTTGCTCGCTGGTGCGCGCCGCGACCAGGTGAACGGCTTCGCCCTTGGTTCGTTCGGTGTCGGCAAGTTCCGCATTTGCCGCCGTCCAGCGTGTATGCAGCAGCAACGCCTCGGTGCGGCGCACTTGCTCGGAGACGTTGCGGTAACGGACGGCCTGCCGGGCCTGGGTCTTGAGCGAGGCAACCTGGGTGGCAAGCTGCCCGATCACATCTTCGACGCGCGTCAGATTGTGCTCGGCGGCTTTGAGGCGAAGTTCAGCCTCATGGCGCCGGGCGTGCAGACCGGAAATACCGGCCGCTTCTTCGAGAACGCGCCGGCGTTGATCGGGCCGAGCTTGAATGATTTCGCCGATGCGTCCCTGGTGGACGAGAGCGGGCGACCGCGAGCCCGTGGAGGCATCCGCAAAGAGCACGGTCACGTCACGTGCGCGTACTTCGCGACCGTTGACGCGAAACACCGAGCCATGCTCGCGCATGATACGGCGGGACACTTCCAGCGTCTCAGTATCATTGAACGCGGCCGGGGCGGTGCGGTCGCTGTTATCGACCAGAACGCTGACTTCGGCGTGGTTCCGTGACGGTCGTTCGGTGTTGCCGGAGAAAATGACGTCGTCCATCTCCGCGGCGCGCATCGCCTTGTAGGAGGACTCGCCCATGACCCAACGCACGGCTTCGACGAGATTCGATTTGCCGCAGCCATTCGGGCCGACGACCCCGGTCAATCCCGGTTCGATCTCAAAGTCTGTTGCCTCGACGAAGGATTTAAAACCGATCAGGCGCAGCCGCGTGAGCTTCATTCGCTTGTTACGTCCATCTGTTTCGCTGCGGCAAAGCGAATCGCGAGTGCCTCACGCCCGAGGGGTGAGGTAAAAACGACGCCGCATCGGCGCGGAGAATGAATCGGCGCGCCGCCAAGCGCAACAGGCCATCCGGGTTATTCAAAACTTCGCGCAGAGCTGACTGGTGAAGGAGGTTTCGGCCGGATCATCCGGCAACGCTCGCCGCGGAAAAAAACCCTTATCCTTCCTTGAGATAGGGGCTTATCTCTTTTGTCAGTGACTCGATGGATTGGTCGCCGGTCAGCTTCTTGCCATTGACGAAAAAAGTCGGCGTGGAATTGACCCCGAGCTTCTCGGCGGCCCGGTCGCGGACATCCTGAATGCCATCGAGCACCTTTTGATTCGCCAGGCACTCGTCGAAGGATTGCTGGGTGAAACCGAATTGCTTGGCGATCTCGCGGAGGGCCGGAACCGGCTGTTGCACCATCCATTCCGATTGTTTGGCGAACAGCGTTTCGACAATCGGCATGAATTTGTCTTTGCCGGCGCATCGCGCCAGCATGAAACCGGCAGCGGCCAGTGCGTCGAGCGGGAATTCGCGGAAAATGAAACGCACCTTGCCGGTATCGATATACTGCTTCTGCAATTCCGGAAACGTCGTGGTCGAGAAGTGCGCGCAGTGCGGGCAGGTCATCGAGGCGTATTCGATGATGGTGACCGGCGCTTTGTCGGAGCCGAGAACGACATCGCCGTCGGGGCCGACTTTTGCGAGTTCGGCTTGGTCGGGTTCTGAGTCGGCCTTGGCCGTTGCGGCAAGGCGCAGCGTCGTTGCGGCGCCAAGCAGGGCAGCGGCCGGAAAGGCCGCGAGAGTTCGGCGACGGCTCAGCATCACGGTCGGCTCCTATGTCGCTTCACGATCTGACGTTCGAATGTGGCATTGCGGCATCTTTCCGCCAAGACCCGCAGCTGCCACGGTTTTCACGGCGGCTTGATGGCGGAACAGTCTTCAGCCGCCCTTGACGCCAGCGAGAAGACGAGCGAGCGCCCGCCGCAATTCTTCGTCGGCGATCTCGGGCATGGTTGCAGCCAATTGCAGCGCGGCTGTCCCATCGTTTCGCCGGCGCGGTTGCGCGGCGGCGCGCCGCAGAGGCGATTGGCGGAACGCAAGCCGCTCAACCGCGCGCCAGCCGAAAAAACGATTGACGCGCTCACAGATTACCGCGCCGAGATGCTGGATTTCGATCGCCGCGGGCCCTTCAACACGCAATATCAGAATTCCCGGACTCCGGATTTGCGGGTCGGTGCGCCGCGGCCACTGGATCTTGATAGGCTCGCTATGCGTCGCGATCTCCGTGCCGACGATCTCAGACCAGCGTGTCACGAGTTCGGCCGAGGCAAATCCCTGCCGCACGAAAGCTTCGCCGACCACCTTGCCGACGAGCTCCCGTAAAGGCTTGGCGAAAGCGCGCGACGGCTTGTTCATGGCGAAACGCTCTGTCATCCCTGCGACGACAAGGGAAAGCATGACGGTAGCAGGCAAGACTTGGAAACGACAGCGCGACGAGCCCGCGCTGGCCAAATCATGCCCGCATTCCGCAACCCTGCTCACTTGGTACGACCGTCACCGAAGGAAGCTTCCGTGGCGCGTTCCTCCGGGCGAAGCCGCCGACCCATATCGGGTGTGGCTCTCGGAAATCATGCTGCAACAGACCACGGTGAAGACGGTCGCGCCCTATTTCGCCAAGTTCCTGGCTCGTTGGAATGACGTGCACAAACTCGCGGCGGCCCCACTTTCGGAGGTGCTCAGCGCTTGGGCCGGCCTTGGCTACTACGCCCGCGCCCGTAATCTGCACGCCTGTGCCCGCGTTGTGGTGGAGCGGTACGGAGGCAAATTTCCCGAGACCGAGGAGGCCTTGCTCGAACTGCCGGGCGTCGGGCCGTATACCGCCGCTGCCATTGCCGCTATCGCCTATGGCGCTCCCGCGACGCCCGTTGATGGCAATATCGAACGTGTAGTCGCGCGGTTGCATGCGGTGTCGGCCCCGTTGCCTCAAGCCAAGCCGGAATTGCAGCGGTTGGCGCGCGGCTTGACGCCTCGCCGGCGCGCCGGCGACTTCGCTCAGGCGATGATGGATCTTGGCGCCACCATCTGCACGCCGAAGCGGCCGGCCTGTGCGCTGTGTCCATGGATGCGAAGCTGCGCCGGCTACCAAAGCGGCAACCCGACGCTGTTCCCCCAGCGAGCGCGGAAGCGCGAAGGCTTATTGCGCCGGGGCGCGGCCTTTGTGGCGCTACGGGACGACGGCTTTATCCTGGTGCGAACCCGGCCGGAGAAGGGGCTGCTCGGCGGAATGACCGAAGTGCCGACGTCGGATTGGTCGGCGGATTTTGACGAGGCCAGGGCGTCAGACAGTGCGCCCCGCTTTTTTTCGCCGTCGCGGTCCCGCCCCTGCGAATGGCGCCGCGTTGCAACTCCGGTGCGGCACGTCTTCACGCATTTTCCGCTCGAGCTTTCCGTATTTTGGGGGAGGGTCGCCGCGCAGGTGCCGGCCCCGGTGGGCACGCGCTGGATCCCGATTGCACACATCGCGGAGGAGGCTTTCCCGAGCCTCATGCGAAAGGTTATCGCGCATGCGATCGGTTAAAATCGTCCGATGAACATTTCACAGAGGAGTAATCCATGAAAATAGAACGCCACGAAACCGGTCCGCGCATGAGCAAGGCCGTGGTTCACGGTGACACGGTCTACCTCGCCGGCATCGTCGCCGATGCGCCCAAGGGCAAGAGCACGGCCGAGCAGACCAAAAACATCCTTTCGCAGATTGACGGCTTCCTGGCCCAGGCCGGCAGCGACAAGAGCAAAGTGCTCTCCGCGAATATCTGGATCACCGATATGGGGAACTTCGCAGAGATGAATGGAGTGTGGGATGCTTGGGTGTCGCCGGGCAATGCACCAGCCCGCGCGACCGTCGAGGCCAAGCTTGCCTCGCCCGACTACAAAGTCGAAATCATGGTGGTGGCGGCGCGCTAAACGCCCATTTCCGAACGCACTTGCGCGCGCAAGGCGTCGATGACGGTCAGGCCCTTCGGTGTCTCTAAATGCCAAAAGGTCCAGCCGTTACAGGCCTCAAGCCCCTGCGCTAGCGCGCCAATGCGATGGATCGAGCCGACGGACTGTCCGAGCGCCAACGCACCGTCGGCACGAACGACGGCGGCATGCCGCCGTTTGGCGTCGACCAGCGTAATGCCGGGCGCCACCAGTCCCCGTTCCAGCAACGTCGTAAACGGTACGCGGGGCGCCTCGCGCGCTGTCATGAACGCAGCGAGCGCAGGTTCCGCCAACGGTTCCGCTTCGGCGATACGCCGCTCGGCGGCGCTGGCATAGCCGGCGTCGCGCTCAATGCCGATAAACCGCCGCCTCAGCTGGCGGGCGACCGCTCCAGTCGTGCCGGTTCCGCAAAACGGGTCGAGTACAAGATCGTCGGGCTGCGATGCGGCGAGGATCGCGCGGGCCAGGAGTGCTTCCGGCTTTTGCGTCGGATGCAGTTTCTTGCCGTTCGGCCCCTTGAGCCTTTCTTCCCCGGTGCACAACGGAATGAACCAATCGGAACGCACCTGAACATCGTCGTTGCCGGCTTTAAGCGCCTCGTAATTGAATGTGTAGCCCCGTCCGCCCGCGTCGCGCGCCGCCCAGATCAGGGTCTCATGAGCGTTGGTAAAACGGCGACCGCGGAAATTCGGCATCGGGTTAGACTTGCGCCAGACGACGTCGTTCAAAATCCAGAAGCCGAGGTCCTGGAGAAGCGCGCCGACCCGGAAAATGTTGTGGTATGAGCCGATCACCCACAGCGTGGCGCTCGGTTTCATCACCCGGCGGCAAGAGACAAGCCAGGCGCGGGTAAAATCGTCGTAGGCGGCAAAGCTTGCGAATTGATCCCAAGCGTCATCGACGGCGTCGACGGTGGAATCGTCCGGGCGCTTGAGTTCGCCCTGGAGCTGGAGATTGTACGGCGGATCGGCAAATATTAGGTCAACGCTGGCTGCCGGGAGCTTTGCCATCTCGGCAACGCAATCGCCGACAAGGATACGCGCGGATGCAGCGGACCCAAAACTCACGCGGGGCGTCCTTGCGGACGCCCCGCGACGCGACACAACCATGACTCAAAAACTCTGACTCAGGCGACGCGATCGGCGACGCGGGACCTACAACCGACAAAACGGATGATGACGCGTTGAGGTAAAAATCGACTTAACTACATTATGATTAGCGGCGGATAAAACGCGGAAACAATTGGTTAATTTCGGGCAAACGCGCAGATAGCGATGCCTTGGAGTGTTTGGCGGGGAGATGGACGAATGCGCACCGATGATTTCCGTCCGAGCGATAACGTCGAGGACGACCGCGAACAAAGCGCTTCCCGCGGCGGCATACCGGGCGGCACCGGCGGCCTTGGCATCGGAACCGTCATCATTATCGGCTTGATTAGCTGGTATTTCGGCATTGACCCGATCGCGCTTCTAAACGGTGCGCAGATACTGAGCGGAGGATCGCAGTCGCAGTCGACCAACGCGGCGCCCCCGGTCACGGCCGGAACACCGCAGGATCCCACCGGAAAGTTCGTCGCCATGGTGCTCGGAGATACCGAGGACCGCTGGTCGGAAATTTTCGCTGCCGCCGGCAAAACCTACCAGCCGCCGAAGCTGCGTCTGTTTGCCGGTTCCGAGCCGACACCGTGCACCTTCGCCAAGTCGGCCATGGGACCATTCTACTGCCCGCGCGATGAGCGCATTTATCTCGATACCTCGTTCTTCCAGGACTTGCAGAACAAGTTCGGCGGCTGCACGGGCGCGAATGCCTGTAAATTCTCCGAGGCGTATGTGATCGCCCATGAAGTGGGCCATCACGTCCAGAACCAGTTGGGTATTCTTCCACGCGTGACACAAATGCAGCAGGCGGCGGCGAGCCGCGCCGAATTTAACCGCCTTCAGGTCCGAGTTGAGCTGCAAGCCGATTGTTTCGCCGGCATATGGGCGAACAGGGCGCAGCAAAAGCACTCCTTCCTCGATCCCGGCGATGTCGACCAGGCGCTACAAACCGCCTCGGCTATCGGCGACGACCGCCTGCAAAAAGAAACGCAGGGCTATGTCGTGCCGGATGGCTTTACCCACGGCACGTCGGAGCAGCGCAAGCATTGGTTCTCGGAAGGCTTTCAGCAGGGCAAGGTCGGCGCCTGCGATACGATGTCCGCGAGCGCGCTTTAGTGTATTATTTCCCCCGATCCGCGCGGCGCGTTCATGGTGGCGGATCGAAGTTGCGTTGCGTTAAGGTGTAGCGATGGCCGGGCTTGATGAGAGCAAGGAATTCGTGCCGCTGAAAATTGCGGTGCTGACCGTCTCAGACACCCGCGATTTGAAGGACGACAAATCCGGCGCACTCTTGGTCCAGCGTATCGGCGCCGCAGGCCATCTGGTAGCCGAGCGCAGCATCGTGAAAGACGACATCGCCTCGATTCAGGCACGGGTGAAGGCCTGGATCGCCGATCCGCGGATCGACGTTGTCATCACAACGGGCGGGACCGGGTTTACCGGCCGCGACGTTACTCCGGAAGCGGTCGAGCCGTTGTTCGAGAAAAAGATGGATGCGTTTTCGGCGCTCTTTTTGGTGGTCAGCTTTCAAAAGATTGGAACGTCGGCGATTCAGTCCCGGGCAACCGCGGGGGTCGCCGGCTCCACCTACATCTTCTGCCTGCCGGGTTCGCCCGGCGCCTGCCGTGACGCCTGGGACGAGATTTTGGTCCATCAGCTCGATTACCGCTATGGACCCTGTAACTTCGTCGAGATCATGCCTCGGCTCGATGAGCATTTACGCCGGCCGAAGGCGAGCGGCGCGACCGTTTAGCGCCGATTACAATTCCAAGTCCCAGTGTTCACTCACGACTGGCGGGCCCCAGTTCCGGTGTCGTTCGGAGCGCACGAGCTTAAAGCCGGCTTTCTGATAGATATGCCGCGCCGAGGCCAGCACGCGGTGGGTCCACAGCGTGATTTTTTTGTAACCGGCGCGGCGGCCGAAACGAACGCACTCGTCGACAAGCCTGGCGCCGAGACCGAGCCCTCGCGCCTTGGGATCGACTAGCAAAAGGCGAATCCGGGCCACGGTCGCCGATTCCTTTGCGAGAAAGACGCAACCGACATTCTCGCCGTCGATCTCCGCGATCCAGCAGCGCTCGCGATCATGATCATTTTTGTTCACGCAATCAGCGACTATTTGCGCGCACAACGCCTCGAACGGCTCCTTCCACCCATATTCTTGGCCGTAGAGTTCAGCATGCCGTTTGATGACCCAACCAAAATCGCCCGGTATCGGCGCGCGTAAGGTGTAGCGTCGCCGCCGCTTTATCGAGATCTCGCCCGCAAGCAGCGTCTCGATCGTGTGCATGGCGCCGATCAGACGTGCCCGGTTGGCGACGGCGAGCTTTCCCAGCATCGCTTTGGCATCGTGTTGGGAACGCTTCTCAAGCGGCGCGAACGCGCGGCGGCCGCGCAGTGAAAGTGCAAGATGGCTTTGGCGCGTGTCGCGTGCGGATCTCTTGCGCACGATCAGCCCGCGTTTTTCGAACGCGCGCAATGTCCGGCTCAGATAGCCTGCATCCAGGTCGAGCTTCCGGCCGATTTCGCTTGCCGTCGTCGCGTGATCGTTTGCGATCTCGTACAGCACGCGGGCCTCGGTCAGCGAATAGGGACTGCCGAGAAAAGTCTTTCGCAGCACGCCAATCTGCCGCGTGTAGAAGCGGTTGAAGCGGCGTACGGCCGCAACGCGCGGGTCGGTTTGGGTCATGGCTTGAAGGCTCGGTCAGATACTTGACTGAGTCAAGTATCTGACCGTTCACTCGAAATGATGAATCGCCGTCGACAGCGTGCGGATTTGCCGGCGGCCAAGCCGTCGCAGGTATTCGGCTTCCGGATCCGCGGCGGCCGGCGAATGGCCACCCGTCTGTTGATAAAGATTCTTGGCAATCAACAGGCCTTGCTGCGGCTGCGATTTCCCGCGAAGGGCTGCGGCGGCGAGCGCGACGATTTCGCGAAAGCCGCCCCGTCCCGGCGCAGCGCGGCGGAATACGCCAGCCAAAGTTCGGCTAGACCCTTGCTCCAAGAAGAGCCTTACCTCCGCAGTCCACGAAGGCTCGAGAACGGCGCCGGGGCGCAGGAACAGGAGCCAAGGCGCGCGCGCTGTTTCGGCCGCCGCCTTTAGCCGCCGGCCCAACGGGCCCGGCTCGTGCAAAACCGTGCAACCTGCGTGGTCGGCTGCGGCTGTGGTCTCGTCACGAGAGTCGGCATCGGTGATCAGCACCTCGCTCACCAGACCTGCTGCGGCACCTGGGACGAGCGCGGCCAAGGTCCGCACCAAGGCGCGTTCGGAATCGTGGGTTGGGATGATGACGCTGAGCATCCGGAATCCGCGTGGAACAGGCTTAGGGCTGATGCGGTTGATGTTCCACAGATTTTGAGTATTCGCGCGTATTGTTCTTGTTTTGTTCACGCTGGTGCACTATGTTACGGCAGCCATGACCGCGCGCTCGTCCTCAGTCCGCCGCTTGCCAGCCAGCTCATCCGCGCCCGCGCTTGAGCCACGGACGAATGTTGACCGTGACCGGCGACGCGGCAGGGGTGCGCATTCGAATGCCTCGGGGCGTTACGAGCCGCTCGCGCGAATTGCCTTCGATGATGGTTGGCAAAGCCTCGACGATTTACCGCCCTTCAAGACGAGTGTGACGGTCGATGCGACGCGGCGGATCATCACCCGCAATGACTCCCCGGACATTTCCTTCGACCGTTCCATAAATCCCTATCGCGGGTGCGAGCACGGATGCGTCTATTGCTTTGCGCGACCGACGCACGCGTATCTCGGGCTTTCACCGGGGCTCGACTTTGAGTCGAAGCTGTTCATGAAGCCGAACGCGCCGGAATTACTGGAACGCGAATTGTCGGCGCCCGGTTACGTGCCAAAGACCATCGCCATCGGCACCAATACCGATCCGTACCAACCGATCGAGCGGCGCTACAAAATCATGCGCGGAATCCTGGAGGTGCTTGAGCGCACCGGCCATCCGGTTGGCATTGTGACCAAATCGGCGCTGATATTGAGGGATCTCGACATCCTTGCCCGCATGGCGCGGCGCGATCTCGTCAAAGTGGCCATCTCGGTGACGACGCTCGATGCGAAGCTCGCGCGCATCATGGAACCGCGGGCGCCGTCGCCGGCCCGCCGCCTCGAAGCGCTGCGGCAATTGGTGAATGCTGGCATCCCGACCTCCACTTTGGTGGCGCCGGTCATCCCAGCCGTCAACGACGCCGAGATCGAACGCATCCTCGAAGCGGTCGCCTCGACCGGTGTGCGCAACGCCGGCTATGTGCTGCTCCGCCTGCCGCTCGAAGTGCGCGACCTGTTTCGCGAGTGGTTATTGGCGAATTTTCCTGACCGCCATCGGCACGTCTTCAAACTCATCCAGGACATGCGCGGCGGCAAGGACTACGATTCTACTTTTGGCACGCGCATGACCGGCAAGGGACCGATCGCCTGGATGATCGGACGGCGCTTCGAGGTTGCTTGTGAGCGGCTGGGTTTCAACGCGAAAAGCGCGCCGATCACCACCGAGCATTTCCGGCCGTCGCAGCCCGCATCGGCGCAGCTCGATTTGTTTTGAACCGTAGACGCGACGGCTTGCCCCCGGCTGGCCGTTCGGCGGACCTTTCCACACGGTTCCGCATTGGGTTTTTCTGCGCATTGCGAATGGCCCGCGGCCATGGTCAAACGTGGCGCATGACTCGCAAGGACGTTGCCGCGCCGCGGTTGCCGCTCAACGAAGAAATCCCGCGGCCGACGTTTCGGCGCGAGCGCGCAGCGCTCAAGCGCGGAGTGTGGCCGGTGGCCGGCTGCGACGAAGCGGGCAGGGGACCGCTTGCCGGGCCGGTGGTCGCCGCCGCGGTCATTCTCGACCCCGATAACGTGCCACGCGGCCTTGATGACTCGAAAAGGCTGACGGCCGAGCGGCGCGAGGTGCTTTATGAGCGCATTTGCGCGCGCGCGCAGGTGGCCGTCGCGATGGCGCCGCCTTGGCGCATTGATCGCGACAATATTTTGCGCGCCTCGTTGTGGGCGCTGGCACGCGCGGTTGCCGCATTGCCGGTGAAGCCGTGCCTCGTGTTCGTCGACGGCCGCGACCGCATCGAGTCCGGCTGCGACTGCCAAGCCGTGATCGGCGGCGACGGTCTGGTCGCGTCGATTGCGGCGGCTTCGATCGTCGCCAAAGTGACCCGCGACCGCCTGATGGCTTGTCTCGGCGCCGCCCATCCAGGTTACGGTTTCGAGCGCCATATGGGTTACAGCGTGCCCGAGCATTTTGCCGCTCTGGGCCGGCTCGGTCCGACGGTTCATCATCGCCGCTCGTTCGCGCCGGTTGCCGGCGCTTGGAACGCATTGGAAGCCGGCGCCGACGATCTTGTCGGCGGCGTGCTGCCGCTGTAGCTGTCGAGCTGAAGGTGGCCCTGAATTCGGGATAGCGATAGTTCGTGGCTGCATCGCCGATATTTTTTGCCGTCGGCGCTATTGAGTTGCGCGCGTCGCTTGCATCAGGTGATTGCAGCTAAGGACCTCGATGTTTCAGGTCTCGATTTACGTTGAGGCGTTGCGTTCGCGGCCATCTTTTGTGTTTTGGCTGGCAACGCTGGCGCAGGCAGCGTTGTGGTTTCTTGTCCCGGTGCTGTTTTATGCGTCGCCGCCAAGCGGTCTGGCGCAAGTGCTGGCGTTAGGGCACGGGTTTCCGCTCGACGGCCGCTTCGGACCGCCGCTTGCTTATTGGGTCGCCGAAATTGCCTTTCGGCTCGCGGGCCTGCCCGGGGTCTATGCACTCTCGCAAATCTGTTTGATCGCGACCTATTGGTGCGTTTTCGCGCTTGGCCGCGCCATTGTCGGCGAGACACATGCGGCTTTGGCGGTCCTGCTTATGGCGGGCGTTTCTGTGTTCACGTTACCCACGCCGAATTTCGGTCCATCGATGCTGGCGATGGCGCTTTGGGCGGCATCGCTGCTGTTTTACTGGCGCGCCGTTTTCGAAGGACGACGGCGTTATTGGTATGCGGTGGGGGTCACGGCCGCGCTTTTGCTTCTCACCAGTTACACTGCACTCGTCCTTCTAACTGCGGTGATCTTGTTTACGGCCTTTAGCCGACGGGCGAGTGCAATGGCCGGCTTGGCAGAGGCCTGGGTCGCTGCCGGATTATTTATCGCCGGATTATTTGCGTATTCACTGTGGCTCGAACGCGCGGACATCAACTTAATGCCGGCGCTCGCGGGTCTGCGCGATGCGCAAATGTCCGTCGCGAACACATCGAAGTGGCTGTGGCTCCTCGCCGGACTTATTCTTGCCCATGCGGGGTTGGTCGTTTTGTTGGTTCTGGCGCAATTCTGGCCGGTCATAGGCGGCAGCCGGGCGCCGGTAATTTCCCGCGAGCCCGTCACTCGAGCCGCCGCAATCTACGTCAAGATCTTTGCTCTTGTTCCGGCACTTCTCTTCACGATAGCGGCAGTCATTCTCGACCTCGGCGTGCCGACCGGTGCGGCGGCGCCGCTTCTGATACTGACAGGGCTTGCCTGTATTGTCGTTGCCGGTGAGCAAATCGAGCTTCGCCATCAGCATATTCTTGGTTACGCCTGGATCGGTTTGCTGCTCGTTCCGGCAATCCTGGTGCCTGCGGCCATTGTCGTGTTGCCGTGGTCGAGCGGTATCTCTCTCAGCGTCGAACAGCCGGCGCGCGCGATGGGGCGGTTTTTTGCTGAAAGCTTCGAGCGGCGCACCGGGCGTCCGCTTGCCGTGGTCGGCGGTGACACCGACACCGCGGCGCTGGTGGCGCTCGCCGCTCCGAGCCGGCCGGGGGTATATTTCGGCGACGACCTCGCGGGCTCGCGGTCGATCACTGCCGAAGATATCCGCAAGAAAGGCGCGATTGTCGTGTGGCCGGCGTCCGAAACGACGCCGGAACCGCCGCCGAAAATCAGAGCATTGTTTCCCGACCTCGTGACCGAAGTGCCACAGACTTTCGCGCGACCCGTTCGCGGCAGGTTGCCGCCGTTGCGTATCGGATGGGGCATGGTACGGCCGGCGCGCGAAGCTGCCATGCTGTCCGACCCGCGTTGGTGAAGCCAACCTCGAACGTCTGGGGCACGGCGAAAGCCTGGTCGCCTAACCGGCCAACGCCCGCTTTAACGCCAGGAAGTCGCGCCAGACGAGGCGCTTCTGCAGCGGGCTGCGCAACAGAAAAGCCGGATGATAGGTCGCCATCGCGCGTATTTCGCGCGTGCCGGTGTCGAACTTAAACCAGCGCCCGCGGGTGCGGGTGATTCCCTCCCTGGTTCCGAGCAGAGTCTGCGTTGACGGCTGACCGAGGCACACCAGAATATCAGGGTTGGCCAATTCGATCTGACGCCGGATAAAGGGCAAACAGATCGCGGTCTCCTGCGGCGTCGGCGTGCGGTTGCCGGGAGGACGCCAAGGAACGACATTGGCAATGTAAGCCTTGGTGCGATCGAGGCCGATCGCTTGCAGCATAAGGTCAAGCAATTTTCCCGATCGGCCGACAAAAGGTTCGCCGGCGATGTCTTCGTCGCGGCCCGGCGCTTCACCAACGAACATCACGCGCGCGCCTGGAGTGCCTGCGGCGAAGACGAGTTGGGTGGCGGTCGAACGCAGCATGCAGCCTTCGAAATTGTCCAGTAATGCGCGCAGTTCATCCAGATTTTGTGCGTTTCGCGCGGCTTCGCGCGCCGCCATCACCGCTGCCTCCGGTGCGACGACAGGCGCTGCCGCGGGATTGCGGGGCGTTTCCGGAATGGCTTTTTCCGACCCCTTCCGCGGAATTGCCGGAGCAGGCGGCGTGACGCGCAACGTTTGCTGGGGTGGCTTGCCGACGCGGCCCGTAATCGCCGGCGTCGCGGCCGGTGCCGGCCGATCGGCAAAATGGTTGACCGGTTCTTCGCCCACGGCGCCGTCGACCCCGGCGTCGAGGTAAAAGGCGATAAGTTCGCGCGCGTGTCTGGCTGCGGAGGTCACGGGAGCCGGTTTATGGACGATCACCTCAGTCTATGCGAGGGATGAAACGATGCAACATCGGCTTCCGCGCAGATCAAGGAGCGGATCATGAGCGAGACCGAGCTTCCCGGCCGCGAGGCGATGGAATTCGACGTCGTCATTGTCGGCGCCGGTCCGGCCGGCCTCGCCGCCGCGATCAGGCTTAAGCAGCTTTCGCCGGAGACATCCGTCGTCGTTGTAGAGAAAGGCTCCGAGGTCGGAGCGCATATTTTGTCCGGCGCCGTCATTGATCCCATCGGCATGGACGCTCTCGTTCCGGATTGGCGCGAAGGAGAGACCCCGGTGCACACCGCGGTCACCGACGACCGCTTTTACTTTCTCGGGCCAAGCGGTGCGCTGCGTGCGCCGAACTTCTTGATGCCGCCGCTGATGAATAACCACGGCAACTTCATCGTCTCCCTCGGCGACGTCTGCCGTTATCTCGCCCAGAAAGCGGAAGCGTTAGGCGTGGAGATTTACCCGGGATTCGCCGCTACCGATGCCCTTCTCGAAAATGGGGTCGTCAAAGGGATCGCGACCGGCGATATGGGCGTCGCCAAGGACGGCCAGCACAAAGACGGCTTCGCGCGCGGGATGGAGTTGCGCGCCAAATACACATTACTCGCCGAGGGTGCGCGCGGCAGCCTCGCCAAGGAATTGATCGAGCGTTTTGCTCTTCACCGCGACCGGCAACCGCAAAAATACGGCATCGGATTAAAGGAGCTATGGCAGGTCACGCCGGAGAATTTCCGCAAGGGGCTCGTGCAGCACACGGCGGGCTGGCCGCTGAACAATACGACCGGCGGCGGATCGTTTCTTTATCACTTCGCCGACAATCTCGTGGCTGTCGGTTTCGTCGTTCATCTCAACTATCAGAATCCCTATTTATCGCCATTCGAGGAGTTTCAGCGCTTCAAAACTCATCCGCTCATCCGCGACACATTCGCCGGGGCAAGGCGCATTTGCTACGGCGCGCGCGCCCTTACGGAGGGCGGCTGGCAATCGGTGCCCAAGCTTGCTTTTCCCGGCGGCGCGCTGATTGGCTGCGCTGCGGGTTTTATGAACGTGCCGCGCATCAAGGGAAGCCACAACGCCATACTCTCGGGCATGCTTGCGGCCGAGCATGTTGCCGCGGCGCTTGCTGCCGGACGCGCGCACGACGAGCTTTCCGCTTATGACGAGGCGTGGCGAGGCTCGGCGATCGGCAAGGATCTCTGGCGCGTGCGCAACGCCAAGCCGCTCTGGTCCAAGCTCGGTACGGTTGTCGGAGTCGCGCTCGGCGCGGCGGATATGTGGGCCAACACGGTCGCGTTTTCGCCGCTCGGTACGCTTAAGCATGGCAAGCCGGACTTTGCTACGTTGAAGCCGGCGGCGGATTGCCGGCCGATCAACTATCCGAAGCCTGACGGCAAGTTGACTTTTGATCGGCTCTCGTCGGTTTATCTGTCAAATACCAATCACGAAGAGGATCAACCGGTGCATTTGATTGTGCGCGACCGCGCACTGCAGAAAGCGTCGGAACATGATGTGTATGCCGGGCCCTCTGCGCGTTACTGTCCAGCGGGCGTTTACGAATGGGTGGAGGAAGGCGGACAACCGCGTTACGTGATCAACGCGCAAAATTGCGTCCACTGCAAAACCTGTGACATCAAAGATCCCAATCAGAACATTAATTGGGTGCCCCCCGAGGGGGGCGGCGGGCCGAACTATCCAAACATGTGATCGATTGCCCGCTCGCGTCGCTTGATCGCGTTAATTGCCGCGATTTTGCCTCCCTTGCGGCCTAGACGGGCTACGTTCTTGCGGGGGCCCTTTAAAAGGGCCATTCTCGCGCCAAATCCGCGGCTATCGATTCCGTTGCCGCCTCAGTTTGCCAAATGGAGCGATCGTGAGTTCTTTGCTGCTGCACCGGCACGCCGCCATCGCTGGCGCGGTCGTGCTTTTGAGCCTCCAATGTGCGTTTGCAGCCGAAACGCCGACACCACAGGAACTTGCCCATACGACTGCCGCCGGAAGCTACTTGGCGGCGCGGCATGCCGGCGTCGAGCGCGATTCAACGACGGCAGCGGCGTACTATCTCAACGTCCTCAAGAGCGACCCGCGCAACACCGATCTGCTCAGCCGTTCTTTCCTTTCGGTCCTGACCGATGGCGACATTGACGAAGCCGGCAGGCTTGCCGACCGGCTGATCCAGTTCGACCGCAGCGACCGGATCGCGCGTCTGGTTATCGGCATACGGGCGCTCAAGCAGAAGCAATATACGTTGGCCCGGCAGAACTTCGCGCAATCGGTGCGCGGGCCGGTCACCGATCTTACGGCAGCGCTGCTTTCGGCTTGGTCTTCAGCGGGAAGTGGCGACACGCACGCGGCGCTCGACTCGCTCGATCATCTGACCGGGCCGGATTGGTACGGCATCTTCAAGGATTTGCACGGCGGATTGATCCTCGAACTTGCCAACAATCGCAAAGATGCCGGCAAGCGTTATGAGCGCGCCTACAAGTCCGATCCGCTGGCATTGCGGACGGTCGAGGCCTACGGTCGCTATCTTTCTCGCGCCGGAAGCAAAGACGATGCGCTGAAAGTCTATGAAGAGTTCAGCAAGGCTGTCCCCAACCATCCGATAATTACCGAAGAGATCAAGGACGTGCAGGCCGGCGAGAAATTGTCGCCGCTCGTCGATTCGCCGCAGCTCGGCGCCGCCGAAGCGCTATATGGGCTAGGGGCTTCTATCGGTCACCGGGGCGGCGAAGATCTCGCGCTGATATATCTTCAACTCGCGCTTTATCTTGAGCCGAACCACGCGATGGCGCTGCTGTCGCTTGCCGACCTGTACGAGTCGCTGAAGAAACCCGATCTCGCGATCAAGGTCTACGATCGGATTTCGCCCTCGTCGCCGTTGCACCGCAATGCCGAAATCCAAATTGCTTCCGATTTGGACGCGCTCGACCGGACCGACGAAGCCAAGAAGCGGCTCGAAAAACTGATTGCCGATAGCCCGAAAGATACCGAAGCGATCATGGCGCTCGCCAATATTCTGCGCGGCCGCAAGGAGTTCGCGCAATGTGGCGATGCGTACAGCAAAGCCATCGCCAGCGTGGGAGTGCCGGAGAAATCGAATTGGGTAATGTTCTATTTCCGCGGCATCTGTTACGAGCGATCGAAACAATGGCCGAAGGCGGAAGCCGATCTAAAGAAAGCGCTCGAGTTGTACCCGGACCAGCCGCTGGTGCTCAACTACCTCGGCTATTCGTGGATTGATCAAGGGGCCAAGCTCGAAGAAGGGATGAACATGATCCGCCGCGCCGTAGAGCAGCGGCCGGATGATGGCTACATCGTCGACTCGCTGGGATGGGCCAATTTTCGTGTCGGCAACTACCCAGAGGCGGTGAAGGAGTTGGAGCGCGCGGTCGAACTCAAGCCGGATGACCCGACCATAAACGATCACCTAGGCGACGCGTATTGGCGGGTGGGCAGGGTGCTGGAAGCTCACTTTCAATGGTCCCATGCCAAAGACTTAAAGCCGGACCCGGAAGACCTGCCGAAGATCGAGGAAAAGCTCAAAGCCGGATTACCGGACGATACCTCTTCCGCGGCCGATGCGGCGAAGAGCAAGAAGGTCGGCAACGGCGGGTGAGTCCTCGGCCATCCGCTCCGCTCGTTGAAAGCGCGCCGGCCAAAGTCAATCTGACGCTGCGCGTCGTTGGGCGTCGCCGCGACGGATATCATGAAATCGAAAGCCTGGTTGCGTTCGCCGAGTTCGGTGACCGTTTGCGCCTTTGGCCGGGCAGCGGATTGACGCTGGCGGTTAACGGGCCGACGGCCGTAAAAGCCGGCGACATCGACGGCAATCTTGTCCTGAAAGCGGCGCGCGAAATGTCGGCGCGGCAAAACGGCCTTACCCTAGGAGCTTTCCGCCTCGACAAACGCTTGCCGGTCGCCGCCGGACTTGGCGGTGGCTCCGCCGATGCCGCCGCGGCGCTGCGCCTTATCGCGCGCGCTAACGGACTGACGCGCGATGATCCGCAGCTTTATGCCGCCGCGCGCGCTACCGGCGCCGACGTGCCGGTGTGCCTCGATTCCCGCCCGCGGATCATGCGCGGTATCGGCGACATTCTCTCTGAGCCCCTTACCTTGCCGACGCTGCCAGCGGTACTGGTCAATCCGGGTGTAGCGTTGGCGACCAAGGAAGTGTTTGCCGGTTGGGCTACGGCGTCGTCGCCTTCTCCGAAGGCCGGGTTCGCGGCGCTTGGCGCGCCGCCGACGCGCGCGGCGCTGTTGGAATTTCTGCTGGCGCAGGCCAATGATTTGGAGCGGCCGGCAATTGCGCTCGCGCCGGTGATCGCTGATGTTCTCGCCGTCTTGCGCAATTGCGTGGGGTGCAAAGTGGCGCGCATGTCCGGCTCCGGCGCAACCTGCTTTGCACTCTTCGCCTCCGCCGCGGCGGCACACAGAGCGGCAAGAGCGCTGCGCAGCAAATTTCCGAACTGGTGGATACGGCCGACTACGCTCTGAGCCGTAGGGCGCGTAACACCTAGTGCGTCCTGGAAATACAAAAATCCACGGTCTCGGCGAGTGCCGACTTCATCGTCGAGTCGGGGAACAGCGCGAGCGCGTCGCGGGCGATAGCACCGTAATGGTGGGCGCGCCCGATGGTATCCTCGAGAGCGCGATGCTTGCTCATTAGGCCGATGGCGTGCTCGAGGTCTGCGTCGGACGCCTCGCCCCGTTCCAGCGTGCGGCGCCAAAAATCACGCTCGCTATCGGCGCCACGGCGGAAGGCGAGCACGACCGGCAGCGTGATCTTGCCCTCGCGGAAGTCGTCGCCGACTTTCTTGCCGAGCTTCGCCGCTGCGCCGCCGTAGTCGAGGACATCATCGATCAGCTGGAAAGCGATACCGAGATTCATGCCGAATGAGCGGCAGGCGGCTTGCTCATCGCGTTGCCTGCCGGATAATACCGGTCCGACCTCGCAGGCGGCGGCGAATAGCTCGGCGGTCTTGGCGCGGATGACGGCGATGTATTCATCTTCGGTTGTCGCCGTATTCTTGGCGGCGGCGAGCTGCATGACCTCGCCCTCGGCGATGACGGCCGCGGCCGACGAAAGTATTTCGAGTGCTTTGAGGCTGCCGACCTCCACCATCATCTTGAACGCCTGACCGAGCAGAAAATCGCCGACCAGTACGCTCGCCTCATTGCCCCAAAGCATCCGAGCCGCGAGACGGCCGCGCCGCAACTCGCTCTCATCAACCACATCGTCGTGCAGCAGCGTCGCCGTGTGCATGAACTCCACGGCCGCCGCGAGCTTTATGTGGCTTTCGCCGGCGTAGCCGGTCAATCGCGCCAGCGCCAAAGTCAGCATTGGCCGTAGCCGCTTGCCCCCAGAATTGATGAGGTGGTTGGCGACTTCCGGGATCATCGTTACGTCGGAGCCGGTGCGCGTAAGGATGACCGCGTTCACTCGCTCCATATCCGGGGTGAGCAAATCGACCAGCGGGTCGCTGGTCGGTTTGCCCGGGGTTTCGAAGGGGACAATAACGGCCACTTAAAACTTCTCCGCCAAAATCTTCTCCGCCAAGACGGGCAAGCATAGAAACGCTATGCTGAGGCAGCAAGTGTGTCGGCAGTAGGTGCCCGGGGTCGCGTCGGCGGCCGCTCTTGTTGCGTCAGCGTTGGTCACGCCACCGGACGTGGCGGCGGAGAGGGGCAATGTCAAGCGACCAGCGCCGAGCCGCAAGCATAGCCGTTGTGCCATGTGATGTGGCAGTATTGGTGCCCTGCTATAACGAGGAGCGCGCCATCGCCAAGGTGGTCGCTGACTTTCGTGCTGCGCTGCCCGAAGCCGCGCTCTACGTCTACGATAATAACTCGACCGACGGCACCGTGACCGCTGCCGAGGAAGCCGGGGCGGTCGTTCGCCGCGAAACCTATCAAGGCAAGGGCCATGTAGTCCGGCGCATGTTCAATGACGTCGAGGCCGACGTTTACATCCTGGTCGATGGCGACGCGACCTACGATGCAGCCAGCGCCCGCGCAATGGTGACCAAGCTCGTCGACGAGCGGCTCGACATGGTGGTAGCCACGCGGGTCGACCGCGATCCGGCCGCCTTTCGCCCCGGCCATCGGCTCGGCAACCGGCTTCTGACCGGCTTTGTCGCCCACGTTTTTGGGCGTTCGATTACCGACATGCTGTCGGGGTACCGCGTGTTCTCGCGCCGGTTCGTAAAATCCTTTCCGATACTTTCCGGGGGGTTCGAAATCGAGACGGAGTTGACGGTTCACGCTCTCGAGCTTGAACTCCCGGTCGGCGAGATAGCGACGCCTTATTTTTCGCGGGCGAGCGGATCGGTTTCGAAACTCTCGACCTGGGGCGATGGCTTTCGCATTCTGTGGACGGTTTTCAGATTATATCGCGCTGAGCGGCCACTTTCGTTGTTTGGCGGGATGGGTCTTGCGCTTGCGATAATGTCGATAGGACTCGCAATTCCGATTTTCATCACCTACGTGCAGGAGGGCCTGGTGCCGCGGCTGCCCACCGCCGTTCTCTCCACCGGCCTGATGCTGCTGGCGTTTCTTTGCTTCGCTTGTGGCCTGATTCTCGACACGGTGACCCGCGGCCGCCGTGAGCTGAAACTGCTTGCATATCTTGCCTTGCGTGCGCCGGGCGAGGAGCGGCGGCGAATTTAAGCGATGCGCGAACTCGTTCGCACCAACGACGCCGTGCTGATCTCGGCCATCGAGGCGCTGCTCAAGAGCGCGAACATCCGCCACATGCTGGTCGACGTGAATATGAGTGTGCTCGAAGGGTCGATCGGCATTTTTCCGCGCCGAATTCTGGTGGAAGAAGATGAACTCGAAGCGGCGCGCGCGCTGCTTGAAGATGCCGGCTTCGCTAACGAGATTCGTCGCGATGGTGACTGATCAGGTCCTACAGACCAGCGAAGATGCCGCTCTTGGCGGCCGACTTTTCTTGCGCCAGCCGCGCAAGGGCCACCGCTTCGGCCACGATGCGATTTTGCTGGCCGCAGCTTGCTCGGCGCGCCCCGGCGAGCATCTGGTCGATCTCGGAGCCGGGGTGGGTACGGCGGGGCTCGCCGTCGCCCGCCGCGTCCGCGATCTGGCCGTCACTTTGGTCGAGATCGATCCAGCATTGGTCGCGCTGGCGCGCGACAATGCGGTGCGCAACGACCTGGCCGGCCGCGCGAGCGCCGTCCGCCTCGATGTTGGCGCGAGCGCGGCGGCGTTTGCGGCGGCGGGATTGCCGCCCGGTGCGGCCGATCACGTGATAATGAATCCGCCCTTCAACGCGCCGCAAAATCCATCGCCAGACGGCGACCGCCGGCTCGCGCACAGCGCCGATAGCAACACGCTCGCATCGTGGCTGAAAGCAGCGTCTCGACTCCTTAAAGCCTCGGGTATTGTGACGTTGATTTGGCGCGGGGACGGCTTGGAGTCGGTATTGACGGGCGTCTCGGCGAATTTTGGCGCAATCGTCGTGTTGCCGATCCATCCAAAACCGGACATGCCGGCAATTCGTGTTCTGGTGTGCGGGGTCAAATCGAGCCGCGCACCGCTGTCGTTGCTTCCCGGTCTTTTCCTCGCCGATCGAGCCGGAAAGGCAACACCGGAGGCGGACGCGGTGCTACGCGGGGGCGACGAGTTGCCGCTCAGTGTAGGTTAATCGCGTTTCGCCATTTGCCGCTCGCGAATCACGCGGCTGCTGAATCCGAAGGCGGCGTCGCTTGCCGGCGCGCGGGAAAATATGAGAACCCGACAATGACGCCGATCAGCATCGTCAACAGCCACACTTTCATTGGACAGCATCCTCGTCCCGGTTCTTCGAGACCAGGAAGCAGCGCAGGCCTTTAAGGAACAGTTACTTGAGCGTCCTGGGGCCACTGCTTATTTGGCCATGATGAGTTAGCCCCAGTGGGTCGGGCGCATATGAGCAAGCGGGAGCTGTTTTTGGCTGGATTACCTTCGTGGGTGCGTTTTCCCTTTAGCGGTCGCCGTCCGGTCGTGCCGGTAGTTCGCCTTGCCGGCGTCATAGGCCTCTCAACGCCGCTACGGCCCGGCCTCACGCTTGCGAGCGTCGCACGCCCGCTCGATCGTGCATTCGCCGTGCGCAACGCGGCGGCGGTCGCACTTTCTATCAACTCGCCAGGGGGGTCGCCGACGCAATCGCATCTGATCTGGCGCCGTATCCGCGAGCTCGCGCAGGAAAAGAAACGCAGCGTTATCGCATTTGTCGAGGATGCCGCCGCCTCCGGCGGCTACATGATTGCTTGTGCCGCCGATGAAATTATCGCCGATCCCTATTCCATTGTCGGCTCGATCGGGGTCGTTGGCGGTTCGTTCGGCTTCGACAAGCTGATTGCCAAAGTTGGCATCGAGCGGCGGCTTTATACGTCGGGCGAGCACAAGGCGATGCTTGATCCGTTTTTGCCGGAAAACGCCGGCGACGTAGAGCGCCTGAAAAAGCTTCAGAACGAAATCCATGACGGCTTTATCGCGCTGGTGAAAGCGCGGCGCGGCAATAAGCTTAAAGGCCCCGAGGACGAACTCTTTTCGGGCGAATATTGGACGGGTAACCGGGGCCTTGAACTTGGCTTGGTCGACGCCATCGGCGATTTGCGTTCCACCTTGCGCGAGCGCTTTGGCGAAAAAGTCGCCACGCCGTTGATCGCCGGTGACCGAAGCTTCTTCGCCCGCCGTATTTTCGGCGTTGCTCGCGGTGAGTTGATCCCAGGGGGCCTCGCCGAGGACATAATTTCAGCGCTTGAAGCGCGTGCGCTGTGGGCTCGTTATGGGCTATAGTGCGGTCTGCAGAAGCGGTTGCCGCATTTGGCGCAGTTTGTGCGCGAAGCAACAGCGGAGGACGTCATGCCGCCGGTAATTGTCTTGGCGATCGGACTGGTAGGAGCGGCGGCTTTGGTGCGCTGGTGCACTAAAGAGGTGCGGCGCGTGAATGCCGAACTCGACAGCGTACGTGCTCGCGCCACGGCCGAACCTGTTGACCGCGGCAGGCTGCCGAAGCTCAAACGCGATCCGAGCACCGGCGAGTACCGTCCCAGCTGATGTCCGTCGTTTGAGTGCAGGCGCGGGCCGCGCCTTGTTCGTGTCGCCGGAAGCGCTTGACCGCGGCGCATCCTTTCACCAACAACGTCGCATGAACGACGATTCCCCGCCCTATCTGCGTCCCGAACGTTCGTTCCAGGGCCTGATTCTGGCGTTGCAGCGGTATTGGGCGGATTGGGGCTGTATCATCTTGCAGCCTTATGACATGGAGGTCGGCGCCGGCACCTTTCACCCGGCTACGACCTTGCGGGCTCTTGGGCCGAAGTCGTGGAATGCCGCCTACGTGCAGCCGTCTCGCCGGCCCAAAGACGGTCGTTATGGCGAGAACCCCAATCGGCTCCAGCACTATTATCAGCTCCAAGTCATCTTGAAGCCGTCGCCGGACGACTTGCAGGAGCTTTATCTCCAATCGCTCTACGCCATCGGCATCGATCCGGCGCGCCACGATATCCGCTTCGTCGAGGACGACTGGGAGAGCCCGACGCTCGGCGCCTGGGGGCTCGGCTGGGAATGCTGGTGCGACGGGATGGAAGTATCCCAATTCACTTATTTCCAGCAGGTCGCCGGCTTCGAATGCGCCCCGGTTTCCGGAGAGCTCACCTACGGGCTCGAGCGGCTCGCGATGTACGTGCAGGGCGTGGATAATGTCTTTGCGCTGAATTTCAACGGCCGCGACGGCGCGCAAAAGGTGACTTACGGCGATGTCTTCTTGCAAGCCGAACAGGAATACTCGCGGCACAATTTCGAGTACGCCGATACCGACATGTTGTTTGAGCAATTCCGTATGGCAGAAGGTGCGTGCCAGAAATATCTCGAAGCCGGTTGGCGAGGCGACAGCGATGGTGACCGCAAGAATCGCGGCCGACATCTGATGGCGCTGCCGGCCTACGATCAATGCATCAAAGCCAGCCACGTGTTCAATCTTCTCGATGCGCGCGGGGTGATCTCGGTAACCGAACGGCAAAGCTACATTTTGCGCGTGCGCGAGCTCGCGAAGGCCTGCGGCGAGGCGTGGCTGGCGACTGAAGGCGGAGGGAGACTGACATGAGCACGATGCCCGAAATCGGCGGACGGCGGCCGATCCCGGTCAAGATCGAACCGGAGAAAAGCTATTGGTGGTGCGCCTGCGGGCGCTCGAAGTCGCAGCCGTTTTGCGACGGATCGCACAAGGGCACCGGCTTTACCCCCATGGAATACAAATCCGCGTCCGGCGAAGAGGCCTGGTTTTGCGCCTGCAAACGCTCATCGAAAAAGCCGATGTGTGACGGGTCGCATAAGACGCTGCCTTAATGCCTGACCTGCTGCTCGAACTTTTCTCCGAGGAAATCCCGGCGCGCATGCAGGCGCGCGCCGCCGAGGATTTGCGCAAACTCGTGACCGACCGGCTGGTGAATGCCGGCCTCGTCTACGAAGGAGCGCGCGCTTTTGTGACGCCGCGCCGGCTTGCGCTTGCGGTGCAGGGCATGCCGGCGCGCCAACCGGACGTTCGCGAAGAGAAAAAGGGCCCTCGCGTCGGTGCTCCGGAGGCCGCAATTGCCGGTTTTCTGAAAAGCGCCGGATTGAAGTCAATCAAGGAAGCCAAAGTACAACCCGACAAGAAAGGAGATTTCTATGTCGCGGTGATCGATAAGCCGGGGCGCGCGGCAATCGAGGTCATCGGCGAGATTTTGCCGGACGTTGTTGAGAGATTTCCCTGGCCAAAATCCATGCGCTGGGGCGCGCCATCGGCGCGAGCGGGCGCACTTACTTGGGTCCGGCCGCTTCATTCAATTGTCGCGACCTTCGGGCCGGAAACCGAGGAGCCCGACGTAGTGCAATTCTCGGTAGGCGGCATTGCCGCGGGCAATGAAACCCGCGGCCACCGCTTCATGGCGCCGCAAAAATTCACGGTGCGCCGCCTCGACGACTATTTGCAAAAGCTGGAAAAGGCCAAAGTCGTGCCGGATGCGGAGCGCCGACGCGACATCATCTTGACCGAGGCAAAACAGCTCGCTTTCGCCCAAGGTCTCGAACTCGTCGAGGACGACGGCTTGTTGGCGGAAGTCGCCGGCCTGGTCGAATGGCCGGTGGTGCTTATGGGCTCCTTCGATCAGGAATTTCTCAAAATTCCTGAAGAAATGATCCGCGCCACCATCCGCAACAATCAAAAGTGTTTTGTTTTGCGGGACACCGCACACGCCAAGCTGGTCGACAAATTCATTCTCGTCGCCAATATCGAAGCCGATGACGGCGGCAAGGCGATCGTCGCCGGCAACGAGCGCGTCATCCGCGCGCGGCTTTCCGACGCTAAGTTCTTCTACGAGACCGACTTGAAGACGCCGCTGGAAGACCGGCTGCCGAAATTCAAGCACATCGTCTTCCACGAAAAGCTCGGCTCGCAATGGGAGCGCATCGAGCGCATCGAGCGCCTGGCCGCCGAGCTCGCGCCGCTGGTCGGTGCTGACGTGGAGAGGGCGCGCCGCGCGGCGCGGCTGTGCAAGGCGGATCTATTGACAGAAGCGGTCGGCGAATTCCCTGAGCTGCAAGGCGCCATGGGAAAATATTATGCCGAGGAGCAGGGCGAAGACGAAGCGGTCGCACATGCCATCGAGGATCATTACAAGCCGAAGGGGCCCGATGATCTCGTCCCCAGCGATCCGGTTTCGGTCGCGATCGCGCTGGCCGACAAGATCGACACGTTGGTTGGATTTTGGGCGGTCGACGAAAAGCCGACGGGCAGCAAGGATCCTTATGCGCTGCGCAGGGCCGCATTGGGGATCATTACCATCGTACTCGACAACGCAATCAGGCTTCGCACGCTCCCGGCGGTTGAATTCGCGGCCGACGGTTTGCGGGCTATTGAAATTAGCCGATCTCTCCTGCCCAGCGATCTTTTGTCTTTCTTTGCCGATCGCCTAAAGGGCCAACTCCGCGAAAAGGGCGCGCGCCATGATCTCGTCGATGCGGTGTTTGCGCTCGAAGGTCAGGACGATCTACTTCTCATCGTTCGGCGCGTCGAGGCGCTAGGTAAATTCCTCGACACCGAGGATGGCAAGAACTTACTCGCCGGCTACAAGCGGGCCACCAACATCATCCGCATTGAGGAAAAGAAGGACGGTCACCAATATACCGGCGCTCCCATTGCAAAGTTTTATGACCAATCCGAAGAGAAGGCGCTGGCGCAGGCCATCAATGCCGCCAAAACCGAAGCCAGCCGCGCTGTCGAGGTTGAGGATTTTGAAGCCGCCATGCGCGCGATGGCGCGATTGCGGCCTCATGTCGATACTTTCTTCGATAAGGTGACCGTGAACGTCGAGGACAAGAAAGTCCGCGAGAATCGCCTGAAACTTCTCAATGAAATCCGTGCGGCGACGCGCGCCGTCGCTGATTTTTCCAAGATCGAGGGATAATTATCCGGATCGGCAGGCTGCGAATGGCGCGCGGAACGATGCTCAAATTCGAAAATCCTGCTAGAACTTAAGGGCCTGTTGCGCGTTCTTAGTCTTGCCGGTTACAGCCAATCGCGCCTGCCGCGCCTTTAGTCCCATCCCATGTTGCCCTAAACGCCGAGGATTATTTATGGTCGTCACCGCCGCCCACATCACCCCGCTCGTCGCCATTCTTGCTGGCATTCTCATTCTGATCATTCCGCGATTGCTCAACTACATCGTTGCGATCTATCTCATTTTCGTCGGCTTGGTCGGGCTCAACGCCGTACATCATTTCGTCAACTGGCATTAGCAAGCGCGCGTATGCTCGGGACCCTCGGCAGATTCGGGTGATAATCTGATGGCAAAAGCGCGTGCAAAAATGGCGCGGCGGCCGGCGAAGAAAGCGAAGCGGTCCGCGGCGAATAGCGCGCGGGCTAGGCGCGTGGTGGTAGCACGGCCGAAAAAGCCCGGGGCCGGGCAGCGTCGAGGCAAATGGGTCTACGCTTTTGGCGGCGGCAAAGCCGAGGGCCGCGCCAATATGCGCAATCTCCTCGGCGGCAAGGGCGCGGGTCTTGCCGAGATGGCTCATCTTGGCCTTCCGGTGCCGCCTGGTTTCACCATTACGACCGAGGTCTGCACTTACTTCTACGAGAACGGCAAAAACTACCCGAAGGATTTGCGGCCGCAGGTCGAGGCGGCGTTGTCGGAGGTTGGCCGCATCACCGGCAAGAAGTTCGGCGATGGCTCAAATCCGCTGCTCGTTTCGGTGCGCTCAGGCGGCCGTGCCTCCATGCCAGGCATGATGGACACGGTGCTCAATCTCGGTCTCAACGACACGACCGTCGCCGCGCTTGCGGAAAAATCCGGAGATCGGCGCTTTGCCTTCGACAGCTATCGCCGCTTTATCACCATGTATGCCGATGTCGTGCTCGGCATCGAACATCATTGTTTCGAGGAAATTCTCGACGAGCACAAAGAGCGCAGCGGTCACACCCTCGATACCGACCTTGAAGCGGACGATTGGGAGCAAGTGGTCGGCCTCTTCAAGGCGCGCGTCGAAAAGGAAAGCGGGAAACCGTTTCCGCAGGATCCGCATGCGCAATTGTGGGGAGCGATCGGCGCCGTGTTCGGATCCTGGATGAATCAGCGCGCCATAACTTATCGCCGGCTGCACAACATTCCGGAGAGCTGGGGCACCGCGGTCAATGTTCAGGCCATGGTCTTCGGCAACATGGGCGACACTTCCGCGACCGGCGTCGCCTTCACCCGCAATCCGTCAACCGGTGAAAAAAAGCTCTACGGCGAGTTTCTCATCAATGCGCAGGGCGAGGACGTTGTCGCCGGCATCCGCACGCCGCAGGAGATCACCGAGGCGGCGCGCAAGGCCTCGGGTTCGGACAAGCCATCTATGGAAGCGGCGTTGCCGCAGGCTTTCGCCGAGCTCAAGCGGATCGATGCCCTGCTGGAAAAGCATTACCGCGACATGCAAGACCTCGAATTCACCGTCGAGCAGGGCAAGCTGTGGATGCTGCAAACGCGCAACGGCAAGCGCACCGCCAAGGCGGCGATCCGCATCGCAGTCGAACTTGCCCAAGAGCGGTTGATCAGCCGGGGCGAAGCCGTCATGCGTGTCGATCCCGCGGCACTCGACCAGCTCCTGCATCCGACTATCGATCCGGCGGCCGAGCGTACGGTCATCGCCACCGGCTTGCCGGCGTCGCCGGGAGCCGCCTGCGGCGAGATCGTGTTTTCATCTGAAGAGGCCGAACTGCTCAAGAGCCAAGGGCGTAAGGCGATCCTGGTACGCGTGGAGACCTCTCCCGAAGACATTCATGGGATGCACGCCGCCGAGGGAATTTTGACTACGCGCGGCGGCATGACCTCGCACGCCGCCGTGGTGGCGCGCGGCATGGGCAAGC
>DAIUEQ010000003.1:50034-62427 GCA_036845025.1 Xanthobacteraceae bacterium | reverse complement strand
TCAGGACATCGTCAACGCCGCATGGGACGGGCTCAAGATCAACCGGCCGCCACCGCTGGCGCGGGTGGTTGAACAAAGTCCCGGCGTTTACGCGCCGGTATAGCTGTCGATCAGTGAAAAGCGGTTTTGCCCCGTATCAGGTCGGCGGCCTTTTCGCCGATCATGATCGCCGGCGCATTGGTATTGCCGCTGGTCACGGCCGGCATGACGGAAGCGTCGGCGACGCGCAGGCCTTCGACGCCATAGACCCGCAGTTGCGGATCGACAACGCTCATGGCGTCGATCCCCATTTTACAGGTGCCGGCTTGATGGTGGTAGGTTTCGCAGGTCTGCCGCACCCACTGTTCGCGCTCGGCGCGCGTCTTGGCTTTGGGCCAGACCGAACGTTTGCGCCATTTGGCAAACGCTGCGTTTTCCAAAATCTCGATTGAGACTTCGAGCGAATGGACGAGAGCGTTGAGGTCGGCCGTCTGGCTCAGATATTTCGGATCGAGGCGGATCGGCGCGCCGGGGTCATTCGCGGTCAGCTTTAATTCGCCGCGCGACGCTGGGCGTACGATGCCCGGTGCGATCGCATAGGAATGTGGTGGGATTTCCAGCCCGGGCAGCGGCGGCGCGTTGCACATGAATAACGGTTGATGGTCGGGCGCCGGCAGCCGCGGGTCGCTTTTCGCGAATAAATGGGCTTCGAGGATGTTGTGCTTTGGCGCGGGAATTTCGCGGCTGGCTTCGTAGATGGCAAAAGTCAGAAGATGGTCGTGGAGGTTTTGTCCGACCCCGCGCGAGTCGGCGTTGACGCGGATGCCGAGCTTGTTCAGGTCGTCAGCCGGCCCGACCCCGGACAGCAAGAGAAGGTGCGGCGATCCGATCGTGCCAGCGCTGACAATGACTTCGGCTGAGGCATTGGCGGTGTGCAGTCTGCCGTCGTGCTCATAGACGACGCCTTGACACCGTCCGTTTTCGATCACGAGCCGATGGCTGCGTGCGCCGGTTTGGACAGTCAGATTGCTGCGATTGTGCGCGGGCACAAGGAAAGCCAGCGAAACATTGCAGCGGCGGCCGTCACGCATCGTCGTGGTATCGGCATAGCCGGCGCCGACGATTTCAGGCCCGGAAAAATCGTAATTAATTGGATGGCCGGTGTTGACCGCGGCCTCGATAAAAGCGTCCGTCAAAGGATTGGGATGGGTATGGCGCAGGACCGAAAGCGGCCCGCCGACGCCGTGATAACGCGATGCGCCGCCGTAATAGTCTTCCGATTTCCTGAAATAGGGCAGCACACTCTCGTAATCCCAGCCGGCGTTGCCGAGATAGGCCCATTGGTCGTAATCGGCGGGTGCGCCGCGGATGTAGATCGTACCGTTAAGGCAGCTTGAGCCGCCGAGCACTTTGCCGCGGGGCCAAAACAGTTCCCGGTTCAGCGCGCCGGGCTGCGGAACGGTTGTGAAGGCCCAATCAAAGGGTGTGCTCCACAATTCCCATGCGCGATGCGGTGTGGAGATTCTCTCGTCGTCGTGATTTGGTCCGCCTGCCTCGAGCAACAGCACGTTGACCGAAGGGTCTTCGGAGAGCCTTGCGGCGATGACACTTCCAGACGATCCCGCGCCGACGACGACGTAGTCGTACTCAGCCACTGGCTCCCCCCAGCTTTCCGGTGTTTGGCAGCTAAACCGGTTCCCGATGTAACTATCGCAGTGGGACCTGCGTCAATCAAGTAGAAGGATGGTGCGCACCCGCTTCACTGTCGAGATGCGCCATCTGCGGCGCGTCGTAGCGCGTTCCGGCGGTGAGGTCCGGGGTTACCGCTGCGTCGATGCGTGCGAGGTCGGCGGTATCGAGTTTTAAAGTGAGCGCACCGAGGCACTCATCGAGCTGTTCGCGGCGCCGCGCGCCGACCACGGGGATAATGTCCGATCCACGCGAGAGCACCCAGCTGAGCGCAAGCTGTGCCGGGGTGGCGTTTTTTTCATGGGCGATCTGCCGCAATGCCTCGACCAATTTCAGGTTCTGCTCAAGATTGCCCTGCTGATAACGCGGCATGCGGACAATGCGGATATCGCCCTTATTGGTCGCCGGTGGCACCCGGCCGCTGAGGATTCCCCGCGACAAGACTCCATAAGCGGTGATGGCGATGCCAAGTTGGCGCGTCGTCGGCAGAATACTGGTTTCAATGCCGCGACTCATGAGCGAGTATTCGATCTGCAGGTCGGCGATCGGATGCACGGCTTGCGCGCGCCGGATGGTCTCAGCGCTGACTTCCGACAAGCCGACATGGCGGACATAGCCGGCGCGGATCATGTCAGCGATGGCGCCGATGGTATCCTCGATCGGTACCGTCGGATCGAGCCGCGCGGGACGGTATATGTCAATGTAATCGGTGCCGAGGCGCCGCAGCGTATAGGCAAGGAAATTTTTCACCGCCTGCGGGCGGCCGTCGTTGCCGCCGAACATGCCGGCCGGATCGCGCAGCGCACCGAATTTCACTGAGATGACAACTTGAGAGCGCGGCACGCCTTCCAGCGCGCGCCGGATCAGCATTTCGTTGTGACCCATGCCGTAGAAGTCGCCGGTGTCGATCAGGGTGATGCCGGCATCGATCGCCGCTCGAATCGTGGCTAGAGCTTCTGCCTCGTCGGAGGGCCCGTAGACGCCGGGCGACATGCCCATACAACCGAGGCCGATGACTCCGACCGTCGGTCCGGTTCGACCTAGCTTAACTGTTTCCATAACTTCCTCGCGCTTGCGAGCGCTGCCGCTCGTCCAGGCTTTCAATGCGGTGCCGCCGACAGAGTCAACCGTTGAATCCAAGCCGATACGTTGTAGCCGGCGTGCCGACGGCTCTTGACGGGGGAGTGTGCCGGGCACATGCACTCTCGGTACGAGTCGTATCGGCGGCTTCAGATGACATCGACACTGCCTGCCATTCCGGTCATCGACGTGCGTGAGGGCGGTCCACTGCGTCACGCGCAGTTGCGGCCTGCGCAAGCTAGAGCATTGCGCGACTCCTGCTTGCAGTTTCTCCCGTGTGCGGCACTGCCGTTGATCCCGGCGCTCGATCGGCTTGCACGTCGCGCTTTGCGGCGATCACGTTCCCCGTATCTCGCCGAAATCGCGGCGATTGCGAAGACCTTGGACTTTTCCGGTGTCTGGATGCTCAACGCGTCTTATCAATGGGGCTGTACCGCACGAGCTTGCCAAGAGCACGGCGAGCCGTGGCTTATTCGCACGCTGGATTGGCCGTTCAAAGGTCTGGGGCGACACACCGAGATTGCACGCATGCGCGGTGCTGGCGGCGACTTTTTCAGCGTCACTTGGCCCGGCTATATCGGGGTACTAACGGCGATGGCGCCGCGGCGCTTCGCGGCCTCGCTCAATCAGGCGCCGATGTGGCGCCGCACCCGCCATCGCTGGCTACGGCCCTTTGACCACGCAATCAACATGCTGCGGGTGTCGGGCGTGCCATGCATCGCACCGGATCAGCTGTTGCGGCGGGCGTTTGACGAATGCAGGGACTTTGCTTCGGCGCGACATCTGCTGGAAGTGACGCCCGTTGCGCGTCCAGCCATCTACACGCTCGTAGGCTGCGCTCCGGACGAGGGTTGCGTGATCGAGCGCACCGAGACGGAATTCCTTACCCGCTTTGGCGGTACGTGCGCGGCCAACGATTGGGAGCCGTGTCGTCCCGGCTGGGAAGGGCGGATCGGCATGCGGCGGTTTCTGGTCAGTTCGTTCGCCGAGGCGGCCGGTTTCAGCAGGGCCCGTCGTGAGTCGCTTGCGGCGTGGAACGGCTCGTTGTCGGCAAGCGAATTCGATTGGCTGCGGGAGCCGGTGCTCAATCCCTACACGCGGCTCGCGGTCAGCATGAATCCGGCGCGCGGGATTTTGCGGGCGGTTGGCTATGATCTGACCGGCGACGTCTTGCCGGCGCCGGTAACGGAGATTTGCGAGCTCGAACTTTTGGCCGAGGCGGCCTAGCAAATGACAGCGAGAAACCGATGACTAAAATCACTGCACCTGACGGTACCAAGCTTTATTGCGAAGAAGCTGGCACCGGCACTCCGATCGTCTTTGTCCACGAATTTGCGGGCGACTATCGCACGTGGGAACCGCAGATGCGTTATTTCTCGCGTTCGCATCGCTGCATTACGTTTTCCGCGCGGGGCTATCCGCCCTCAGACATACCGGAAGATCCGGCCCGCTATGGTCAGGACATCGCCTGCGATGATGTCGTGGCGGTCATGGATGGGCTCGGCGTCGACAAGGCCCACATCGTCGGACATTCAATGGGCGCCTACACCGCGCTTCATGTCGGTATCCTACACCCGCGACGCTGTATCTCGGTGACGGCCGCTGGCTGCGGTTGGGGCTCGTTGTCCGATCCGGAGGCACGCGAGGCGATGCGCAGATTCGCCGCGTCGACTGCGCTGATGTTCACCGAGAAAGGCATGGTGGAGGCGGCTGCAACCTACGCCGAGGGGCCGGGTCGGCTGAGCTACAAATACAAAGACCCGCGCGGTTTTGCCGAATTTGCCCGGATGCTCGGCGAGCATTCGGCGCAGGGCCACTCTCTGACCATGTCGATGGTGCAAGCGCGCCGCCCGACCCTCTTTGACATGGAAGCGGTCTTGCGAAGATTTGCTGTTCCTCTTCTGATTATTGTGGGCGACGAGGACGACACCTGTCTCGAGGGAAGTTTGTTCCTTAAGCGCACGGTGCACACGGCGGGGCTGTCGGTAATCCCGCGTTCCGGTCACACCATCACCAGCGAGGAGCCGGCGGCGGTCAATGCGGCGATCGAGGAATTGTTCGCGGCCACCGAGGCCGGCCGCTGGCTTGCGCACCGGCCGCCCGCGTGAGGTGAGGTGAGGCGCTGGCTTCGGTCTAACGAACCTCGTCTTCGAGCGGTAATTCGCGATGGCGACCTAAACACGGCGCAGCGGCATCGACCACGCCAGCCAGGCGCCAATAGCGGTGAAGGCCGCGATCGTCACAAAGGCGGCGCGGAAGGCTCCGGCGATCTCTCCTTGCACGACGGTTTGGCGCGCAACGGGCAGAGCGGCAATGGCGTCGGGCCCTTGATCGATCAACGCTCCGAACAGGCCGGCGGTCTCCCGATCGCCGGCGGCAAGAACGGAAAACAAAACCGCCGCGACCGCGGCAGTGCCGAATGCCGCGCCAACCGAACGGGAAAACTGCACCATTGCGGCGCCGGTGCCGAGCATGCGCTGGCCGGCGACGGCTTGTACGGTGACCTGGACGACACCCATGACCGTGCCCATGAAAATCGCCGTGCCGCCAAAGACCCATGGGAGTTCCGCGAGCGTCAGGCGCGGCACGTAAAAGGCGAGAAAGAGCAGCGATGCCGTCGCCGCGACGTAACCGTAGGAGGGAAAAACCGCAGTGCGCCCGGTTCGCGTGACCAATTGACCAGTGACCAGCGAACCGATCCCAATGCCGAACATTAGCGGGAGCAACAATAGCCCGGTTTCGGCCGGCGAGGCGCCGCGCACCGCGCGAAGATAAATCGGCAAAAATGTAATCAACGAGACCAAAGCGGCGCCGTGGCAGGCGGCCAAGCCGTCGCTCCGCCACACCGAGGGCTCTCTGAACAAAGCTGGCGGAATGAGCGGCGAACTCGAATGCCTTTCCTGCCAAATCAAGGCCAGAAGGGCCAGCCCGCCCAGCAACAAAAGCCCAAAGACAAGCGGTAAGGTCCGCGCATCCATGCGCTGGACCTGTTCCAGGGCTAGAATGAGGGGAGACACGAACATCGTGAACAGCACCAGGCCCGGGGCGTCGAATGTCGTTCGCCGGCGGTCGGTCGGCTGCGTCTTGAGCCGCAATACCAGGGCCACTGCAATGAGGCCGAGCGGTAAATTGACAAGGAAAATTGATCGCCATCCGAACGCTTGCGTCAGATAGCCACCGGCGACCGGTCCAAACGTGCTGGAGGCGACTGAAACACCCGCCAAGTACCCTTGGTAGCGGCCGCGCTCGCGCGGCGGAACGATTTCGCCGACCAGCGCTTGCGACAAGGTCATCAACCCGCCGCCGCCAAATCCTTGCAGCACGCGGGTTGCGGTGAGAATTTCAATATTTGGTGCGAGCGCGCAGAGCAGCGACCCGATGATAAAGATCGCGAGCGCGGTGAGGATCATGCGTCGGCGCCCGTACGAGTCGCCCAGCCGTCCATAGACCGGCGCCGCAATGGTGTTGGCGATCAAATACGAGACGACGACCCAAGACACCCGCTCGACGTCTCCGAGGTCCGAGGCCACGGCGGGAAGCGCCGTGGCGACAATGGTTTGATCGGCCACAGCGAGAAACATCGGCAGCATGATGGAGGGGAAAGCCGCCCAAAACAGCGATTTGCTGTCAGGCTTGGCTTGTGGCTCGGCCCCGGCACTTGATTCAGGATCAACGAGATTTTCATTCAAAGCGGCGGCCTTGCATCTTTTAGATGCTGACGCTGTCAGCTAGCGTCGGAAGGCTAGCCCATCGGCCGCACAAAAACACCGGCCGCTTGAGGCGGCCGGTTCAAGTCAGATCACTCTCAACCGCGGATTCTCAACCGAGGAAGCCAACCCGCTCTTGTTCTCGGGCTTCAGCTTCGGTTTTCGGCTGCGCCGGCAGTTGCAACACGCTCGCCGCTTGGCCTTCGCACAAAAGTGTCAAGAGTACGATGCGTCCATCGGGAAATTCGAGCGCATCATGGTGTGCTGCCAACTTGTCCTTGTTGACTTGGCGGAAGATGGCGGTGGCGTGGTTGATCGTTTTCGTTTTCCAGCCGAGTAGCCCGGCCGGTAAGCAAGCGACCTCGCCGGCAAAGGCCAACTCCGTTCCCGGCAACAAGCACACCGCCGTTGCGAAATCCTCGGCATCGGCAAATCCGCGCGTTCCAGTGCCGAAGTCGCGCGTTACCAGCTTGTCACCAACTTCTGCAGGTCGCGATCGCACGCTTTGAAGGCTAAAGTCACACATCGGCGACTCTCCTTTCTCCCCCGGGCTTCGTCATCCGGGGTCGTCGGTTACCCCCCGCTACCCCTGCGCTAACGAACTCAAGCAAGAATGGTGCTGCGCGTACTGCACATTGGGCCGCAGCAGCATGTCGCAATTAAGGCTCTCGTCCGGCGAGAGATGCTGAACATTTGTCATAAAAACACACGCGTCGGCGATGTTTTCAGGGAAGTCGCGACTTGGAGAAAATCACGTGACGAACGCGGGCGATACCGGCGGCCTCAATGTCCCGCCGACGCCCGCGCCGCCGCCGGATTGACGCGCCTGATGAGCAGGAGCGTGATCGGTACCAATACCGCGGCGAAAATCGCCCAGCTGAAAAAGATGTCGATATAAGCCATGAGCGCCGCTTGGCTGTCGATCAGTTGAGCGATGTAGCCGATCGCGTGGCCTCGCGCGGTGGCCGGCGGTCCGGTCTGTCCGAAATATTGCGTGAGGTTATGAACGGCGGATTGATAGGCGGGCGAATCCGGAGACATGTTCTCGGTCAGTCGGGATTGGTGAAATTGCGATCGCCGTGCCAGTTCGGTAGCGGCGAGCGATACCCCGACACTGCCGCCGAGATTGCGCGCCACGTTAATAAGAGCGGAGCCTTCGTTGGTTTTCTGCGGCGGCAGCTCGGCATAAGCGATGGAATTGATCGGAATGAACATGAACGGCATGCCGAGCGTCTGCAACACACGCACCGACGCGAAATAGGTGAAGCTCGCGTCCGGTACGAGCGAGGTCGATACCCACATCCCGAGTGCAATAAGCGCCAGTCCAACCGCCAGCCAGTATTTCGGCTGCATATGCGGAATGATCTGTCCTGCAATCGGCATCAGCAACAGCATTGTCAGTCCGCCCGGCATCATCGCCAGGCCCGATAGCATCGCCGTGTAGGGAAAGTTCGTCTGCATCAGCTGCGGCGTGACCTGATTTGAGCCGAACAGGAGCGCGCCCACCGCCAGCATGACAATGAACGCCATGGCGAACTGGCGATGGAACAACAGGCGGATGTCGACGATGGGATCGTCGCGCGTGAGTTCCCAAGGAATAAAGAAGATGAACGAACACGCGGCAATGGTCGCGAAAGTGACGATCGTCGCCGACGAGAACCAATCGTCGAGCTGCCCGCGGTCAAGCACGATCTCAAGGCTGCCGAATGTCAGCGCAATCAGCGCAAACCCGATCCAGTCAACTTTTAGTCCGCCGGCCAACCGCTCGTGGCGCTCGCGCTCGAGCACTTCCGGTTCGACCACAAGCCATTGCACGAGGATCAGCGACAAAATGCCGAACGGTACATTGATGAAGAAGATCCAGTGCCACGAGTAATTGTCGGTGAGCCACCCGCCGATGGTGGGACCGACGGTGGGTGCCACAATGACGGCAATACCGTAGATCGCGAAGGCTTGCGGCCGTTTCGCCGGCGGGAACGTATCGGTGAGCATCGCCTGCTCACTGGTCGGCATGCCTCCGCCGCCAAGCCCCTGCAGGATGCGGAAAATGATCAAGGCGGTAAGACTTGAGGCGAGCCCGCACAGCAGGGATGCGACCGTAAATATCGCGACGCAAATCATGTAGAAGCGCTTGCGCCCGATCACATTCGACAACCATCCGCTTACCGGAAGCACTACCGCGTTTGCGATGAGGTAGGTCGTCACCACCCAGGTACTTTCGTCGACACTAATGGCAAGGCTGCCCGCGATATAGCGCAGCGCCACGTTGGCGATGGCGGTATCCAGCACGACCATGAAGGTCGCGATCGAGACGACGAGAGCGATGAGATAAGGGCTGCGATCGCCGGCCGCCGAACGGCTTTCAGATGCCGGGGTGCCGCGCGCGGCGGTCATTGGGTCTTGACCGTGGGCACGACCGACATGCCCGGTCCGAGCAGTATGTCGGGCGGTTGATCGAACACGATTTTGACCGGGACGCGCTGCACGATCTTGACGAAGTTACCGGTCGCATTCTCGGCGGGCAGAAGGCTGAAAGCGGTTCCGCTTCCCGGCTGGATGCTGTCGACATGGCCCTTGAATATGCGATCGGGGAAGGCGTCGATCCTGATATCGACCGAAGCGCCGGGCCGCACCGTGCGCAACTGGGTCTCCTTAAAGTTCGCCGTCACCCATACGTCCCGCGGTACGAACATCAGTAACGCCTGACCTACGCCGGCATAATTTCCCTTGGTGGCGGTGAGTCGCGCGACGCGGCCGCCAACCGGCGCGGTAATAATGGTGCGTGACAAATTGGCGGCCGCTTGTTCTTTGGCTGCGGTCACTTGCTCCCATTGCGCTTGTGCCTGCAGGCGCTGCGCCTGCAGGACGGGAAGCTGTTTCTCGTTCGCGATCGCATTGGCCCGTGCCCCATCGTAGTTGGCGCGGGCTTGCAGGAGACGCGACACATATTGTTGCGCCTGCTCCTGAGTAACGGCGCCTTGCTTAACGAGCGCCGTGTAGCGCTCTTCTTGCTGCTCGGCGAATGCAAGCGAAGCTTGTGACTCAGCGGCTTGCTTTGCGGCCTGGTCGATGCGCGCTTGCTGGGCGGCAACTTGCGCATCGACGTTGGTCAGATTGGCTTTGGCTTGGTCCACTTGGGCGGTGGCTTGATCGAACTGCGCCTTGTAGTCGCGGTCATCGAGCCGCACCAAGGCCGCGCCCGACTCGACCAGCTGATTGTCCGTTACCGGTACGTCGACGATGGCCGCGTTGATCTGCGAACTAATCGAGACGGTGCGCGCGTCGATGAATGCGTCGTCGGTCGTTTCATATCCGCTTGCGTTGAACCACCAGGTCACGGCGCCAACGATTATGGCGATGATCAAGGCGGTAATGACCAGCACCATCCGGCGCCGTCGCCGCGGGCGCCCGACCACGGATTGCGGTTTTCCCGCCGGCCCCGTAGTCGGTCTCGCTTCCCGGCCCGGCGCAGTGTCCTGCCGACGTTCGTCGTTGGTACGTTGGTCCATGCCTGGAATGAACTTTAGCGCGCCTTCGGAACTGCCGCTCGTCGAGCGGCGCATAGCGCCCAGCTCGAATCTGCCTTGTTTCTAGCCGCTAATGGCCATGCAGTCACGAGGGCGAATACGGCGCAATTCCTGTTAATGCGATAGGGTGGCCGGCCGTTGGCGGGTGGGCTTTAAAGCTGTTGCCGGCGCCGGCGGCTGGCCGGGTTTTGTCTCTGCACGCGCTGCGCAGAACTCCTCTACCGCAGCGACGACCGCCGCGCTTATCAAGGCGCGCCGTTCCGGGGTCGCCATTTCCAGCTCCTCCTTTCGATTGACGATTGAGCCGGCCTCAAGCAGCACCGCCGGCATCAGCGTGTTGCGAAGCACGATGAGCTGGTCGTATCGATAGACGCCCGCCTCGGCGTCGACGAGTTGATGACGATGCGTGCCCATGAGCGGCAGAGTGTAATGCGGCGTGTAATGCATGCCGCGCGCTTGCAGTTCGCGTCCCAAGAGGTGGCCAAACGCCAAGCTGCCTTTGCGATCGGCATTAGCGTCTGAGACGAAGATGGAATAGCCGCGAAAGCGGTCACTGAACCGGTGTGTCTCTCCGTTGTATTCCCATTTCTCTATGAGATTATCCGGCACCGAATCGTGGTGGATGGCGATGAAAAGATTGGCGCGCAGTTCGTTGGCGCGCGCAGCCCGCTCGAACAAACCGCGCCACGGAGCTGTCGCCGTGATCAGGCGGACGGTTTTGCTAAAGCCTGCGGCAGCCAACGCCTGTTTGATGGAGTCGGTCAGCTGAAGATTAAAGGTGTATTCCGGCACTCCGCGAGCGCTGTCGGCGCCGGGAACCCGCATGGTGTGACCGACGTCCAGCACGACACGAAAGTCGGAACGCTGACACGCATCCCTTTTTTCCACCGGCGGGGCATCTTCGACACTCTGCGCCGGTTGCGCACCTAAGACGAGGGCGGCGGCGGCGAGAACCGCAAGAACCGAGTTCGTTGGTCGCAGCTTGCTGATCGCTCGCATGATCCGTCCAATTTTATACTTTACGGCCGCCGCGCCGGTGCTGATCTGATGAGGGCGCACAACGCCTGCTTGTGCGAAACGGGCCCCTGTCGTACCAAAAACACCTGTCTAGAGTGAGTGGCTGATATGACCATAGTCCGCGAACCGCTGATAGCGGCCGTTGCCATCGCTGATCTGAGGCCCACGCAAATCACCGTTGGTATGCGCGAGGTCCTCAGCAAAAGGAAACGCTGGCGCGAACTCGGCGCCAAGAAAGACCAGAAGTTTCTCGGCAAGCATATCATCCCGGTGGTCTTGGGTCCGAAGCAGCACCCTTACGTGGTCGATCATCATCACCTCGCCCGCGCCCTGCATGAGGAAGGGGTCAAAGAGGTGGCGATCGTCGTTGGCAACAACCTCAGTGGATTGGATCGTGACGCGTTTTGGACGGTGATGGACAACCGCAACTGGATGCATCCCTACGACGCTGAAGGGGTGCGGCGGCCCTATCGCGATATTCCCAAAAGCGTTGTCGATCTGATCGACGATCCATTCCGGTCGCTGGCCGGCGAACTGCGCCGCGCCGGCGGCTTCGCCAAGGATACGACGCCATTCAGCGAATTTCTCTGGGCCGATTTTTTGCGCCGCCGTCTCAAGCGCAAAATTCTCGACCAGGACTTCGACCATGCGATCGAAAAGGCGCTGGAGCTGGCGAAAAGTCAGGACGCAGGTTATTTGCCCGGATGGTGTGGTCCCTCACCTGAGGGATGACCGTTAGCCCCTTGCGGGCTCGGTGCGCTGTATCGCGCTATTTTGAATCGAGGTTGGGATGACTCCCGTAGTCGCGGTGATTGCCGCTGGAACAATGGGCGCTGCGGTTGGCAGAAGGCTTTCCGACCAGGGCATCAAGGTATTGACGTCGCTCGTCGGCCGTGGCGCATCGACGGCGGCCCGCGCCAAGGAAGCTCGCATGGTCGCGACGAACGATGCCGAGATTGCGGCCGCGGATTTCCTACTATCGATCGTGCCGCCCGGTGACGCACTGTCGCTCGCCGAACGTTTCGCGCCGGCGCTCAAGGCGAGTAATGCGAAGCCGGTCTATGTCGATTGCAACGCCATCAATCCGGCGACCCTCGGCCGGGTGGCCGCGGTCGTCGCGCCCGCTGGATGCTCGTTCGTCGACTGCGGCATCATCGGGCCGCCGCCACCACGCCCTTCACCTTCACAAACGGCGGGCGGAGAGGTCATTCTCGCCGGTCCGCGCTTTTATGCTTCAGGTCCTGCCGCGGCGCAGTTTGCCGCCTTGCGGCAATACGGTCTCGACGTTCGCGTATTGGAGGGTCCTCCGGACGCTGCGTCGGCGCTGAAGATGTCCTATGCCGGCATCACCAAGGGCACGCAGGCGGTCGGGGCGGCGATGATGCTGGCGGCCA
>DAIUEQ010000003.1:0-49934 GCA_036845025.1 Xanthobacteraceae bacterium | reverse complement strand
TGGCAGCTGCGAACCAGATCGACGATCGCCGCGATCGAGCGAAAGTTTGCAGGCGTCATGTCTCGCTCCGAGATGTTGAGCGAAAAATCTGTCTCGACCGAGAGCATGAGATTAACGAGATCGAGTGACGAAAGGCCGCAGGCGCGCAGATCGTCATCAGTTCCAACTGGCCGCGCAATCGCGCGCTTTTCCATGACTTTGCGCACAAGCAGCGCCACTCGATCGGTCAACTCGGCATCGGAGAAATCGGGCACGGTTAATACTCTCCAAACACGTCGCAGCTCATACGCCGCGAAAAATTCTGCACCCGAATATTTACAGATGAATTGCTTTCAATTGGTAACCTTTATGAGAAAGAACAGAGACAATTGCGCGCATTATCCGCCGAAAAGTCAAAATTTTGCGCTACCTCTGACGCTGCCAAAGCCGCAAAAGCCGACTGGCAATAGAGGTGCCCATGAGCGCATCCACCACTATTCGAACCGCAGCATTGCAAGGCGTCGCAATCTCACGCGGGCCGGCGCGCGGGTTGCTGGTTACGAATGGCCAAGTTTATACCAGCACCGAAAGCCTGGCGTCGCGTGTTGAAAAAGTGGTGCGCGTTGCCGCCGCGAACGCGGCGGCCGTTGATCGCGAGTCGCGCCTGCCGCAAGAAGCCATCACTGCGCTACGCGACGCCCGCCTCCTCGGCGTGGCGGTGCCGCGCGAATTCGGCGGCGAGGGCGCCTCGGTCGCCGATGTGGCCGATATTTGTTACGCGTTGGGCCGTGCGTGCTCCTCGACGGCCATGATCTACGCCATGCACCAGACCAAGGTGGCGTGCATCAGTCGGCACGGCCGCGGCAGCTCCTGGCATCAACTGCTAATGCGGCGCATCTGCGGAGAGCAGATGTTGCTCGCGTCTTCGACCACCGAGGGCGACCGCGGCGGCGATATCCGCAACAGCGCGGCCGCGGTCGAGCGTCACGACTCGCGGATCACGCTCGAGCGGAACGCTACCGTGATTTCCTACGGCGAAGCGGCGGACGGAATTGTAACGACGGCGCGGCGCGCCAATGACGCCGCCAGCGCGGATCAAGTTTTGGTCGTCTTCCTCAAGCAGGATTACACGCTGCAGCGGCAAGTCGGGTGGGACGCACTCGGCATGCGCGGTACGTGTAGCGCGGGCTTCCAGCTCGTCGCATCGGGAGCCGGCGAGCAGGTGTTGCCGGTCGCTTATAGCGAGATACACGCCCGCACCATGATGCCCGTTGCTCACCTGATGTGGAGCAGTGCGTGGGCAGGAATTGCGGCAGCTTCCGTCGAACGCGCGCGCGGGTTCGTTCGTAAGGCGAGACATCGCGCCGACGGCGCGCTGCCGCCTGGCGCGGCGCATTTCACCCGGGCAAGCGCCTCGCTGCAGACGCTGCGCTCGCTTATTGCCGCGGCGTTGCAGCGGTTTGAAGCGATCGTGGACGACGGCCCGGCGCTTGAGTCTCTCGATTATCAAACCAGCATGAACCTCCACAAAGTCAAAGCGTCCGAACTCGCCGTTTCGACCGTGATGAGTGCAATGCAGGCTTGCGGACTTTCCGGTTATCGCAATGACAGCGAGTTCAGTCTCGGCCGGCACCTGCGCGATGTTTTGTCATCGCCGATCATGATCAACAATGACCGCATCCTCGCCAATTTGGCCGATGCGTCTCTGTTAAATGGAGTCCCGACCAGTCTGCGCGGCTAAATGCGGCAAAAAAGTCCGCAACAGAAAAACGTGAGGCGTGTACATGAATATCGCGTTCAAGGCTCCCAAGCCGTCGTTTCGTTCGCTCGATGCCATCGCCGAGAAGCTGTTGCTGCCGACCGGCATCGATGGCGTCTACACGCGCACGGCGGCTTTCGAGACTGTCGTTGAGGCGTTGAGCGCTTTGATCTCCCGTCATCGGGAGCCGGGAACGGAAGTGTTGCGCTTTCCTCCGGTGATGAGCCGCCGTCAAGTCGAAAAATCGGGCTATTTGAAAAGTTTCCCGCACTTTCTCGGGTGCGTCTGCTGTCTTCCCGGAAAGGAAAGCGAAGTGCGGACTGCGGTCGATCGTTTCGAAGCCGATCAAGACTGGACGCCGGCTTTGTCCGCGTCGGACCTCGTGCTCAGCCCCGCGGCCTGTTATCCGGTCTATCCGCTGGCCGCGAGCCGCGGAGACGTGCCCGCAGAGGGCCTGAACTTCGATGTCGCCGGCGATTGTTTCCGGCGCGAACCGTCCAAAGACCTTGATCGGTTGCAGTCGTTCCGAATGCGCGAATTCGTTCGCGCCGGTACGCCGCAGCAGATCGACGATTTTCGCCGCCGCTGGCTCGCCTGGGCGCCGGGCTTCGCCGAACGACTCGGCCTCAGCTACCAGATCGCCCAAGCCAGCGACGCGTTTTTCGGCCGCGGCGGCAAGCTGATGGCGTTGAGCCAAATCGAGCAGGCGTTGAAATTTGAGCTATTGGTGCCGGTGCGCTCAGTCGAGGAGCCGACGGCCTGCATGAGCTTCAACAACCACCGCGACCATTTCGGTACGGCCTGGAACTTGCGCGACGACGCAGGACAGGTGGTCAATACCGGCTGCGTCGCCTTCGGCATGGATCGCCTGGCATTGGCGCTGTTTACCGCCCATGGAGCGGAGATCGAAAGCTGGCCCGCGACGGTGCGCGCGGAGTTGCGGATTTAAACTCCAAGCAGGGCGTACTCGGTGTACGCCAGATCTCCGAGGCGCGGGCGCTGCGGCCCCTTGTAGTATTTCGGCATCTTGCCGCGCTGATACCAGCCCACCAGTCCGGGTATCGGGCCGTTCGCGTCTATCACCACGAAAAACTTGCCGCGCCGGGCGAGGAATCTTCCGATTGGTGCGGCAAAGCGAACAAAGTCGTTGACGTCACGACAATAGATCAGCTGCGCGCAGGGTATCCGGCCTTTGACCAAGCGCGGTCGGAATACAAACGGCGACGCTTGCCCCGCTGCGACGCACCACACGCTGTCACAGCCAAGCGCGGCATGCTGCAGCAGCACTTCGCGGTCGAAAGGATCGCATGCAATGTCGGCTTGCTCGGCCGCGTCGATCACCTTGGCGATGCGGCCGCGAAAAAGCCCGTTCAACGCGGTGATCGCGACAAAGACGCCATCGCTATAACGCGAAAAGCCCTGCGCCTCGATAATTGGCCGGGTGTGCGGTGCCGGCGAAACATTTGTGTAAGTCACGTCTTTGTGCCGGATAGCCCGTGCGACCAGCATGGGCGCGTAGGCGCGAAACTCGGGGTCGACATACCAGCTCGACAGGTTGCACCGGGTAGTCGCCGCGCCGCCCGTTCGCAATGTCGAGCAAATCAGAAGGAGAGCACCGACAACCTCGTCGCCCATCGCCAAAAGGTAACCATATTTCGGCAGCCCGGCGGGCGGCTCATGGCGGGCCAGTTGCGCCAAAGCCTTCAGCCAGAACTCGCGGTCGTGGACCGGAAAGCCGCGCGCCAGCAAAGACGCCACTGCCTCGATATCGGCCGCCTCAATCTGACGGCAACGCAATGCCGCAACGGGAGAAACCATTCGCGTTGACCACGAGCGTTTCGTGAACTTGATCGTAAGTGTTGCGCGAATATACCGAGCCGGGATGAACAAACAGTAGGCGCAGCATGTCGGTAAAGTTAACCATAATGCAGCAGATGGAGCAGGTGGCCCGTGAGCACGGCAAGATTTTGCCGCCGCTGAAGGAAGATCTCGTGCTGGCCAATTGCGGTTTGGACTCGCTCGGCTTTGCCGTTCTCGTGGCGCGGCTCGAGGATACGCTCGGCATCGATCCGTTCACCGCCGCCGACGATGCGATTTTTCCGATTACGCTCGGCGATTTCGTAAAAGTCTATGAGCATGGCCAGCGGTAAAACCGCGCTGCGGGACTACGTAGCCGCGCCGCCCACCGAAAGGTGGCTCTGGGATCGCGGCAGGTCCGTCTGCCTCACCGATCTTCATAGCGGCACCACTCTTGGTGCCGGGCTTCCATCGCTTGCCGGACGCTCCGTCCTGGTCGCGGCTGAAAATCAGCTCAACGCAGCGCTGGCGCTGATCGAACTCGACGGCATCGCACGGCGCGTGGTGATTTTGCCGCCTGGCGTCGAGTTCGGCCACCTGGCCGAGATCATCGCCGCTTCACAGGTCGACGCGGCCGTGATCGACAGTGGATCGCCGTCTCTGACGACGCTCGGACTTCCAATTCAAGTCTCTTGCGAGCCTTCGATCATTCGCACGACGGAAGATCCGGCCAACCGCATTTCCACCGAGTGGGTCCTGGTGACGTCAGGCACGACCGGCGTTCCCAAAATGGTCGTGCACAATCTTGCGAGCCTTACCGCGCCTTTGCAGGCGCCAAGTCCCGCAGACGGCGCCACCGTGTGGGGGACTTTTTACGACATTCGCCGCTACGGCGGCCTGCAAATTTATCTTCGCGCGCTTCTCGGCGGCGCCTCACTTGTACTGTCAAATCCCGAGGAGAGCGTCGCCGACCATCTCGCGAGGCTGGCGCAGCGCGAGATGACCCATCTATCTGGGACGCCGTCGCACTGGCGGCGAGCGCTGATGAACCCGGCCATCGAAAAAATTGCGCCGCGCTATGTCAGGTTATCGGGCGAAATCGCCGATCAAGCGGTTCTCGACGGTTTGCGCGCTACCTTCCCGCAAGCCGTGGTCGGACACGCCTATGCTTCGACCGAAGCCGGCGTTGCTTTCGATGTCAACGACAGCCGCGCCGGGTTTCCGGCCGACTATTTTGCAGTCACTCGCGATGACGTGGAGATGAAAGTAGTCGACGGATCGCTACGCATCCGTTCGCCCCGTACCGCTTCAGCCTATCTCGGCGCCGCGCCGCCGCTCGCTGCCGCCGATGGTTTTGTTGACACCGGTGACATCGTCGAGCAGCACGGCGACCGTTGTTTTTTCGCCGGCCGTAAGGGTGGTATCATCAACATCGGCGGAATGAAGGTTCATCCGGAAGAGGTCGAAGCGGTAATCAATCGCCACCCGCGCGTGCGCATGTCGCTGGTGCGCGGACGACAAAGTCCCATTACCGGGTCGGTCGTGGTCGCTGACGTCGTGCTGAGTTCAGGCCAGGATCTCGAGGGCAAGCGCCAAATCGAGGTCAAAAACGATATCCTCAAATTCTGCAGCAACGCGCTGCCACGGCACAAAGTCCCAGCGTCGATCAGCTTTGTGCCAAAGCTCGATGTCGCCGCTACCGGCAAGCTCGTCCGGCGGCAGGGTTAGACGCGATGCCGGAAACAACCCGCAACATTCTTGTGACCGGCGGCAGCCGCGGACTGGGCCTTGCCATCGCGCGGAAACTCGCGGGCGCGGGGTACCGGGTCATTGCGGTCGCACGGCAAAAGAACAAAGAAACTGCAGACGCCATCGCGCAAATTGAAAGCGCGCAAGGCCCCGGTGCGCTTCACTTCGCGCCGTTCGACTTGGGCAAGATTAATGAGATTCCTGTGCTGCTGCGGGGACTGCGCAAGGAATTCGGTCCGCTCTTCGGGTTGGTCAACAATGCTGCGCTCGGCACCGACGGCGCGCTTGCGCTGATGCACAACGCGAAAATCGAGCAGCTTGTGCGCGTCAATACGTTATCGCCGCTCGTGCTCACCAAATACGTCGTGCGCGGCATGATGGCCGATGGCGCGGGAAGAATTGTCAATATCGCCTCGATCATCGGTTTCACCGGTTACAGCGGACTTTCGGCTTACGCGGCGACGAAAGCGTCCATGCTTGGATTCACGCGTTCACTCGCGCGCGAGGTCGGGCGGATGGGCATCACGGTGAATGCCGTGGCGCCGGGCTTTTTGGCGACCGAGATGACCGATGCGCTCGCCGATGAGCAGCGCCAACGCATTGCGCGAAGAAGCGCACTGAAGCGGCTTGCAGAGGTTGACGACGTCGCCAATGCGGTCGAATTCTTGCTGAGCCCGAAGGCGCGCAATATTTCTGGCACCGTGCTCACGGTCGATGCCGGGGCGACCGCCTAGCAATCGCCAGTCGCCAAAGGTTGGATCGGCAATAGCCGGCTCGTCAGCTTTGTGCGTGATGCTCCGCTTCGCGCCGGGTCCGCATCGTAGTAAATGAGTTACAGTGCGGACGCAGCGAGGGCTGGAACGGTGGCACTGGCGATAATCGTCCTACTTGCCGGGTTGATGGGCGCAAGCGGTGTCATCCTTGCCGCCGCGGGCGCGCATGGCGCCCCTAATGCCGGCGCCGAAAGCGCGGCCTACATGCTTTTATTCCACGCTGCCGCCGTGCTCGGCGGTGCCGCGCTCACGCAGCAGGGGCTGTTTTGGCGGCCGCTGATGTTCGTGGTTCTTGGCGCTTGGATTGTCGGAGCTGCGCTTTTTTCGGGCGATATCGCGCTTCGGGTTTTCGCGGGCCATCGCCTATTTGCGATGGCGGCTCCTACCGGAGGCACTATCCTGATTGCCGCGTGGCTTGCGCTCGCCGGCGCCGCCGTTTGCGCGCTTACCCGCCACGCCGGTTGACCGCTTCGGCGTCAATTGCCGCTGCTCGATTGGGCATTGGTCAGGCTTTTTGGTCGCTGAATGCGTCGCACGCCTTTCGGCGTGGGAATTGCATATCCGATCCTCAGCCACATTGGCGATTTACGGCGCGAGGATGCCCATGAGCGAGCCTGTTCATCCGGTTGACCAGATATTGCCCTATCCGAAGCTCGCTGCGCTCGGTCTGCAACACGTGCTGGTCATGTACGCCAACGCGGTTGCGGTACCGCTGATCATCGGCGGCGCGCTCCATCTGCCGAAGGATCAGCTCGCGCTATTGATCAACGCCGACTTGTTTGCGTGCGGAATAGCGACCTTGATCCAAACGGTCGGCTTCGGGCCATTCGGCATCCGTTTGCCCATCATCATGGGCGTGACCGCGGTGTCGATCTCGCCGATGCTGGCGATGGCGGCTATGCCGGGCGTCGGATTGACCGGAATCTACGGCGCGGTTCTGGTCGGCGGCATTTTCGGGCTGTGCGTCGCGCCGTTCGTCAAATATGTGCTGCGTTTCTTTCCGGCAGTGGTCACCGGCACGATCATCACCATGATTGGTGTGGTGCTGATGCGGGTCGGCGTCAATTGGGCGGGCGGCGGAGCAGGGAAGGCGGACTTCGGCGCGGCCGGTTACTTGTTGGTCGCCGGCTTGGTGCTTCTCGTTATCCTGTTGCTGATTAAGTTCACGCGGGGCTTCCTCCAGAACGTCGCCGTGCTGATCGGAATTACAGCCGGCTATCTCGTCACCATTGCGCTTGGCTGGACGGATTTTAGCGGCATCGACAACGAGCCGATTGTGCGCCTGGTGCTGCCGCTGCAGTTCGGCTGGCCGCAATTCTATCTGATCCCGTGCCTGACCATGTGTCTCGTGGTGACCATCGTCTTTATCGAGGCGACCGGGATGTTCCTCGCGCTCGGCGCCATGACCGGGCGGAAGGTCGACGCCGACGATATAAAACGCGGCCTGCGTGCGGATTCACTCGGCACCATTATCGGCGCCATCTTCAACACGTTTCCCTATGTTTCCTACTCGCAGAATATCGGTCTGGTCGGTGTGACCGGCGTGTACAGCCGCTGGGTCTGCGTTGCCGGCGGCGTCATTATGCTCGTGCTCGGTCTCATTCCGAAGCTTGCGTTCATTGTTGCGTCAGTGCCGCAATGCGTGCTCGGCGGCGCCGGCTTCATTATGTTCGGCATGGTGGCGGCGACCGGCATCAAGATCCTGTCGACCGTGGATTACGCCAAGCAGCGTAACAGCGTCCTTGTGGTGGCCATCTCCATCGGCTTCGGCCTTATTCCGATCGTGGCGCCGACCTTCTTCCACGTTTTCCCGGACACGCTGAAGCCGATTTTCGGCGACGGCATCATCCTGACCTCGATTTCGGCGGTTCTGCTAAACGCGTTTTTCAATAGAACCAGCGCCGAGCAAGCGGAGGCTGACACATTCTTTGCGGCCCAGGCGGCCGAACACATCTAATCGGCGCCAGCGGCGGCCGCCTTACAGCCGCACTCCGCCGGCGGTAATGCGGGCGAAAAGCGCGGCGTCGAGGCGGACAAACGCCTTTTTCGCCGGATCGTCGAAGTAGATCGCGTCGCTCGTCGCCGCTGGATCAAAACCTTCGCGCTGCAAATTGGTTTTGGTGTGCTTGAAGGTAGCCGTTGCTTCGAGCCGATCGGCAACGCGCAGGAACAACGGCCGCGCGTAAGCCGGCAGCCATGCGGCGAGGTGCTTGTGCAGCGCGGCCAGATCGAGATTACCGCTGCGAGTGATTGCCGCCATGCCCGCGGCGCCCTCCGTGCCGGGGACGCGCACACCGTAAACGTTGGCTTCTTTGACTCCGGGAAACGCCCCGATAGCGGCGGCGACTTCCGAGGTCGAGACATTTTCGCCTTTCCAGCGAAAGGTATCGCCGATGCGGTCGACGAAATAATAGAAGCCGCTGTCGTCGCTGCGCATGAGGTCGCCAGTGCGATACCAGGCGTCGCCGCGCTCGAATACGTCGCGCAAGACTTTTTGTTCGGACTGCTCCGCTTTATTGTAGCCTTCGAATTCGGCCCCGGCGCGAGCCGAAGCATCGCGAATCCGGCCGATGGCTTCGCCGGCCTCGCCGATGCCACAGCGGACGCAAAACCCATCCTTGCCGCGCAGCGGCGCGCCACTCTGGTCGTCGAATTTTACCAGCGTCAGGGGAAAGCGGTGGCGCAGAAAAGAGGGGACGCGGCCGATAGCGCCGACTTTGCCTTCGACATTGTAGAGCGAAAAATTGCCCTCGGTGGATGCGTAAAATTCGAGAATGCGCGGGATGGCAAACCTTGCTTGGAATTTCTCCCAGATGTCGCCGCGAAGCCCGTTGCCGCAGGCAAGCCGCAGCCGATGTTCGCGCTCGCGCGGATGGGGAGGCGCGTTCACCAAATAGCGGGCAAGCTCGCCGATATATTGAAAGATAGTGCAGCCGCCGCTGGCGATATCGTTCCAGAACTGATGCGTGGAAAATCGATCGTGGATCAGCACCGAACCGCCGCGTACTAAAGCCGCCCCTGTGGCAACGATCCCGCCGACGCTGTGATACATCGGCAGGCAATCATAGACACGATCAAGCGGGCTGATGTTCATCAGCCCGGCGAACCATAAGCTCCACGAGAGCAGCCGCCGATGGCTGACATTGGCGGCCTTGGGCAGGCCGGTTGTGCCGGAGGTGTAAATCAGGAGAGCTCGGTCGGCGATAGTTATCCGCCGCCGCTCCGATGTGGTCAGTGCTGCGCCGGAAAGCTTGGCAATCGCATGATCGATGCGTTGAAACGCGCTGTCTCCGCCGTGACACCAGATTGTCGGCCGGCCCTGCAAGCTCGTCGTCAGGGATTGGACGTGCAGCGAAAATTCGGCCGCGACTATGACATGCGCCGGGGTCACTGCATCGATGCAATGCACCAGCGAAGCGCCGCGAAGTTGCGTGTTGATCAGTGCTACCACCACGCCAACCGACGTGAGTCCGAGCCAGATCGCCAGGTATTCCGGCCGGTTCGGCATTATCAAACAGACGATATCGCCTTTGGCGAGGTTTTGAGCGATCGCCCAGCGCGCATACATATTGGTGCGGGCCGCGAGCTGCGCGTAGGTGAAGCTCTCATCGGCGCTAATCAGCGCCGGCGCATCGGGAGATGTTCGTGCCAGGCCTTCGATGACATGGAACAAAAGGCGTTTCGGTTGAGCCGCTACTGGCGCAGTGGCCTCGAGCGCACGCAGCCAATCGCGATGCGCTGTCTCAGCGCCGCTCGATTCACGCCTTCGGTGTTCAGCGTCGAGGAGAGCCATCGCGAAGAAGGTGGCTCAACAAAGTAAATCTTTAGCTTCGAGATTGCCTAAAACTTTAGTGATCGCAGAGGAACTGGTTAACGTTACTCGTTCGAATTGTTGACCGTTAAGTTGTTTGCCGTGCACGCGACGGATAAAAAACGAAAAGGGGATAGCATCTGTGAGGGGTAGAGATCGCGACACGGCGGGGAATTATGAAAAGCGATACGGTGGCTATCCACGGCGGTTACGAGACTGAGCCGACCACTAAAGCCGTCGCTGTTCCCATCTACCAAACCGTTGCTTACGAATTCGACAGCGCCGATCAGGGCGCCGCGCTGTTTAATCTCGAAATCGAAGGTCATCGTTACAGCCGGATCAGTAATCCGACGACGGCTGTGCTCGAGCGGCGGGTGGCCGCGCTCGAGGGCGGTCTGGAAGCGCTGTGTGTCAGCTCTGGCCAGGCCGCACTCAATTATGCCGTGCTCAATTTGACTGCGATCGGCACCAACATCGTTTCCATTCCCCAGCTTTACGGCACCACCCACACGCTGTTCGCTTACACCCTGCCAAGCCAAGGCGTGCAGGTCCGTTTCGCGCAATCCGATCAAGCCGACGCGCTCGAACGGCTGATCGATGACCAAACGCGCGCGTTGTTCTGCGAGAGCATTGGCAATCCGGCCGGGAACATTTGCGACATCGAGGCGCTGGCCGCGGTCGCCGCGCGGCACGGCATTCCGCTCATTGTCGACAATACCGTCGCCACGCCGATCCTGCTGCGCCCGATTGATTACGGCGCCGACATCGTCGTGCACTCGTTGACCAAGTTCCTGGGCGGCCACGGCACGACGCTCGGCGGCGCCATCGTCGATTCCGGGCGCTTTCCCTGGCGCGCCAACGCCAGGCGCTTCCCGATGTTCAGCGAGCCTGATCGTTCGTATCACGGACTGACTTACACGGATCATTTTGGCGCGGCCGCCTACATCGCGCGGTGCCGCAGTGTCTATCAGCGCACCACCGGCGCGGTGCTCTCGCCGCTGTCGGCGTTTCTTCTGCTGCAAGGTATCGAGACCGTTGCCTTGCGGGTCGAGCGACACGTCGACAACGCGCGCCGTGTCGCGGAATTCTTGCGTGCCGATCCGCGCGTGCAATGGGTCAATTACGCCGGGTTTGCCGACAATCCGTATCACGCTATGGCGCAGAAATATTTTCCCGGGCGCGCCTGCTCGATTTTGACCTTCGGCATCGCCGGAGGATTTGAGGCAGGAAAATCGTTTTACGATGCGCTCAAGCTGTTCAAGCGGCTGGTCAATATGGGTGACGCCAAATCTCTGGCGTGTCACCCCGCATCCACGACGCATCGGCAAATGTCGCCGACTGAGCAGGAAAAAGCCGGGGTGCGGCCGGAAATGATCCGGCTCTCGGTCGGCATCGAACACATCGATGACATTATCGCCGACCTCGACCAAGCGCTCGCCGCCGCGCAATCGTTTCGCTCGCCGTTGATAGCGGCCGAATAATCGCCGGTATAACGTCGATGCCAATTCTCCTCGATACGTCCCGGTCTTGCGCAAGCGCTGAATTGCGCGGCGACAATTGCCTGACCATCGGGCTCGTCAACAACATGCCGGATGCGGCGCTTGACGCGACCGAGCGTCAGTTTATCGCGCTCGTCAGGGCGGCATCGCCCGACGTGATCGTCCGCTTCAAGCTGTTTTCGGTGCCGGAAGTTCCGCGCAGCGCGCAGGCGCGCGCGGCGCTCGTGACGCGATACCGTGACGTTTCCGAGCTTTGGGACACCCATCTCGACGGCCTGATCGTGACCGGCAACGAGCCGCGCGCCGCATCGCTACGTGATGAGCCTTATTGGCCCAGTCTGACCAAATTGATGGCGTGGGCCGAGCACAATACCGATTCGACGATCTGGTCGTGTCTTGCTGCGCACGCCGCCGTTCTCCAAGCCGACGGCATTGAACGCGAGCTCCGCCAAGAGAAGCTGTTCGGGGTGTTTCATTGCGACGTCGTGCGTTGGCATGCGCTAACCACCGGCATGCCGTCGCGGCTTCCCGTTCCACACTCGCGGCACAACGATCTCCCCGCCGCGGCGCTCAATGCCGCCGGCTATCGCGTCCTGAGCCGATCGGCCGCGACCGGCGCCGATATGTTTGTGGGCCGTGATCGCGGCGCGTCGCTATTTTTGTTCTTTCAAGGCCATCCGGAATACGACGCAGATTCACTGGCGCGGGAGTATCGCCGCGATGTCGGCCGGTTTTTGCGCGGCGATCGCGACAACTTTCCGGCATTGCCACAGGGCTACTTCGACGACGAGGCGAGCAAGCTGATCGAAGACTTTTGCACCCGCGCCCGAACCGAACGGACCGAAAAGCTTATTAGACACTTTCCCATGAAGGCGATCGAAGGCGGATTGCAAAACACTTGGCAGGCGCCGGCAATCGGCATCTATCAAAACTGGGTCGCTTATTTGCAGGAGCGCAAGGCAAAGCGCCGGGCTCCGGTTTGGCCGGTCCAACGCATGAGCCGCGAAACTGTCAGGCGTGCGCGGGACCAGGTTGCGAGTCTCGTTGACAAGCCGGTGGCGGTTCCTTAAGCAACCCGCAACAACGCCGGATTGCTCCCATGAAAGTCCGTAATTCATTAAAGTCGCTTCGCGGTCGGCACCGCGACAACCGGATCGTGCGCCGGAAGGGCCGCGTTTACGTCATCAATAAGACGCAGCGCCGCTTCAAAGCCCGCCAAGGCTGAAGGCACGCTTTATCACATCGGGTTCGTTCACGCCGCTGTGAGTGGAATTCGGCCTTGCTGTGCCGCATTCCGCGGTTAGACTCACTGTCATGGCTTGGCGATTCACCGGCAGTTTTGCCCTTTCGGCATGCCTGCTTTCAGCTGCCTGCGTAGCGGCGATGCCCTCCTTTGCGCAGAGCGGCCCGGAGGCCAAGCCAGCGCCTGACTGGGTGACGCCGCCCAGCGATTTGCCGCGGCAAGATCACGGCCCGCGCGCGCCGAGCCTCGATACGCTGTTCGATGCGCTCAAGATCGCGCCCGATGCGGAGAGCGCTAAGGCTATCGAGACCCGCATCTGGGGCGTTTGGATGATTTCCGGCAGCGATACGTGCAATCTGCTGATGGGCCGGGCAAAAGCCGCCGCCGACGAGAAAGATTACGACCTTGCGATCAAGCTTCTCGATGCCGTGGTCGAGATCAGGCCGGGCTACGTCGAAGGATGGAACCGGCGCGCCACTGTTTATTACCTGATGAACGACTATGGCCACTCACTGGCGGATATCCGCGAAGTGCTTTCCCGCGAACCGCGCCACTTCGGGGCGCTGGCGGGGCTGGGCCTGATCCTGCAAGAGCTTGGTGACGACGCGCACGCTCTCGAAGCCTATCGCCGCGCGCTTGCGATCAATCCGCACCTGGAGCATGTCGGCGAAACGGTAAAGACCTTGCGGGAGAAGGTCGAAGGCCGCGATATCTGATACCATTCTTTCCGCTCCGCTGAGAAAGGATGGACGATCTCATGCCCGATATTGCCGCCGACAAAGTCGCTATCCGCGAATTGGTAGAGAATTGGGCCGTGTGGCGCGACGCCCGCTTGTGGGATCGCTTCCGGACGGTGTGGCATGCGGAGGGCCGCATGATGGCCACCTGGTTCCAGGGCGGCTTTGAGGAGTTCATTAAAGTCAATGACGAAGGCTGGGCCCGCGGCGTCCGTATCCTGCACTTTCTTGGCGGCACTTCGATCGACGTGTCCGGGCATCGCGCCACCGCGCAAACCAAAATGACTATCTCACAGCGTGCCGCTGTCGAGGGGGTGGTCTGCGACGTCGTGTGCACGGGACGCTTCCACGATTTCATCGAGAAACGCGACGGCCGCTGGGGAATCGTTTTGCGCCAGCCGATCTACGAAAAGGATCGGCTCGACCCGGTCGATCCGTCGGCTAAACTTGTGCTCGACCAAGATCTGCTGGCGCGCTTCCCGGAAGGCTATCGGCATCTCGCCTATTTGCAGAGCAAGATCGGTTACAAAGTCAAAACGGACATGCCGGGGATAGAAGGCGCGGAGCTCGACAAGCTTTACGCCCGCGGTGCGGCTTGGTTGAAGGGCGAGCCGCTTGGTGTTTAAGCGCGAAGTTCGAACCGCTCGCCGGTGCTCATTGGTATGACTGCGCTGATTATCATCGTTGTCATCTTCTTGGCTGGCGCCGCGGTCACGCTGGCTTCCACGTGGCTGATTGAGTGGCGGCATCCGCCTCACGGCCGTTTCATCGACGTTCACGGCTTGCCGCGGCACGTCGTTGAACTCGGATTTAGCGCACATGCGAACGATGTGTTACCCGTCGTTCTCCTCCACGGCGCCGGAGCGAACCTTAGGGACATGGAGATCGCTTTAGGCGAGCGGCTCGCCGCACGCCATCGCGTCATTCTGATCGATCGGCCCGGTTTCGGATTTAGCGCGCGCAGGAAGGGCGGTGAGACTACGCCGACCGAACAAGCGGTCGTGCTGGACGAATTGCTGAGCAGGATTGGCGTCGATCGCGCTGTTATTGTCGGCCATTCCTGGGGTGGTACGTTGGCGCTCACCTTCGCGCTGGATTTTCCGGCGCGCGTGGCCGGGCTTGTCCTTATTGCGGCCCCTACTCATCCAGGCCTTTGGGGCATGGCCAAGCTTAACGCCGTGCTGGCGACGCCGATCGGGTGGCTGTTTGCCCGCACCTTGGCGCTCCCTTTCGGTGCGATCTTCATCTGGCCGGGCTCGCGTACCGCTTTCTTGCCGCAGGTGATCCCTCCCGGCTACATCAAGCGCACGGCCGCGATGCTGGTGCTGCGGCCAAAGACGCTCTTGGCCAATTGGTCCGACGTTGGCGTTCTTGACGGGTTTCTCGAGAGACAATTCGGGCGTTATGGCGCGCTTCGCGGTCCCGTTGTTGCATTCAACGGCGACCGCGATCCATTGGTGCCGCCGGAAAAGCACGCCGTGAGACTAGCCGCGGCTACCCCAGTGGTAAAAGTCGAAGTGCTCGAAGGCTTCGGCCATATGCTCCACCATGCTGCGGCTGATCGCATCGCTGCAGCCATCGAAGAAATGATTCGGAGCTTGCAGGAACCAAGGCAAAAGGCGGCCGAGCCGGTCGATTGACGCGCGCCGCTAGGCGAGGGCGCTTGCGGTGCCGGCAACGTAGGCGACCCGCATCATATTCGTCGCGCCCGGCGTTCCCAAAGGCACCCCCGCTACGATAATCACCCGCTCACCGGCCTTGGCGAAGTCTTCTTTGCTGGCGATCTCACAGGCGCGTTCGACCATATCGTCCTGATCGCGCGCATCCTCGGCGACGACGCAATGAATACCCCATACCAGCGACAGTTTTCGTCCGGCGCCAAGCATTGGCGAAATAGCGACGATCGGCGGCCGCGGCCGCTCTCGCGCCACCCGCATTCCAGTTGCGCCCGATGAGGTCCAACAGACGATCGCGGCAAGGTCGAGGGTTTCGGCGACTTGCCGCGCCGCCGCGGCGATGGCGTCAGCGCCGGTCGGCTCCGGCTCGGTGTGCAGGACATGCAGGGCCGGAAGGTAGATTCCTTCTTCTCGTTCCACTTCCTCGGCGATTTTATTCATCGTCGCCACCGCTTCGATCGGATATTGCCCCGCGGCCGATTCAGCGGAGAGCATAACGGCGTCAGCGCCATCGAAAATGGCGGTGGCGACGTCCGAGACTTCGGCGCGGGTCGGCACCGGGCTCGAGATCATCGATTCCAGCATCTGGGTAGCGACGATCACGGGTTTGCCGGCGCGACGACAGGCGCGCGTCATCTCCTTTTGCACGCCGGGCACCCTCTCCAGCGGCATTTCAACTCCCAAATCGCCGCGCGCCACCATCAGCGCGTCGGCAAGTTCGAGAATCTCGTCTAATCGCGCGACAGCCTGCGGCTTCTCGATCTTGGCCATTACCGCGGCGCGGCCGCGGGTGATTTTCTTCGCTTCGGCGACGTCCTCGGGGCGCTGGATGAATGACAAAGCGACCCAATCAATCCCGGCATCGAGCGCCGCTTCGAGGTCGGCGATATCCTTCGGCGCAAGAGCGGCAAGGGGCACCACGGTGTTGGGGAGGCTTACGCCCTTGCGGCTCGAGACTTTGCCGCCGACGTTGACTTGCGCGACAATCCGCCGGGGCTCGACCAGCGCGGCGGTGAGCCGCAATTTGCCGTCGTCGATCAGCAAACTGTCGCCCGGCTGGATGGCAGCGAAGATCTCGGCATGCGGCAGGTTCACCCGCGTCGCATCGCCGGGCGCCGGATCGGTGTCGAGCACGAAATCCTGGCCGGTGTCGAGTTGGGCAAATTCATTCTTGAAGTTGCCGAGCCGCAATTTCGGACCCTGCAAATCGACCAGGATGCCGATCGGTCGATTGCAATCCTTCTCGACGGCGCGAATTGTCTGCACGAGCTCGCGCATCTTGTCGTGCGCGGTATGGCTCATGTTGATGCGAAATACGTCGGCGCCGGCCTCGAACAACTTACCGATCATACTTCGGCTCGAAGAGGCCGGTCCGAGCGTCGCGACCAGTTTGGTGCGCCGACGCCGCCTCATCGATTTGCCGGCGGTACGATCGAGGTGGGTGCACTGGGCGCCGTGCGGCCGCCCCCGGGCGTGGCTCGCGCGCCGTTGGCCGGCGCTGTTGGAGAGAGAGGATTATCGCCTGGCAACGGATGTTGTGGGGCCTGTTCGCTCGATTCGGTGAGCTGGACCGTCCAGGCGCGCTGTTCGCCGGTGTCGACCTCGAAAAAGCCGGTGCGGTCGAAGCCGCGGGCTAGGCAATCGGCGATCCCCCGGATGGTGAACTCCTTGTCGCGGGTGCACATAACGGCCTGTCCCATCCATTCGCCGCCACGATCGTAGTCGATCGCATAAACGTAATAGAAACGGGCCACCAGGTTGCCCTTGAGAATGGTCTCACAAGTATGTGACGGCAAGTTCCACCAGCCTTCGGTGGTCCAGCCGTCGGCATCCTTGTAGCCGACGGCAACGCCGACGCGGCTCGCCGTGTTGTTGCACAAACGAAAGTCCGCGGCTGCCGGTTCAGTGGTCGCGCTTAGAAACATCAACGCCGCCGCTAGCGCGAATAGCGCGGGTGTCGCTGCAAAGACGAGTTCCCGGAGTCTGCGCTCAGTCCGCGCGCGCGGGAGCAGTGGCGCCCCCATCCCGAGATCGATCGCGTCCTTCATTGGCAGTTCAGAATCCGGTTCTGGGCTATCTGTCAATAAGAATGGCGCGGAAGTCGGTGACGTTAGTGAATGTCGGACCCGGGCGGAAAAGATCGCCGATGCCATTGAAGAATCCCGTGGAATCGTTGTCTTCGAGAAAGGCGGCGGCATCTTGGCCGGCGGCCTTGGCCCGGTTCAGCGTGCTCGGGTCGACGAAGGCGCCGGCCGGGTCGGTGCTTCGGCCGCCGCCGCCGTCGGTTCCATCGGTATCCGCCGCGAGCGCATAGACCTGCGCCACACCCTCAAGATTCAGGGCGAGCGCGAGAGCGTATTCCTGGTTAGGACCGCCGCGCCCTTTGCCGCGCAGGGTGACGGTCAGCTCGCCGCCGGACAGCAGCGCCACCCGGCCGCCTTGCGCGAGGATCTCGCGAGCAAGCTGCGCATGCTCGCGGGCAATTTCGCGAGCTTCGCCCTGAAGGCGGTCGCCTAATACGATGCATTCATATCCGGCCGCTCGCGCGACCTGCGCGGCGGCCTGCAAAGCGTCGGCTGGTCGGGCCACAATGCGATATTCCGCTTGAGCGAAGACCGCGTCGCCCGGCTTGGGTGTTTCATTGGCAGGATCGGAAAGCGCGCGGATCACGTCTTCCGGCAGGGCGAGCGCGCGCCGCCGAACGATGTCGCGGGCGTCGGCAAGCGTTGTCGGATCGGGCACCGTCGGTCCTGAACCGATGACCGCCGGGTCGTCGCCGGGAACGTCGGAAATGGCGAGCGTCACCACTTTTGCCGGGTGAGCACGCACAGCGAGCCGGCCGCCTTTGATGCGCGAAAGGTGTTTGCGGACCGCGTTCATCTCGTCGATCGCCGCGCCGCTTCTTAATAGCGCGCGCGTCGCGTCCTGCTTTTGTTCGAGCGCGAGCCCTTGCGCCGGCGCGATCCAATTGGCCGAGGCGCCGCCTGACAACAGGACGAGGACAAGATCACCGCCGTCCACGGCGTCCGCCATCGCGAGCACCCGCTTCGTCGCGGATATGCCCGCCTGATCCGGTACCGGGTGTCCAGCCTCGATCACCGGGATGAACCGGGTCGGGCGGCCGTAGCCATGCCGCGTGACGCCGAGACCGGCAAGCCGCTCGCGCGGCAGGACGGTGGCATAGTGCGCTTCTGCGACTTCGACCATTGATCCGGCAGCCTTGCCGGCGGCAAGAATGACCAAACGGCCTCGGTCTGGTGGTTCCGGTAGGCTTGGCGGCAGACAAGCGGAAGGGTGCGCGGCGCTCACCGCGGCGCGGAACAAAGATTCGAGCAGTTGTCGCGCTGAAATCGCCCGGGTGTCCGACATTGCCGCCATGTGATTGCCAGTGTGGCGGTTTAGAAGTCCGCATCATTCTTGCCGAAAACTCGTCATGCGGACTTCTGAACCAAAGCCACACTAGCCTCAATAACTTGCTAGTGTCCCTTTGATTCCGAAGTTCGCAAACGAGGGTATCGTGGGATGATGCGAACTTCGGAATCGGGATACTAGGCGCAGGATAGCAACATGCCCCGCGCGTCTCTATCTTCGAGGCATCAATACGCCGCGGAGGACAACATGGCTACCGACGACCAAAGCCGCCTGGAATTGGAAGCGGCGGTCTATCGCCGCCTGGTCGAGCATTTGCGGTCGCGGACCGACGTGCAGAACATCGACCTGATGAACCTCGCCGGGTTCTGCCGCAACTGCCTGTCCAACTGGATGAAGGAAGCGGCCGACAAGCAAGGTGTCGCGCTGACCAAAGAGCAAAGCCGTGAACGTGTTTACGGCATGCCTTACGACGAATGGCGCGCTAAGTATCAAAAAGACGCTTCCGCCGAACAAAAAGCGGCGTTCGAAAAAGCAAGCCAAAAGCATTGAACGGCGCGTTATGCGCCGCTCAACCTGTGTAGTGCTGTGGATGAAGCGCGAAGTGCTTGACCAGAGCCACCGCGCTTTCGAATGGTCTGCCTGACTTATTGAAATTGTTTTTCTCGCAAAGTCCGACTGGCGTCTCGATCGGACTGTGCACGTCAGGAGTGCCCGATGGCAATTGCTGCAAACGCCGCCGCTAAGGACGATGAATCGCCTCGCCGCTTTGCCAAGGATCACTTGAAGGCGTTTGTCGAACGAGTCGAAAAATTGGAAGAAGAAAAGAAGGCGATCGCGGACGACATCCGCGATGTTTATGCCGAAGCCAAGGCTACCGGCTTCGACGTCAAGGCGCTGCGTACCATCGTTCGCCTGCGCAAGCAGGACGTTAACGAGCGCAAAGAGTACGAAGCGGTTCTCGAAACCTATTTGCATGCTCTCGGCATGCTGAACTAGGATTCGCGCCGACAAAAGCGGCGCGCTCGAGTCGCTTCGCGGTACGGCTATTAAGCCTGCAACGCACGTTGCGGTCGCGCTATCGCGGCCGGGCTCGATGAGATGCTATTGGAGTTCGGCGGTGCGGAGCGGGTAGGTGACCGTGGATATGAACACGATCGCACTGCCGCTGAAATGATCGTTGGTAAGCCCAGACGCTGGATCGGTCGCAAATGTCATCAGCACCGAATTGGCGGGCTTCACCATCAGCGGCGAGAGTGAACGGAAGTCGCGCGCGCCAAGCTCGGTGACGTACAGGAAACGGTGGACGCTGGGCGACCATACGACTGCCCGTAACCAGGGATCGTCGAGGCGCATGACGTTGGCAAGAATGCCCGGCGATGTCTTCTTCGCGACTGTCAGTATGGCCGACGTCGGCCGCCCGCTGACGCGCTTTACCGCAATGGTCATTTCATCGGCACCGGCGCGGACTGCGACCGGGCCGGTCACAGTCGCTCGCGGCGTCGCTGTGGCGCTGGCGATTGCTTCGCCGTCCATGGACTCCGCATAGGCGAGAGCGCCTTCCGGCGCGGCGCGATCGTGACGCGCCGCCGAGAATGGCGGAATAGACTCGGTCGTCTCCGGCTCGCTATTGGCGATCTCTGCAGCCGGCGTTGGACGGGCTAGGGCAGCAACGGATCTGGCCGCTGCGACCGCCGCAGAGCGAATGGCTTCGCCTTCCGGGATGCCTTGCCAGAATCCCCGCGTCTCAATGACCTCGTTCGGCGTTGCGGTTACGGTTGCTGCCTCGGCGCGGGTGATGACGCGTGCTTTCGAAGCAATCTTGATCAGCTTTGTTTTTTCCGCTGCGAGCTTGTCTTCGGCGTTGGAAGCGACCTGAGCGAGCTTGGCCTTTTCCGCGGCGAGCTTGTCTTCCGCGCGGGAGGCGACGTCGACCAGTTTTCGCTTCTCGGCCGCGATCTTGTCGCCGGTCCGCGAGATGGCGGCCGCTAGGGCCGCCTTTGCGCCGGTTCGTTGCGGCTCGGTGGTCGAGGCCGTAGCTGCCGGCGCCTCGCCCTCGTCATCTTCATCGGCCGGCGCCAAGCCGAACAATTTCTTGAATGGGCGAGCAATCCGATGCGCAACACCACCGTCGGCAACATCGAATCCGGCGCTATGCGCGGCCTCCAAGGAGGCATCCGACGGGCTGTCGCCGCGATTTTTGATATCGGCCAGTGCGAGCGCATAGCCGGGCAGTGGCCGTCCGTCGGTCGGAATATGGACGGTGCGGCCATCAGGAAATACGCGGACCAATTGCTCGCGGGTCATGCGCGGCCAGTGCCGTATGCCGCCCGTGTCCATGTGGACGAACGGAGACCCGGAGGTCGGATAGAAGCCAACGCCGCCGCGCTGTAGGCGCAGACCGATGGCGCGAAGCTGATCCAGCGGCACGCCCGGAATGTAGAAATCCATGGCATGGCCGAGGATGTGCTGGCTAAAACGCGCCACGCCGTTGCTGTGACGGCGCAGCATGGCGTTGGTCTCGGGCGAGCGATAGCCACAGACCACCCAGATCGGCTCTTTCGACCCGGCCTCCCGCTGCACTTCCCAGATCAGGTCAACGAGATGCGGATCCATCCGCGTCTCTTGTTGCTTTCGCCAGTCGCGCAGGAACCAGTTGATCTTCTCCAGCGCCGCCTCGTCGTAGCGTCCGTCGCGCTTGAAGGTGATGGTGATGTCCTCGCTCGTATGCATGTGATGCATCGAGATCGTGCGGGTGTCGCCTTCGGCGATAGCGTTCTGCAAACCGCGCGAACCGAAGACGAGGGCGAAAAGGGCTAGGCCGCAGGCATAGAATGCGGGAGCTGCCGCAATGCGAAAACTATTTGGCCGCTCCCCACTAAAGCCCACTAGCGTCCCCGCGTTGACACACCGGATCGGTGTGATCCGCCGCGGCATCCCCACCGCAGCGAAACCCGTAACACAGCGCTCACGTGGGAAGGGTTAACGGGATATTACCCAGTCACCCACCCCCGACCCTTCCGGATTAACCGTGTAGTGTGGCGAAAAATGGCCATTTCGGGCTTTTGGTACTTCGCCGGGCCGGATCGTCGAAAATAAGGGTAACACTTTCCTACGGCCGCTGAATTGCGGTTTATCAATAGTTATCAATCGGTTAGAGGGATGAACCGCCCGCGTGCCGGCGATCGGACGTGAAAAGCCTGAGGTTAGCCCCGGTTTTAGTGCCCTCATTGCCTCATTTGACCGGTGCCGACGGACGCGCGAACCGGCTTCCCGAGACGGGCAAGGTCAAGGCGCAGACTTGAGATTGCCTACTTAATCGAACACTGACGCGCTTCTGTTGGCCTCACCAAACGATGCTTGTGAACGGTCGCCGCGTCTATTCCACGCAAATTGAAATCTGCCGTAAAGTCGCAACCGCTCGCTTCCGCTGGCACAGACGGGGATTTTCATGTCCGCGCAGACCGACGCAAGTCCGGCCGCTAACCGAACCGGAGCGGGCGCCATGGAGCCAGTCTGGTACGCCTCCTATCCGCCGGGAATTCCGCGCACCATCGACCCCGATAGTTATCCATCGCTGACGGCCATGCTGCTGGATGCATGCGCCCGGCATGCCGATCATCCCGCCTTCGAGTGCCTCGGATCGCGGCTGACCTTTACCGAATGGGACCAGGTCAGCCGCAACTTCGCGGCGTTTCTCGTTGAACAACTCGCCTGCAAGCCCGGCGATCGGATCGCGATCATGCTGCCGAACCTTATCGCTTACCCGGTCGCGTTCCTTGGCGCACTTCGGGCAGGACTTGTCGTCGTCAACGTCAACCCGCTCTACACCCCTCGCGAGCTCGGCAATCAGCTCAACGACTCGGGCGCCACCGTCATCGTGATCATGGAGAATTTCGCGCACAAACTTGAGTTCGTGCTGAACGACACGCCGATCAAGCACGTGGTAGTGGCGAGGCTCGGCGATTTCATGCCGACGCTGAAGCGCACGATGTTTAATTTCGTCAACGGTTACGTTCGACGGGCTGTGCCGGCGTGGCGCATCAACAACTGCACTATGCTGCAAGCGGCGTGTGACCGTCCGGCGAGTGTGCTCTACGTTGATGAAAAGCTTCCGTCCTCGGCTCCCGCCGTGCTGCAATACACTGGCGGGACGACCGGCATCCCCAAGGGCGCCGTGCTGACGCACCGCAATCTGGTCGCCAACTGTTTGCAGTGTCGTGCCTGGATCGCGCCAAACCTTCCTGAAGAGAAGGGCAGCGTGCTGACGCCGTTGCCGCTCTATCACATCTTTTCGCTCACCGCGAACTTGTTGGCGTTTGCGCTGATGGGCGGATTGAGCGTGCTCGTTCCCGACCCGCGCGATCTGAAAGGACTTATTCGGACCATGCGCCGCGCGCGGGTGACCACGATGACCGGCGTCAACACGCTGTTCAACGCGCTCATTAACCGGCCCGACTTCGCGACGTTGGATTTTTCCAGCCTGAGCTTCGCGATCGGCGGCGGCGCCGCCGTGCAAAGTGCGGTTGCGACTCGCTGGCGCGAACTGACCGGCAGCCATCTCGTCGAAGGCTACGGTTTGACGGAAACGTCTCCGGTCGTCTGCATCAATCCTGTCAAAAGTCCGAAACTCGGAACGGTTGGGCTGCCGGTGTCCTCTACGGAGGTCGCCATCCGCGACGATAACGGCAACGATCTAGCCATCGGTCAAGCGGGCGAGATTTGCGTGCGCGGGCCTCAAGTCATGCAGGGTTATTGGCAGCGGCCCGACGAGACCAAACTCGTTCTCACTAAAGACGGCTGGCTGCATACCGGCGATATCGGAGCGCTCGACGAGCAGGGCTTCCTGAAAATCCTCGATCGCAAGAAGGACATGATCAACGTCTCCGGCTTCAAGGTCTTCCCCAACGAGGTCGAGGACATCATCGCGCGGCACCCCGGCGTCCTGGAAGCGGCGGTCATCGGGGTGACCGATTCGCAAACCGGGCAGGGGGTGAAGCTCTTTGTCGTTAAGCGCGATCCGGCGCTCGATGCGGCGGAGATCAAGAAATTCGCCCGCGAAAACCTTGCCGCTTACAAAGTGCCCAAGATCATCGTATTTGTTGACGCCTTACCCAAGAGCAATATCGGCAAGATCATCCGCAAAGACTTGCGATGACGAGCACGGGCGTTACCAGACGAGCGTCAGTGCGCCATCAAAACGGGGAGCTTGGCATGAGCAAGGACGTGTCGCGTAGTGCCGCCGAAAATCATCTGCCGCAGCCTGCTTTGCGTATACGCGCCCTTGATAATGAGATCGCAGCCAAGCTCCTCGGCTTTTGCCAGGATCACCTGTCCGGCGCTGATTTTCCCGGCGGCCATTGTAATCGCCTCGGCGGCGATGCCATTGGCGCGGAGCGTCTGAGCCATTTCGGTGCCGCTCGGTCCCGCAACGGTTGCTCCTTCGACAGTCAAAATCGTGACACGCTCGGCAGCGCGAAGAAGCGGCATGGAAAACGCCATGGTACGCGCCTGTTCGGTTGAGCGGTTCCACGCGATAAGGATATTGGCGCCGAGAGACCGCGGCGACGTTGGCGGCGCAATGAGGACCGGACGGCCGCTTTCGAACAGAGCCGATTCAAGCGTCACCATCCCCGGGCTCTGCCACTCTTCGCCCGGCCTTGCCAGTACGATGATGTCAAAGACCCGGCCGTAGCTGCCGACGAATTCGTGGCCGCTTGGAGCTGCGGGGAGCCACGTCCAGGATAGCGAAGCCGTCCCCGCGCCGTCCGCGCGGCGTTGAACATTGTGGGTTTCCATGAATGAGCGAAACAGGCTTTCGGCCTGACGCACCATTTCCGCGTCGTTCTCTTTGACAGCGACCATGGTCAAACCCGCGTCCGGGTCCATGGCCAGCATATCGGCGACGGCGGGCCTTAAAGGGAATCCCTCGATACAGCTTTCGAACTTTCTTGCCAGCAGCAGCGCCGTCTCCAACGCCGAAACCATCGGCGCATTTTGTTCGGCGTTGTATTCAATTGGAACAAGAATGGTCTTCATTGCCCGGCCTGCGGAGAACACCAGTTCGAGCGATCATACCGCCGTCGGCGCGATGCCGATAGGGCAGGGGCATTCTTGATCTTGACGGCCCCACGTAGAGCACGCTAGCCGCGAGGCACTGGAGATTTTCATGGCCGTCTACACCGACGTCGCAGCAGAGGACCTAGCGCTCTTCCTTGCGGATTACGATATCGGCGGCCTTTTGGCCTACAAGGGAATCGCCGAAGGCGTCGAGAACTCGAATTTCCTGCTCCACACCAGCCGCGGTTATTTCATCCTGACCCTCTACGAGCGGCGCGTGGCGGCGGGTGATTTGCCCTTTTTCTTGGCGCTGATGGAGCATCTCGCAAGCCGCGGCATCACCTGCCCGCAACCGGTGAAGACCCGTGCCGGGCAAACGCTCGGCCGGTTGGCCGGCCGGCCGGCGGCGATTGTCACCTTTCTCGACGGCATGTGGATGCGCCGGCCGAGCGCCGCCCATGCTGCAGCATTGGGCGAGGCCTTGGCGCAGCTCCATCTCGCTGGCGCCGATTTCGGCATGCGTCGCGACAATGCGCTCTCGGTCGCCGGTTGGCGGGCGCTCTACGAGGCGTGCCGGGACCGCGCCAACACGGTACAGGGCGATTTGCAGGAAGTGCTCGCCGCCGAACTCGAGCGGCTCGAGCGCGATTGGCCGGAAGGCCTCCCGCAGGGTGTGATCCACGCCGATCTGTTTCCCGACAACGTTTTTTTTCTCGGCAACAAGCTATCCGGTTTGATCGATTTCTACTTCGCCTGCACCGATACGCTGGTCTACGACGTGGCCATTTGCCTCAACGCTTGGTGTTTCGAGCCCGATCATTCCTACAATGTGACCAAGGGGCGGGCGCTGTTGGCAAGTTACGCGCGGACCCGGCCGCTATCGGCGCGCGAGTGGGAGAATCTGCCGCTGTGCGCGCGCGGCGCCGCGGTGCGTTTTCTGCTGACGCGCTTGGTGGATTGGCTTGACGTGCCGCCAGGCGCCCTGGTGCGTCCGAAAGATCCCATCGAATACTTACGCAAGCTGCGGTTTCACCAGAAGGCGACCAGCGCCCGCGATTATGGAATCGACGCGCCGTGAGCCCGACGCTGCCGCACGTCATTATTCACACCGACGGCGCTTGCTCGGGCAATCCCGGTCCGGGTGGATGGGCCGCGATCCTCGCCTTCGGCGAAAGCGAGAAGGAGCTCAAAGGCGGCGAGCTTTTAACCACGAATAATCGCATGGAGTTGATGGCGGCCATTGCCGCGTTGGAAGCTCTCAAGCGGCCCTGCCGGGTCGATCTACACACTGACAGCCAATATCTGCGCAGCGGCATCACGTCGTGGATCACGAAATGGAAGCAAAACGGCTGGCGAACCGCGGACAAGAAACCAGTGAAGAACGCTGACCTGTGGCGGCGGCTCGATGCCGCGCTCGGCGACCACGAAATTCGCTGGCATTGGGTCCGCGGCCATGCCGGGCACGACGTCAATGAACGCGCCGACCTACTCGCCCGGGGGGCGATCGATGAAATCCGCAATAATGCGAAAGCCACGGATTGAGACGTGCGAATTCACCCTTAATTTCAATGTTGATTTATTTTCAACGCTGTTTTGCTATGACCAGAGTCTGACGGGGCCTTGGAGCCAACCCCGCTTTTAAATAGGCCTTCGATGATCCCACTCCTGCGCCGAAGCACGGTCCAGTCGACCAAAAGGGACCTCGCCGCGGTAACCCCGCTGATCACAGGCGAAGTTCAAGCCGAGAGGGATCAGATGCGGGCGGAGTTTGTCATGTCGATCCGGCGGCTGGAGATCGGCATGGAGAGGTTGCGTGAAAAGGCCATGGCCCGCCTTGGGCCGGCTGATAAACGCGCCACCGAGATAAACCACCTCCAAGCCGAACTCGATAACAAGGCCGCGCTGATTGTAACACTGCGCACGCAGGCCGAGTGGCACAAAACCGTCGCCAGAAAGATTGTCAAACTCCTTTTGTATATTTTTGCTCGGACGCGCCGGCGGCAACGCACGGCCGTTGCGGCGCCGCCCCTTTTCAAGTTTGAACAAGGCCCGCAGTGGGAGTTCAAAAAACAACCGGTGCAACGTGGCTACGCGTCCGCCGCGGCGCCGATAGCTGCCAGAACGCTGCCGGTCCAAGCTGATCGTGCCGTCGCGCCGACGTTTGCGGCCAAAGCGCAGCCGATGCAAAACGATCTCGCCGTCGCCGCGCCGACGGTGCCGGCCAAAATTCAGTCAGCGCAAAATGGTCTCGCAACCATCGCGACGCCGTTAGCGCCCAAAGAGCAACCGCCGCAAAGCGACCTCGCGGCCACCGCGGCGGCTATCGCGGCGGTCAATCTCAAGCGCCGCCGCGCGGTCTCAAACAAGGTTTGAGAGAGCGGCGCCGCATAAGCGCGCCGCGCTTTATTCGTTAGATCTGTTTGAGCAGATTATCCGCGCTGGACAGTTCCGCTTTGCCGGGCGCTTCCTCGACGTTGAGCTGTTTGATCACGCCGTCTTCCACCAGCATGGCGTAGCGCTTGGAGCGGATGCCGAGCCCGGCGCCGGATGCATCCAGCGACAAATCCAATGCCTTGGCGAATTCGGCGTTGCCGTCGGATAAAAATTCAATCTTGGGGCCCGCTCCGGTCGACTTTTTCCAGGCATCGAATACGAACACGTCATTGACGCCGGTCACCGCAATCGTGTCGACGCCCTTGCCCTTAAAAGCATCGGCATTTTTCAAGAAACCGGGGAGGTGGTTGTTGTTGCATGTCGGCGTGAACGCGCCGGGAACCGCAAAAAGCACGACCTTCTTGCCCTTGAATATGTCGGCGGTTGTCTTCACGGCCGGACCATCTGGTCCCATCACTCGAAATTTCGCTTCAGGCAGGCGATCACCAACTTTAACGGACATGTTCCTATCCTCTGGTTATGCAGATCAATTTCTTTCGGGGCGTTAAATTAGCGCATCGAACGGATTAGTCGAGACGCGCTTTGACCTCAATCGCGTCGGTCGGCGAAACTGCGGTCAGTGTCAGCGTTGCACCTTTGGCTTGAGTGTTGGGGGGAAGGCCTTCAAGCGCAAAGATAAAACGTCGCAATGAAATTGGGCCGGCGATTGTCGGCTTGTCGGCTTCCGGCAGCGGCAAGGCCCAATCCGGCGTTGGCCCTTCGGCGAAAAGTTCGACCGGTGCGCCCGCCGGTGCGACCACCTCGACGACGACGCGCTGACGACTTTCGTCAAGCTCACGATGCACGGAGCGTACGGCGAGAACTCCGCCGGCGTCACTTGTCGGAGCCAGGGCCGCGCGCCGCGGCACGCGGGCCTCAGCGGCCGTCAGCACACCGTCTTCGGCGCCCCTTTTTCCGGACAGCGAAAGCCCAAGATCGGCCTCCGCGGGCACGCAGAGTTTGCCGCAGACGGCATAGTGGAGTTTGACGTGCAGCGAAGCCGGCTTCGACGCGTCCTTCGGCGTGACCCGCAACGGCCATATCACGTGATCGTGGTAACCAATCGAATGGCCGCCGGCGCCATCATCGAATCGCATCGGCGCGGGCCACTCCATCGAAACCGATTTGACGTTCGTTGATTCTGCGAAATCGAAGGTCGGCGGTGTGCCGGAATCCCCGGGATCGCGCCAATACGTTTTCCAGCCGGGATCGAGCTGGACTTCGACACCCGCGCGTAATGACTTCGAGCCGGCTTCGGTTGCGGCGGCGCCGGCGATCAGTCGCGCGGAGGCATGCAGTTCCTGGGTCCACGCGGTCGCATCTTGCCCGTGTGCCGTTGCGGTGCCGGCTGAAACCAGCGCCAGCGCCGCGGCCGCCAAGCGGTTGTTTAGCGAAAGTGACATCATTCGCCGTTTCTTAGAACGAACCCGTCGGCACGCGCCACTGACATGATTGTGACCGCAACGTTTGTCGTCTGCGCATAGCCGCTTTCCCTAAAGCTTTGAGAACTTTTGTCGTTGCCGCTCGTTTGCAAAACTGGGTTGATCGGCTAACCTTCGGTCATGAAATTGCCAAGCGAGACGTCGGCAAAAAACCGCAATCGCGGCCGGGGCTATCTGGACGGGCAGATGCTGATCGCCATGCCGGCGATGCTTGATGACCGTTTTGCACGCTCGTTGATCTATGTTTGCGCGCACTCGTCCGAAGGCGCGATGGGCATTGTCGTCAACCATCCGGCGCCCAACATCAACTTTTCCGATTTGCTGGTGAAGCTCGACGTCATCCCTGCCGCGGATGCGATCCGATTGCCGACGCGCGCCGAAGTCATAAAGGTGATGCGCGGCGGACCAGTGGAAACCGAGCGCGGTTTCGTCCTGCATTCCGCCGACTTCTTTATTGAGAATTCGACACTGCCGATCGATGAGGGCATTTGCCTTACCGCCACGCTCGATATTCTCAAAGCGATTGCTCGCGGCGCCGGGCCCGTGAGCGCGATTCTCGCACTCGGCTATGCCGGCTGGGCGCCGGGCCAGCTAGAAAGCGAAATCCAAGGCAATGGCTGGCTGCATTGTCCTCCGGATTCGGAACTCATTTTCGGCCCCGATATAGGCGGAAAATACGACAAGGCGCTGAAGAAAATCGGTATCGATCTCGGCATGCTGTCGAGCGAAGCCGGCCACGCCTAGATTAAAGCCAGAGGTAATCTTATCGCTGCAGCCGGCGTGCGGATCGGCGCCGCTTCGAGCATTCGCTACCTCGCCATTTCGGGTTTGGCATGCGGCTGCAGCAACTCGCGCGCCTTCTCTTCCGGCATCGGTTCACCGAACACGAAGCCTTGGGCGTACTCGCAACCGAGTTGGTAGAGCTCAACCGCGTCTGAATCGGTTTCGGCGCCCTCCGCGACCACGTCCATGCCGAGATCGTGCGCGAGCGCGATAATCGAGCGCAGGATCACCGGCCGGGTGCCTTTGGCGGTCGTGCGCACGAAAGATTGGTCGATCTTTATGGTGTCGAAGGGAAAGCGCTGCAGATAAGCCAGCGAAGAATAACCGGTGCCGAAATCGTCGAGCGCAAGACCGGCCCCGAGCTCGCGAATTCGATGCAACATCTGCGCCGCATGTTCCGGGTTTTCCATGACGACTGACTCGGTCAACTCGAGCTTGAGCGATCCGCGCGCAAGGGGGGCGCGCGCCAATACCGAACGCAGGTCTTGAATCAGATCATGGCGCAGCAATTGCCGCGAGGAAATATTGACGCTGGCGAACACATGGTCACGTGCACGCAGCGTGCGCTGCCAGGCGCTCAGCTGCCGCGCCGTGCGCTCAAGAACGAACAGGCCGAGCTCGACAATGAGGCCCGATTCCTCGGCGATGGTTATGAATTCCGCCGGCGACATCTTGCCGAGGCGCGGGTGGTTCCACCGCGCCAGCGCCTCGAACCCGGCAACGGAGCGGTCCTCCAGCCGCACGATCGGCTGATAGAGGATGCTGATCTCTTCGCGCTCGATGGCGCGGCGCAAATCGGATTCGATCGATAGCCGATCGGATTTTCGCGCGCGCATCGGCGGCTTGAACACGTCGATGCGATCGCCGCCGTTGCGTTTGGCGTAGTACATGGCAAGCTCGGCATCCTTCAACCGCTCTTCGGCGCGCTGTTGCTCGCCATCACCTGTCGCTATTCCGATAGAGCCGGTCAGAAAGATTTCGCGGTCGTTGAAGGTGATTGGCGCGCGCACCGTGCGTTTAATGGTTTCGGCGAGCGCCGTGACGCGCGCGGTTTCGCGCTCCGATAACAGCAAAAGGCCGAATTGATCGCCCGACAAGCGGGCCAGCGAGTCCTGCGGCTTGATCAGACGGCCAAGCCGGCGGGCCAACGTCAGCAGGATTGAATCAGCAAGCGCCATGCCGACAGAATCGTTGACCTGTTTGAAGCGGTCGATGTCGATCACCATGACGGTCGGCTTGATCAAAACGTCATTCTTGGCAAAGCCGAGCACCGCCTCCAGGCGATCGAGAAACAATTGCCGATTAGGCAAGCCGGTCAGGTTGTCATGCACGGCGTCGTGCAGCAGCCGTTCCTCGGCAGTCTTGACGTCGGTGACGTCGCTCAACGTCCCGACCAGGCGAATGACTTCGCCGTCGCTGCCGACGACCGGCCTCGCTCGCAGCGCAAACCAAAGATAATGGCCGTCGGCCGTGCGCATCCGGAAATCTTGGGCGATACGTCCGCGCCGTTGCTCGATGATGCCGTCCAGCGTCGCGCGAAAGCGATCGCGGTCCAGCGGATGCACCACTTCAAGCCAGTTCGCCGCCGGGCCGTCGAGCGATCCGCTCTTGAGGCCAAGCGCGGTTTCGGTCTCCGGGCTGGTGAAAACGCGATCGGCGGCGACGTCCCAATCCCAGATCATGTCGCCGGCACCGGTCAGCGCCAAAGCACGGCGCTCCACGTCAGATACGATCCCCTGCGCAAGCCCGCCGGCGAATGCGTGCTGCATCACCGTGAAACCGATTAACATGACGATGAGAACGAGGCCGCCAAGCAGCGCCGGCCCAACGATGTCGTTGGTCAGGAATCCCAGAACCGTCATTGCCGCACCGATCACCCAGACCACTAAAAGAAGCCAGGTCGGAATCAGCATCACCGCGCGGTCAAAACCATGGGTCGAGAGATAGATAACCAGACCCAGTCCAAGCACAGCTATGAAAAACAGCGAGACGCGCGCGATGCCGGATGCGACGGCCGGCGAGAACATGGCGAGCGCCACCAAGGCGGCTAGAAAGGCGAGCCACCCCAGCGTGATGTGGGAATAGCGGACGTGCCAACGGTTCAAGTTGAGATACGCGAACAGGAACACCAATAGCGTCGCGACCAGGATCGCCTCGCTCGACGCGCGCCAGATGCGCTCGGCGCCGGACGACATATCGAACACCTTGCCCCAAAAACCGAAATCGATGCCGATATAGATCAACACCGCCCAGCTAAGCGCCGCGGCTGCCGGAAACATCACGCTTCCTTTCACCACGAACAAGATGGTGAGAAACAACGCGAGCAGGCCGGCGATGCCGATAACGATGCCTTGATAAAGGGTGAGCGAGTTGATTTTGTCCTTGAAAGCGTCGGGCTCCCACAAATAGAGCTGTGGCAAATTTGCCGTTCGCAATTCGGCGACGAAAGTGATCACCGTGCCGGGATCGAGCGTGACGCGAAAGACGTCGGCTGTGGCGTTGTAGAGACGTTCCGGCGGATCACCCGAGGACGGAGTTAGGTTGATGATCCGCGAAAGGCCGAGGTCAGGCCAGATCAATCCCGAGCCGACCATGCGATAGTGTGGTGCTACGATTAGGCGGTCGATCTGCTCGTCGCTGTTGTTGGCCAGCGCGAACACCGCCCAATTGTTTCCGGCCTCGCGCGCGCGCACTTCGATACGGCGGACGATGCCATCGGCACCAGGTGCGGTGGAAACCTGCAGACGGTCGCCGTCGGTATGCTGAAATTCTACCGCTGCGGTGAGGTCTATCGCGCCAGCGTCGACCCGAACATTGACCGCCTCAACGGCCGCGGCGCTGGAGAGCCCGCAAAACACCCCAAGCGCCAACGAGGCAAGCACCGCAAGGGCGCGATGAAATAACAAAAGACCGACTCCGACATTAGGCCGCTGGCGCAGAGTGACCCCGACGCTCAGGGAAGACCCCGGTCCCACCTTAGCAGGCTTTGCGCCGAATTTTCGGCCCGGCGGGGTTGAGCCGGTCCAACCGAAAACTGTCCACTATCGATGATTAGCCCGCTTACGCGCCGGGACGCAACAATTTTGCCGTTTATCTTCAACGGGTAGGCGCCCACGGAGTGTCGCACGCCCGATTTCCGAGGGGTGAATATGACAAGTGGGGCTGCTAGCGGTAGTTACAGGCTGATGGAGTGACGTTCATGGCTGCGATCGATCCGGATGATTTGCCCAAGAAGAAAATCGCGCACGAAATCGGGCAGGAATTGACGCTGCTGTCGGTCGGCGAACTAGCCGAGCGGATCGGGTTGCTCAAAGACGAGATTGAGCGTCTCGAAGTGGAGGCGACCCGGAAGCGGGCCTCGCAGCGCGCCGCCGATAGCTTCTTTAAGAAATAGCAAGCTTGGTTAACGCGAACGCCGCCAGCGGGCGGAGCGCCGCGGCGATCGGCTACGTTGCGATGCGCCGTCGGACAAATCCTGAAAAAAGCTGCAACTGTTTTCGAGCCGTTAACCTATGGTTAAGCTTTCTCGTTCATTACAGATATCGTCCAACTTCTGGACATCGAGTGGCTCCTGTCCACTCTGTTTGACGCCTCCCTGTTATCACCTTGAGCCGCCGGCAACGGCGGCTCTTTTTTTGCGCGCGCGGAGCTTTTCACTGCCGCCGCGGCAACTATGCGGGCGATTAAGCCGCCTGTTCCGCTGGACTCGGCGAGCGGAGCGAGCGATGCTGTGCCGGTAGTGAGGCGTACCCATGTCCGAGAAGCGTGCGATCGAAGCCGGCGCAGTATCTTTCAGCGAACGCCTGGCGAGTTCTCCGGCCTTTTCCACTCTCTTTCGCGACGGAATGGCCTTGGTCGAGGAAACGGCGACTTATCTCGACGGCTCGGGTCGGACGGAATCCAAAAGGCTCGAACGCAGTGCCGCGCTCGTCTACGCGACGGAAAGCATGCGGTTGACCACGCGGTTGATGCAGATCGCATCCTGGCTTCTTCTGCACCGCGCCGTCAAAGAAGGCGAAATGACGCTCGCGCAAGCTAGCAAGGAAAAGAGCAAGGTTAAGCTGGCAGCTTGCGACCCCGGCGACGCCAAGTCGATTGCGCTATTGCCAGTGCGGCTTCAGGAGTTGATTACCCGCTCGACGAAATTACAAGCCGAAGTCCGCCGACTGGACGCAACCATGCATGCGCCCGTGCCTTTGAAGGTTGTCATCGGCAACCCGGTCGAGCGACAGATGGGGCTTTTGAAGGCCGCCTTCGAACAAAACCGCATCTGACATTTGCGCGGCGGTCATCGCTAAACTTTCAGAGGGATCGGGGCCACCGTGCCTCGTACAGCCATTATCGCGCGGCAGCACTTTGCGCTGCCGCTTACTGGCCGATGTTGCAGCTGAAGCCGACTACTTCTTGAGAAAGCCCGAAAACTTTTTCTGAAACCGGGAAAGCCGCCCGCCGCGATCGACCAAATGTTGCTGGCCGCCGGTCCAGGCCGGATGCGATTTCGGATCGACATCCAGATGTAGCGTATCGCCCGGCTTGCCCCAGGTCGTTCGGGTGGTGAATTCGGTGCCATCGGTCATGACGACCTTGACGAGATGATAATCCGGGTGCGTGTCGGGCTTCATATCTAATATCTCTTGATCGGAGCGGCGCTGGGCGCGGCGATTTGGGCGGTCTATAGCGCGGCAAAGCAAGGCATACAAGTCGCAGTCGCGATCTTGTCGCACATTGCCAGCCGCGCTCGCGAACGGCATTGTCGGCCGGCCGAGAACGGACAGCCGGAAGCGCCTTAAGGCATGAATTTCCGCCCGGAAAAAGTCGAAACGATACCAGCGGCCGCCGCGGCGCAAAGGAGCGCCGAACCGGCGGCGACTGTGGCCGAAGCAGATCCGCAAACCCGCTCTGCCGAACGCCGGGCAAGTTTGCGGCCGCTTGTATCGCTAATTCCGTATTTCAAACGCTATCGGTGGCGTGCGGGTTCGGCCTTGGCGGCCTTGATCCTTGCGGCGATCACCACTCTGATCGTGCCGATCGCGGTTCGCCGCATGATCGATTTCGGTTTCTCGCCGCGAGGCCTAGCGCTGATCGACAGCTATTTTCTGGTCATGATCGGCGTCGGCGCCGTGCTCGCGGTGGCGAGCGCGCTCCGTTACTACCTCGTCACCACACTCGGCGAGCGTATCGTTGCAGATTTGCGCGGCGACGTGTTCGCCCACATCACCTCGCTGTCAGCGGCTTTTTTCGACGAAGCCAAGACCGGCGAATTGATCTCGCGGTTGACCGCCGATACGACACAAATCAAAGCGGCTGTCGGCAGTTCGGTCTCGGTGGCGTTGCGGAATTTCGTACTGTTTATCGGCGCCAGCGTCATGATGGTGGTGAGCAGTCCGCGGCTATCGGCGTTCGTGCTCGCGGCCATCCCGATCATTGTGCTCCCGCTTTACGCCTTCGGCCGCGCGGTGCGGCGGCGCTCGCGTTCCGCGCAAGACACCTTGGCCGATGCCTCGGCTTACGCTGCCGAACTCATCTCGGCGGTGCGCGTACTACAAGCTTTTACCAACGAGCGGCTTGGCGTCGCGCGCTTTCGCGCCGCGATCGAGCGCGCCTTTGCCGCGGCGCGCGCTTCGATCAAAGCGCGGGCCGCTCTCACCGGCATCGCCATTTTCCTCATCGCTGCGAGCGTGATTATTGTGCTTTGGATCGGCGCCCAGGACGTGATTGTCGGCAAGCTGACCGCCGGCCGGCTTGGTCAATTTATCCTGTATGCGGTCATTGCGGCGGCGGCGCTCGGTTCGTTATCGGAGACTGGCGGCGAAGTGGCGCAGACGTCCGGCGCGGCCGAGCGGCTTTTTGAGCTTTTGGCCGTCAAACCGGCGATTGCAAAGCTCGCGCAGCCGCGCTCGCTCCCGGTGCCCGGCCGCGGCGAAGTGGCTTTCAGCGACGTGCGCTTCTCCTATCACACGGGCCCCAAGGTCGCCGCTCTCGAGGGCGTCTCGTTCCGCGTCGGGGAAGGGGAAAAAGTCGCGATTGTCGGGCCGTCGGGCGCCGGCAAGAGCACGATCTTCCATCTGCTGCTGCGCTTCTATGAGCCGACGGCGGGCCGGATTTCGTTTGATGGCGTGCCGTTGGCGGAGCTTGATGTTTCCGAACTTCGCGCCCGGATTGCACTCGTGCCGCAAGACAGCGTGATGTTTGCCGCGTCGGTACGCGAGAATATCCGCTTCGGTCGCCCCGATGCTTCTGACGCTGAAGTCGCGCGCGCTGCCGAGCACGCGCATGCGGCCGGCTTCATTGCGGCGCTCCCGGGAGGGTTTGACGCGGCGGTCGGCGAGCGCGGCGTCACGCTGTCGGGCGGCCAGCGGCAGAGGATTGCGATTGCGCGGGCGATTTTGCGTGACGCACCGCTTCTTCTGCTCGACGAAGCCACCTCGTCGCTCGACGCTGAAAGCGAGACGCAGGTCGCCGCCGCGCTCGGAGAATTAATGCGGCGGCGCACCACGCTGGTCATCGCCCACCGCCTGGCGACCGTGCTCTCCTGCGATCGCATTTTGGTGCTCGACGAGGGCCGCATCGTCGAGGAAGGAAATCATCAAAGCCTGGTCGCCGCCGGTGGTCTCTACGGGCGCCTGGCGAAGCTGCAATTCCAAGGCGCGTAACAATCGAGTCAAGCGCCACTACCCCTCGGGCTCAATGCGGCTTCGGTTCGAAGCGGCAAACCCGATTGCGGCCGGAGCGTTTGGCTTCGTAAAGCGCGATATCGGCCTCTTTCAGCATTTGTCCGATGCCGCTTGTCTGATCGTGAGCCGCGCCGACGCCGACGCTGAGCGTTACCGGTATGCGCTCGTCGCCTGTCAGAATTTCGCACTCGGCGACGAGCCGCCTGAATCTTTCGCCGGCAGCGGCGGCGCTCTCCGACGATGCCTCCGGCAACAGCAGCGCAAACTCTTCTCCGCCAACGCGGCCGACAATATCGGACGTGCGTTTATGCTTTTGCAGTATGTCGGCGACAGCTTTGATGACTTCGTCGCCAGCATCGTGGCCGTAGCAATCGTTGACTGATTTGAAAAAATCGATGTCCAGCATCAGCACTGCCAGCGGCCGCCCGTAGCGCTTGAACCGTGACCATTCCATCTCGGCGAGGACCATAAAGTGCCGCCGGTTGTTCAATCCGGTCAGGCCGTCGAGACAGGCGAGGCGCTCGAACGCGGCCGCCTCCTTGGCTAATTCGCTAACGTTGCCGTAAGACAAAAGATGACCGCCGCGGGGCAAGGTCTTGGAACGGAACTGAATCATCCCACCGTTGGCGAGGCGCATTTGAAGCGGGCGATCTTCTCCGCTGCGGATCAGTTCTATTTGCTTGCCGAGGTAATCCTCCGCCAGCTCGTGCGTCATGGCGTAAGCTCTCATGCCGCGCCCGTGCCGCATGAGCTGGGCAAAGGTCAGATCGCTGGTCATCATGTCGTCGGGCACGCGCCAAAAATAGCGAAAAACGCGATTCATGAAGCGCACCCGGCCGTCTTTATCCAGCACGACGATACCGACGTTCAAAACGTCGACGATTTCGCGCAACGCGGCCAATTCTTCGGCCATTTCCGCGACTTCAACACGAAGATCGCCGACGGCCGGGGGGCGCGGACTTATAGGAAATCTACTCGCTGCAATGCGCATGCTGCTCGCTCGTGTTCGCAATATGAAAACGGGGAGCCTTCGTCGAAGCCGCTGCCTGGGGCGATTTTTACGCGCACAGCTCCACCAATCCATTTTCGTCGGTGGAACAATTTGTAACGTTGTCACGAGCAATCGATTCACCGCTCGTTCACCTTGGCAAAGCGGTCTCGCTCTCGGTGCGCGTCACGGCCGCCAGCTCATGCGATGCAGCGGCTTGCCGGAAATCGGATTGGTTCCGGGGCCGCTGACGACAAAGCCCTGCTTTGTGTAGAAGCGGGTGGCGCGCTCGTTGTCGGTATTGACGTCGAGATCGAGCCCCGCCGGCGAGACACGCTTGGCTTCGGCCAGCAACGCCGCAGCAACATCCGATCCCCAGCGTTCGGGCGCCACGACGATTTGGTCGAGATACCCCGTCCGCGGATCGACGGTGACGAAGCCGACCAACTCGTCCCCGGCGACGGCGAGCATGATCTCGGCGGACGGCACGAGCTCGCCGCGCCAACGCGCGCGCCACCAATCAAGCCGTGCGGCGAAGTCTATGCCTGGGTATGCGGCCTGCCAGGTTCGCCGCCAAAGCTCGATCGCCGCGGCCTCATCGGCGGCGGCGTAGCGGCGAAGCGAAACGTCTGGCTTCTTCGCCGCGACGCCACGTTCGCCGTTCTTCGCTTGCATTATTTCTCGGTCAGTTTCAGCTCGATGCGGCGGTTGCGGCTGAAGGCTTCGTCGGTGGTGCCCGGATCGATTGGCTGAAATTCGCCGAAGCCCGCAGCGACAAGGTGCTGCGGCGAGACGCCCTTGCTGATCAAATATTGCACGACCGAAATGGCGCGATCGGCGGAAAGCTCCCAATTCGACTTGAACTGCGAGGTCGCGGTCAACGGCCGGATATCGGTATGGCCGTCAACGCGCAGCACCCAGTTGATGTCCGCCGGAATTTGCTTTTCAAGATCAAGCAGCGCGCCCGCGAGCTTGTCGAGTTCGGCGCGGCCTTCCGGCCGCAGCACCGCGGCGCCTGAATCGAAGAACACCTCCGATTGGAACACGAACCGGTCGCCGACGACTCGGATATCCGGACGGTTGCCGAGGATCTCGCGTAACTTGCCAAAGAAGTCCGAGCGGTAACGCGAGAGTTCCTGAACGCGTTGGGCGAGCGCCACGTTGAGCCGCTGGCCGAGATCGGCGATGCGCAGCTGCGCCGACTTTTCTTTGCTCTCCGAAGCGCCGAGGGCGTCTTCGAGCGCCGCGATCTGGCGGCGCAGCGCGCCGATTTGCTGATTGAGAATTTCGATCTGCGCCACCGCACGCGCGGTGGCTTGCTTCTCGGTGTCGACCTGTGAGGAAAGCTTGCCGATCTCTGCCTTGTCATTGTCGGCGCTTGGCGCGGGGATGCCGGCCGCGCCGCGCAGCCGGTCGCGCTCGCCCTGGGCCGCCGACAGCGAAGCGCGCAATTGCGCGATCTCGTCCTCGAGGTTGGTCTTGCCGGTCCGCTCGAGCGACAACAAATCGGAGAGGCGCGAGATTTGCGCATTGAGCCGCGCCAGCGCCGTGTCCTTGCCGGCGACTTCCTGGGACAGGAAGAACTGCGCGACCATGAATACGGTGAGCAGAAAAATGATCGACAGGATCAGCGTCGACAGCGCGTCGACGAAGCCCGGCCAGTAATTCATGCCGCTGTCGCGTCGGCTGCGGGAGAGCGCCATCGGGGAAGCGCCTATCTATCGACGGTTTCGCGCGTCAGCATTTCCATGAACCGCCGGATGTCGTTGTTGAGCTTGCCTTGCGCGTCGGCCCAATCGCGAATCATCTGCTGTTCGGCGCGCATGTGCTGAACCAACCCCTGGATCGCTTCGGCGAGATTGGCCATGGCGGCGGTCGTAGCCTTGCCCGACGCGCTCTCAGTGATGGAATTGCGGAGCCGCTCTAGTGCGTCGCTTAAGGCCGGCGTCGAAGCGCCACCCGCGGGCGCAATCGCCGGAAGATCATCCACTGTCGTCGCCAGCCAATCTTCGAGGTTGGTGTAGAAGCGGTTCTGCGCCTGGCTGGTCTGCAAATCGAGAAAGCCGAGGATCAGCGAGCCGGCGAGTCCGAACAGCGACGAGGAAAACGAAATGCCCATGCCGCCGAGCGGTGCGGCCAAACCTTCCTTGAGCGCGTCGAACACTTGGTCCGCGTCGCCGCCGACTTTCAGCCCGTTGATGATGCCGCCGACCGAACCCACCGTTTCGATCAGTCCCCAGAACGTGCCAAGCAGGCCTAAGAAGACCAGAAGTCCGGTGAGATAGCGGGAAATATCGCGCGCTTCGTCGAGCCGCATGGCGAGCGAGTCGAGGAAGGCGCGCATGGTCTGCGAGGTTATGGCGACGCGGCCGACGCGCTCGCCGCTCAGAATGGTGGCCATGGGCGCGAGCAGCACCGGCTCGCGGGAGACCGCCAGCCCCGGATCGGCACGGCGAAAGCCGTTGACCCAGGCGACTTCGGGAAAAAGCCGGATCACGCGGTGAAACGACAAAACGATACCGATGAGGAGGACGCCGACAATCAGCCCGTTGAGCCACGGGTTGGCCATGAAGGCGTTGAGGATTTGGTGCTGAAGCACAAAACCGATCAACGCGCACAGAATGAGGAACACCAGCATCCGCACAAGAAAGATGCGGGGCGAGGCTAGCTTGTTCTGTTCCAGGGGGCTCGCCATCGGCTCTGTTGGCTCAACGTCCCAAACCTAAGCGCGCACTATGGCACAGCGTGCCAGCGAATAAAAACGCCAAGCTCGACCAACCCGGCGCGCGATTTGCGGCGGTCCGATGGCGCTCATGAAGGCTCGGGGACCTTTGCCGCCTCGCGGCCGGCCTCATTGAGGAGCCGCAATAGCTCGCGGTGCATGGTGTCGTTGCCGGCGCCGACGTGGCCTTTGGTCAATATGGCGTCGCCGCCGTCGAGGTCGGTGACAAAGCCGCCGGCTTCGCGAACCAGAAGAATGCCGGCGGCGAGATCCCACGGCGACAAATCGCGCTCCCAATAGGCATCGAACCGGCCGGCGGCGATATAGGCGAGGTCGAGCGTGGCGGCGCCGAAGCGCCGCAGTCCGGCGAAATGCCGTTGCACGGCGAAAATTTCCTCACGCGCCGTCGCCAAATCACCGCGGCCGTAATGCGGCAGCCCGCAGGCGACCACGGCCTCAGCGAGCTTTTGCCTTCCGGCGACGCGCAGCCGCCGGTCGTTGAGGAACGCGCCTTTGCCGCGCTCGGCGGTAAAAAGCTCGTCATTCGCCGGATTGTAGGTTAGCGCGGCGACGATGACGCCGTTTCGCTCCAGCGCGATCGACACCGCAAAATGCGGGATGCTGTGAAGAAAATTCGTCGTGCCGTCGAGCGGATCGACGATCCAACGGTGGGACTTGTCGGCGCCTGGATGCGCGCCGCCTTCCTCGCCGAGGAAGCCGTAATCCGGCCGTGCCCTGGCGAGGTCGGCCCGCAAAATCTCCTCGGCGCGGCGATCGGCGGCGGTGACGAAATTGCGCGGCCCCTTGAGCGAGACTTGCAGGTTTTCGACCTCGCCGAGATCGCGCTTGAGGCTTTTGCCGGCGCGAAAGGCGGCCTTGATCATGACGTTGAGCAGCGCGGATTGGGGCATGGGCTTCGCGTAGCTGGCGTGGTCCTTTAACGCAAGGTGCAACGCGGCCGCTTTGTGCCCTTCACCTCCGCCTCAGAGTGGGGGAGGAAGACCGCACCAACGGGGCAATGACGCGTTCACGCTCGGGAGGCGCGATCGCCCGTAGGGGCGGGCCCGATGACAAGCTCCGTGGGGTGGAGGGCGTCAAAGCGGGCATGCCTTTTCGTTGACGCCCCTTCCACCTCCGCGAAAGCGAAGTTGTCGCCTAGTTCGCGGGCTTGGCCGGCTCACCGACTACAACGAACGGCGCCCAATATTGCGGGTCGGCCCATTCGGGGTGTTGCCTGTTATCGATCATGGCCAGCATGGATTTTTGCAGCGCCTCGCCGTGCGAAAGCTTCGGATCGGCGGCTAGCGCTGCAAACATTCCGGTCATCAATTCAACTGTGCTCTCGGAGTTGACCTCCCAGTTGGAGACGACGAGCGAGCGCGCTCCCGCATAGAAGAACGCGCGTGCCAACCCGGACAGCGCCTCCGCGCCGGGCTTCTCCGCCGCTGCCGTGTTGCAGGCCGACAGCACCACCCAGTCGGCATTGAGTTTGAGCTGTGCCACTTCGCTGGCGGTGAGGAGGCCGTCGTCAAGTTTGGTGGGATGTTCGGGCAACGACAGTACCAGCGCCGGCTCGGCGTTGAGCTTGGCGAAATTGGCCACTTCGCCGGCGAGCAAGCCGTGGGTGGCGAAATAAACAATGCCATATTGGTCGAGCTTGGCCGCTTTGACGCGGGTCTCGGTGGCATCAGCGCCGGTGATTAAATCGGCGGACTCGGCATGCACCCCGGCGGCGACCTTTTTCAGCTCATCAGCGGTATCTGGCAGCGGCGGCAGCGCCGTCCGCAGTTCCGAGACATCGGCGACCGTGCCGCGGATGCCGCGCGCCGCGGCCACCTCTGCGGCGACGCTGGCGTTTTGCGCGAGCTGCTGAGCATCGGGATCGAAGATCGGATTGGCAAACCCGATTAGTGCCTTGGCCGCTTTGCCGAGAGCCGACTTTGCGCGCAGCTCTTTCAGGCTCGCAATCGAGGGCAGCACGGTGACGGAATGCGTCCGCACCAGCCAGTCAACGCTCTTGAGTGCCTTGCCGGTTGGATCGCGCATTACCAAAAGCTGCGGCGGCAGGCTGGTCAGCGCGCCGTCGAGCACGAGGCTCAAGCGCGGTTTTCCGGTCAAACTGTTTTCGACGGGCGCTAGAATTTGGCGATAAAGCGTGAAGCTTGCCTGCGGATCGAATGGCCGGGAGGAATCGAGCGGGCGGCGGAGTGCTGCGACCTGCTGAGAGACGTCGCCCGCCGTAACTGCGAGTTCCTTCCAATCGGCCGTCGTTCGGCTGATTGCCCAGACGTGACTTTTTTTGTTGTCGAGGTGGACGACAACGAGGGCCTCGTCATCGGCGAGTAATGGCTGAATGTCCTTGAGCGAAAGCGCTTGCGGGTTCGATAAAGCCGCGTAATCCGGAAACTCGCGCCTGAAAACGGCTTGCAGCTCATCGCGTTGTTTGGCGATCGCCGCGACGCGCTCCCTGATCCGTTGCTCCGTCGCAGCATCACGCTTCGAAGGCTCCATGGACACCGCGGCGATGATTGCCTTGTCGAGCGCGGCGTTCTCGGCGGAGAGATCCTGATCCTTGCGGACAAGTTGAGCGAGCCGGTCGTTACCCGCGGAAAAGCGCACCGCCAGCGCGTTGAGAGCTTCGCCGGCAGCGGTCTGCGACGCCTGCTGCACCACATTGAGACCATCGTCGATGGCCGCATCTGCGGATAGAAGCTTTGCGGTTTGAGCACCGAACAGGACTGGCAACGCAGGCGATGCTGCTGCGCGTTTACCGGCGAGCGTCCTGCGAACGAGGGGAAGCGCGTCGGCGTACCGGCCTTGCTTCCTATAGAGTTCGGCTAGACTGTTCAGCGATCGAGCTACATCGGGATGATCGGGGCCAAGCGCCTTCTCCCTGATAATCAGGGACTCTTTCAACAGCGACTCACCCTCAAAGTGGCGGCTCGTCTTGTCATATAGCAAAGCCAAATCATGCAATGACGAGGCGACATCGGGATGATCGGGCCCAAGCGTCTTTTGCTGGACCGCCAGCGCCGCCTTGAGTAGCGGCTCGGCATCGGCGTCGTGGCCCTCCATGACATAGAGCAAAGCCAGGTTGTGCACCGCCATCGCGCGTTCGGAAGAATCGGACCCGAGCGCTTTTTCCGTTATGGCGAGCGACCGCTTGCGGAACTGCTCGGCTTCCGCGTAGCGGGCCTCGTCTTCATCCACCCCAGCCAAATTGGCCATTACGGCTGCGACATCAGGATGATCTGGCCCGAGCGCTCTTTCCTGGATTGCCAGCGCCCGTTTGAACAGTGGCTCGGCATCGATGTCGCGGCCCTGGACCCGATAGAGCGCGGCGAGATTACTGAGCGCCGTTCCGACGTTGGGATGATCGGGTCCCAGCGCCTTTTCCGAGATCGCTACCGCTCGCTTCAACAGCGGCTCGGCGTCAGCGAGGCGGGCCTGGTCGGCATAGAGCCCGGCCAGATTGCCCAGCGCCGCCGCGACATCGGGGTGATCAGGTCCGAGCGCCTTCTCCTCGATCGCCAACGCTCGCTTCAACAGTGGCTCGGAGTCGGCGAGGCGGGCTTGGCTGTTATAGAGCACAGCCAGATCGTTCAATGCTCGCGCGATGGCAGGGTAATCGGGCGGCCGAGCCTTTTCCCGGATATCCAGCGCCCGCTTATAAAGCGGTTCGGCCTCAGTATAGCGCCGCTGGTTGCTATAAAAATCGGCCAGATAGGTCAGCGACTGTGCGACAGCACTATTTTCCGGCCCAAGGGCTTTTTCCATCATGGCCAGCGAGCGCTTGTAAAGCGGTTCGGCCTCAGCATCGCGGCTCTGACGCGCATAGAGCCCGGCAAGATTGATCAGCCCCATCGCGACATTGGGATGATCGGCGCCGAAGGCTTTTTCGCGGATTGCCAGGGAGCGTTTGAAGAGCGGCTCGGCCTCGGCATAGCGGCCCAAATTGCCATAGAGGAGAGCCAAAGTGTTCAGCGCCGTCGCTACATCGGGATGATCGGGCCCAAGCGTCGCTTCGAGCATCACTACCAATCGCTGGCCGAGCGGAAGCGCCTCAGAGATTCGTCCAGCGTTAAAAAGCTCAACCATCCTCCGGTTGAGTTCGTTCGCCGGGTTCGATCGCCCATAAGTCGGGGCAACTGCGCAGAGCGTCAGAACCAATACGGTCGCGGCCGCGGCGCGGAAATACCTAGGGATCATCCATTTTGCCCTTTGAGGGCGCAGAGAAAAGCCGCAGTGCGCGCGCAACTATACGACCGGAGCTTCTTCACACCATCAAAGCAGCAAATCGCAACGAGCGGAATTGGCCCCGGGTCAGGTTGTGCTGCGGCAAATATAAACCCGCGATTTGGAAATGGCTCACAAGCGGACCAGGACAGGCCCCTAGCGACAGGTCTGCCTCGGTTTCGAAACCGGACATAACGGAAGGTGAACTTTGAGGTTGCGGGAGCCGCGCCTTCCTGGGTGCCTTTAAGAGACTGATCATAATAATGGCCGAAAATCGGGTGCTGGAGACCTACGTGCAGCCGCATGGAGCGCCCAGAGGAACATGGCCATGTCTGAAGACCGCGTGTCGGCGCCTTGCCCAAAGTGCCATACCGAGATGATCTACGTTGCCGCGTTGGCGCATCCAAAATCGCCGACCATGCGGAAAACGATCTTCGTATGTTACGGCTGCAATCAGACGCGAAATTACGCGCTTTCTGAGGAGATGGCCAACGCGTACTTGGCCAGCCATGGGGACCCGCTTGTTACCGTCGATGCGGAAGCTGAGGCGGCGCACACAACGTAGCGGCCGCTATCGATTTTTTCGTCGGCTGTTGCGAGCGGTGAGGGCGAAATGAATTACAAAGTGTCTCGGCGCGCAGGCTGCAATGCGCGGGCTATAACCGCTTCGGCATGGTGTCAGCGCTTCGAGTAAATCAGTCTACACTGTAAAGCGACTTCAAGGTTCTGATCTGATAATCGACGCGGTCTTTTCTCAGGCCGTTGACCAGGCCGTTCTCATCATCGCTGAATTCTCTCATCGCATCGGTTTTCAGATCGTATTGTGGCCAGGCGGGCTGGCCGCTGACATTGGGATTCCCTGTCTTCGCAAAGGACGCCCAACTGCTCGACAATTGTTGAGAGATTGCGCGATCGCCGCTGTTGTTTTTATCGGCCATCGGGAACCAGTAGGTTGACCATATGGCCCTTTCTTTCAGATCTTCCGCGGCTTTTTCGATCCGGGAACATTGATTGTCGCCGGACTGAGGTTGCAGAGGGCTCGGCAGCACGAAGCCCAGGCTGCCGAACACATAAGTTATCTCGAACGTATGTGGCGATCCCGGATGTGAGGCGCGGATCGAAGGCGTCAAATAATCGAAGTAGTAGGCATAGCTGGGGGCAGCTTTGCCGGCGCTGTCCGCCAACAGCTTGACGCTGGCGCGATACCAAGCATCAGCCATCACCTCGGCCGGCAGTGCGCATTCATTTTTGAAGCCGACGTATAATTTTTCGATCACCTGCGGATCTTCCCCCATTTTTTTCAAGTAGGAAGCTAATGGCGGCTGGCTTGGGACGAAAAAACTGGCATCCCACGAATTGGTGCCGATCATGAAGGGGACCTTATGTTGCTTGCCTTGTGCAAATAAGGCGATCGGATCTCCGATGAGCACTTTGCCGTCGATGAAGGCGCCGCCGAACTCACCGTCCTCGAACTGCTTCGGCGTCATCACCAATTTATCGGCAGGCAGTGCCCGCAGTTGCTGCAGATCCTGCACGCCAAGAGATGCAACATACTTCGCGTCCAGCTCTTGCGCCGGAGGCAGGCCATATCTTTGTTCGGTCTGACCGCGCAACGGGGTCTGTTGAGCACTCTCTGCGATCGCCCTGTGAAACAAACCCTTGGCGGCTGGTGAAGTCATGAGCCATGTGACGCTGCGGCCACCGGCGGACTCGCCGAAGATGGTAACGTTAGTTGGATCACCGCCGAAGGCGGTGATATTTTCGCGGACCCATTTCAGCGCTGCGATCTGATCCATGATCCCGTAGTTACCCACGGGTTCGTCATTTTTCGCCGCTTCTTCCGCCAATGCCGTCGGTGCAAAAAACCCGAGCTTACCGAGGCGGTAGTCGACGGTAACGACAATCACGCTCTGTCCGATCAATGCGATTGGCGCGTAATAGGGCTCTGTCGCCGACCCTGTCAGCAAACCGCCGCCGTGAATCCAGACCATGACCGGCAGATTTTTGACCGGCAGGTCTTTGCCGGATTTAGGCGTATAGACATTGAGTTTCAGGCAATCTTCGCTCCCCGGAATGAGTTCCGGGTTCAATCCCTCGACCATCGGTTGGACACACGCCTGACCGAACCGGTCCGCGTCGCGAACACCTTGCCAGTTTTGCGCCGGTTGGGGCGGCCTCCACCGCAGTTCTCCGACCGGTGGGGCAGCGTAGGGAATGTTCTTGAAAGCAAGCATGCCATGTTCTTCTACACCTTGGAGCTTGCCGTTTCTGACTTCCACGATCGGTCTTGTCTCATCGTAAACATCGGCATGCGCATCGCTGCAAAAAATCGCAGCCAAACATCCCCACAAAAACACTGTGTTGGCGGTCGGTCTGTCAAAGAGACCCGATGTCTTTCGCATTCCGGACTTCCTTATTGTTAGATCGCCGTCTTCTACAGGGAATCTATGTTGAGCCAATCATGCCAAGCCCTGGCTCGCAGGCTGCGAACTTCCAGTCCCCGGCCACACGGGTCTCGCTGACCTTGATGGCGGCGATCGCGCCCGGACTTATCCGCTCACCAGCATCTGAAGTGGATGAAAAAAAGAAACTATTTGATGAAAGCTTATGTTCAATACGTTCTGACATCCGAGGTCCGCTTCGGGTCATCGGTGTCGTTGCCGCTCGGTGTCTCGATCGCGTGCGGCCAGTTCAAGGTGATCTTGATCCGCTAATACTCTTGGCCGGCGGCGCCGCTTAGCGGCAATGGTCCGATCTCGGCGACCGCGAGGTTCGCGTTGACGGCAACGAAGCGCTCTTTATAGATATGCCGACTGATCTATTGGCCCTGCCGCCGGCCCAGCGCGTAGCCCACCCATGACCGCGCACGCCAATCCAAGCGTTAACCAGGCCCGGTCGGTCGTTGCTGGCCAAAAGCTCGTCAATTTGGCCATTCAAGGTGTCGGCGCCCACGGTGCTTTCACGTGGGGCGTGCTTGATCGCCTGCTTGAGGAAGAACGGCTCGCTTTGGACGGCATTACCGCAACAAGCGCCGGCGCGGTCAATGCCGCCGTTCTCGTTTATGGGTTAGCCGTTGGCGGACGTGAAGGAGCAAAGAAAGCGCTCGATCGCTATTGGCGGCGATTGTCCGAAACGACAGCCGCCAGCATTTTTCAACCTTCGCCGTTGGACAAGATGTACGGACGCTTCGGCCTCGATTTCTCGCCGGGCTACGTGCTTGTCGACACGCTCAGTCACGTTTTCTCGCCCTATCAGCTCAATCCGACGAACTACAATCCGTTCAAGACGCTGCTTGAAGAGATCGTCGATTTCGAGGTCTTGCGCCGGCAATCGGCGGTCAAGTTGTTTTTATCCGCGACCAACGTGCGCACCGGCAAGGTCATGATTTTTCGCTCCGAGGAACTCCGCGCCGAGCATGTGGTCGCGTCGTCGTGCCAACCACTCATGATGCACGCCGTCGAGATCGACGGCGAATACTATTGGGACGGCGGCTTTATGGGGAACCCGGCGTTGTTTCCCGTGATCTACGCGTGCGAGGCGCGCGACATCATCCTTGTTCACCTGACGCCGCTTGAGCGGCAGGAGAACCCGACCACCGCGCCCGCCATTCTCAGCCGGATGCAAGAGGTTACTTTTAATTCATCGCTGATGCGGGAAATCCGCGTCGTTGCGTTTGTCACGAAGCTTATCGACGAAGGCCAGATCGCCGACGGCAAACGAATACTTCTTCATACCATCGACGGCGAAGACGTCATCGGCGCCTTGTCAAACTCCAGCAAGCTGAACGGCGACTGGGATTTCATCGAGCATCTTTACCGGATTGGCCGCGAACGGGCCGAGCAATGGCTGCATTCAAACTTCGATCGCCTTGGCGTCGAAACCACGATCGATCTGCAATCCAAATATTTGTAGCGGCGGCTGCAAAAACCGCGTTCGCGGTACAAGCAGGATTTGCGACGGCGGCACGAATTCAGGTTGTTGGCTTTGATTCGTGCGGCCGCAGAACTCCGCGAGCTAAATAAAACTCCTCGATGAATTTCTCCGCCGCATCAGCGTTTGCAAAGCCGGCCTGAACAGGACGCAGGTTTTTGAGCGCGTTGACCACGGCGTACGTACCATCCGGCATTTTCCGAGTTATCAGCACCTCGAGTGGTTCGTCGGTCATTTGAACCTCTTGGGTTGTCGTCAGCCTTGAGCTGTTTATACCGGTTCACAGCGGCATTGTCGGAGGGCGTTTCGCCAACGCCCAGATCACAAATACTTCTCTTGCATGTCGACGGTGGTCTCCTTGCCGAGCTGTCCGTAATGGGCACTGAGCCACCTGTCGGCGCGCTCGCGGCCGATCTCGAACAGATGAGTGAGAAACTTCCAGGTGCCGTTCATCGGGCTCGAGCCGGACAGATCGCGGATCACGTCCTCGGCCTCGATCAGGTGCATGTACATGCGCTTGCCGTCGGAGATCTTGCCCTCGTCGATCAGCTTGGTGACGAAGGCGATGGCGCGCATCTCGCGCATTAGCGAGGAATTGTAGATGATTTCCTGCATGCGGGCGATAATGGCGGGCGAGGTGGTCGGGTTCTCTGCCCGCTCGAACGGGGTCAGATGCACCATGATGACATCGCGGGCGTCGCAGTTATAAATCACGGGAAAGATCGCCGGATTCCCCATGTAGCCGCCGTCCCAATAATGTTCGCCGTCGATCTCCGGCGCCCGCATCTTGATCGGCATGCAGCCGGAGGCGAGCACATGCTCGGCGGTGAGCTCTTCGCGTGGAAACGTTTTCACTTTGGAGGTGCGGACATTGGTGGCGCAAAGAAACACCTTGACCGCCTTTTGCCGGCGCACGCGCTCGAAGTCGACGGTGGCGTTGAGCAAATCTCGCACCGGATTGACGTCATGAGGATTTAGCTCGTAGGGCGACATCATGCGGGAGATCATCTCGTTGAAAAGATAAGCCGGCGTGTGATCGAGGCCGAATTTTGGGTTCGCTTGGTCGAAGATGGACGGCGCGATCGGGCTTTTGGCCGCGGCCTCCGACATTTTTGTCCAGAAACTGCGCAAGTGTGTGCGCGCGCCTTCACGGCCGCCTTGCGCGAGACCGTCGGCGAGCACGACGGCATTGATGGCGCCAGCGCTGGTCGCGGTGATGCCGTCGAAGCCAATCCGCCCATCTTCAAGTATGCGGTCCAGAACGCCCCAAATGAAAGCGCCGTGGCTACCACTGCCTTGCATCGCGAGGTTGACGACTTTTTCCCCGGCCATGGGGCCATTTTCTTGAGTTTCTGCGGACTTCGGCTGCGCGGTCATGATCCCCCCAGTGGTCGTATGTTAGACGCGGCACTCAGCATTCGACTTGGCTTTACCATCAAGCACCGTTCAAGCACGGCCGGCAACGCCGTTTTCGGCCATCGCCGCCGTGTCCGCCTCAGCCGCAACATCATCTTGCAGGCGAAACAGACTGTCCAGAGCACCTATCATGACCTCAGTAGTGTAGGCGTAAGGTTCAGGCGGCGCCGTTTCTCAGGTCGCGCCCGTCTGAGAGGAAAGAAAATTGCCTGAGGACCAAAATCGCTCGGGCCACGCTATCCTTTCGCCGGGTTCGGCGTCCCGCTGGGTCTGATCCTTGTGTTCACTTTCGGGCCAACGGTGTCAGTGTGGCTCGCCGCCGCGGCCTCGATCATGCTCAGCTCCAACAATCCGATCTCTGGGATCGAGCCGTGCCAGTTCATGGACGTCGATGTCGCGGGTCCGGTCCTCGTGGCGATGATGTTCGGCCTTCTCGGCCTGGTGACGCTGCCGGTCGGGACGACCTTGCTCGGAATGTGGTTTGTCGCTGCGGTGATCGTTACGCTGGTCTGGGGGTTGCGACGGCGTGCGGAGGCCAACGGATAGAAATATGACAATAAAAACGCCGCGCCAACGGCTACAATCATGCTAGCTCGACGGCGACGGATTGATTTGACGTCGGGAATGCGGTTAAGGCCGAGTAACCGAGAAGGGGTCCTTACCATGGCCACGCTCGACGTCCTCCCCGATGATGGAATCGCTCGTGAGCAGGAAAGCGAAAAACGCCATTTGACGGCGACGATAGCAGCGCTGCGCCAGGCGCTTGAGGACGCCGAGGCGGAACGCAATGTCGTGCGACAGAGCATCCGTGCAAGTTACGAAGGCGATATGGCCGAACTTAAAGCGACGATCACGGCG
>DAIUEQ010000002.1:0-78859 GCA_036845025.1 Xanthobacteraceae bacterium | reverse complement strand
CGGCCGCTCGCTCGCGAGTCCCATGACCAAGCCGGACATTGCAACGCGATGATCCATGTGCGTCTTCACCTCGCCACCGCCACGGGCGCGTCCCCGGCCACGCACGATGAGGTCGTCGCCTTCGATTTCGACTTCGACGCCGTTGATACGCAACATTGCGGCTGTCGCCGCCAGCCTGTCGGATTCCTTGACGCGCAGCTCCTTCAAGCCGCGCATCCGTGTTTCGCCCTCGGCGAAAGCGGCCGCCACGGCAAGTATCGGATATTCGTCGATCATCGCCGGCGCGCGGGACGCCGGCACATCAACACCGCGCAGCACGCCGGAGCGAACACGCAGATCGGCGACCTCCTCACCGCCCTCGGTGCGGGTATCAATTCGCTCGATCGACGCCCCCATCTCGCCTAGCGTGGTGAGTAGTCCGATCCGTAACGGGTTCATCATCACCCCATCGAGCATGATGTCCGAACCTGCAGTAATTATTGCCGCGACAAGAGGGAACGCAGCCGAAGACGGGTCGGCGGGGACCACAATCGCCTGCGGCACAAGTTCAGGCTGGCCGTCGAGCGTCACGCGGCGGCCGCGACCAAAATCGCCGTTCGGCTCAACGCGGACCGCCGCCCCGAAATAAGCGAGCATTTTCTCCGTGTGGTCGCGGGTCGCCTCCCTCTCGATGACAACGGTTTGCCCCGGCGCGGAAAGTCCAGCGAGAAGGACCGCCGACTTCAGCTGCGCGGATGGAACCGGCGGCTCGAACACAATGGGGATGGGATCGTCGGCGCCGGTCAGTGTCACCGGCAGACGCCCATCCTCTGCGCTATTCGCTCGCGCACCAATTCGCTGCAACGGCTCCAGCACGCGACGCATTGGCCGCCGACGCAGCGATGCATCGCCGTCGAAGATCGCGGTGATCGGGCAGCCGGCCACCGCGCCCAGCATGAGCCGGCAACCGGTGCCGGAATTTCCGAAATCAAGCGATCGTGCGGGCTCGGCGAAGCCGCCGACACCTACGCCGCGAACTTCCCATTCACCATCGCCGTGACGGTTGGCGGCCGCGCCAAGCGCCACCACCGCTTTTGCGGTGTTGAGGACGTCGTCACCTTCAAGTAGTCCGCTGATGTTGCATTTTCCCACCGCCAGTGCGCCGAGTATGAGCGCACGGTGTGAAATCGACTTATCGCCGGGCACGCGTACGCGCCCCTTGAGGGGGCCGGCGCGGCGTGCGCTTAGCGGTGCACGTTCAGTCATGCTGGAACTTGACGTTGCGGTGCTCCGCCCGCCGACCGGCTCCATTGCGGGGCGCTAAGCTTGCGCGCCGAGCGGTGACCCTCCAGCGTCGCCTCGTAAACCGTTCGCGGAGCAACCGCGCAACCGATAGCTTCGACACTGCGGCCCCGCTCCCGCAGTAAATGATAAAGGGCATTTTCGGAGCTTCGCGAAGTCGCCATCACAATAGCGTCGGCGCTGATCGGACGCGTCCGCGTCGGTTGATAAATGTTGACGATTTCCACTTCGCGGCCGTTGATGTGCTTAACCGCGTGATCGGCAATCATTTCGACTTCTGCCTCGTAGAGGTAGGTCAAAATCCAGTGCAGATAAACTTCGGCGGCTGTTTCCATGCCGATCATCGGCCATTTTGTCAGTAGCCTGACCTTGCATCCGAGCTTTGCCAATTTGACCGCAGTAAGCGGCGCGGCCACGTCGGCAAGCTCGTCAATGACCAGCACCTCGCCCACAACCTTTACTTTGTCGAGGGCAACTTCGTCCCACGTCAGGCAACGACCCGTCTCCCAGCCAGGAATGGCCTTGCCCGTTTGCCCTTGGAATCCGTCCTTGCGGTAACGCGCGCCGGTAGCAATCACGATGTGATCCGGCCGCTCCGCCGCGAGCACAGCATCGATATTCTCGGCCGTCACGGGGCTGTCAGTTTTGATTGCGGCGCCATTGCCGCTTGCCTGTTCGGCAAGCCACGTCGCGATCGTCCCGTATTGTTGCCGGTTAGGTAGCGCTCCATAGGCGCGCACGTGCCCGCCCACATGCCGCTCGCGTTCATAGACGACGAGCTGATGGCCTTGCGCCGCCGCCACGCGCGCAAATTCGAGACCGGCTGGGCCCGCGCCGATGACGAGCACCCGCTTGGAAGACGACGCCTTCGTCGTCGAGCTCGCGCCCCATATCCCCTCGCGTCCGACAACCGGATTATAGGCGCACTGGACGCGACTGCCGCGGATTACCGCCCGCCAGCAATAGTTAGCGGCAACGCAGCGGCGAATGTCGGAGACCCGCCCTTCCTTGACCTTCGTCATCCATTGCTCGTCGGCGATCATCTGCCGAGCAAGCAGAACGGCGTCCGCGTCTCCAGACCCGACAAGGTCCTCCGCAACTCCCGGATGGCTTACTCGCCCGACGAGAAGGACCGGTTTCGTGGATACGGATTTAATGGCGCGGGTGTATTCACGTTCCCACCCTTCCTCGAAGGTCATCGGTGTATGAATCCAGGAGTGGTGAACTCCAGCCGAAACGCTCACGTAGTCGATGTCGGTTGCCTTTTCGAAATCGGCATGAATGCGCTTGATATCTTCAATCTCCAGATCGCCTTCCCAAAAAGACGTCGAGTTGATGCGGTAGCCGATAAATGGCCGATCGCCGATCCTTTTGCGGATGCGGCGCATCGCTTCGATAGAAAAGCGCAATCGATTTTCGTACGAGCCGCCCCAACGGTCCTTACGATGATTGTAGAAGGGCGAAAGAAATTGCCATGGCAGATAGCCGTGGGCGATGTGAAATTCGACGCCATCGAGTCCGGCCGAGATGGCGCGCTTTGCGGCATCCTCGAAGCACTGCAAGATGTATTCGATCTCGTGCTCTTCCAGTTCTTTGGGTGTTGGTCCGCCGGGAATTTCGCCGGCTGGAAGCTGGCTCGGCGCGAGCATGTAAGGATCGTATTCGTAAGGATCGCGAGCCGGATCGGTCTTCAAAAAGGGCGTCGGTGACCGCAGTCCGAGATGCAGCAGCTGCACCGAAAGCGCGCAGCCATGACGCTTCACCGCTCGCGCGACATTCGCGAGTCCTTCAAGCTGCGCGTCATTCCAAAGTCCGGGAAAACCCATCGGCGTGTAGATCGTGTTCTTGTCGATGAGATGACCGCCGAGAATGATCATTCCCAAACCGGTTCTGGCCCGCTCCTCGTAGTAAGCAACCGCTTGTTCGGTAAAGATTCCTTCGTGCGGCGAGCGAACCCATGTTGGACAGACAGGGGCGAAAGCAACGCGATTCGGAAGGGTGGTATTTCTAATCCGCAGCGGCGAAAACAAATGAGGATAATTATCGGTGCTCATTTCCGGTCCTTAGACGCGACTATTCCTACGCTATGGTGGGGGTCCCGCTAGGGAACACCTTGTTTTCTCGCCAAACCCCATCGGCCGGTCTCTACTCCCTCGTCCCGGCGATCCGGGGTGTGGGTGAGCTCTTCCTCGGCCAGGAAATATTCGACCTCGCGATTGTCGGTCACGAATTCGAGTTCGGGCCGGCCATCGTCAATACCCTCGCTTTTGGCCCGTCGAAATTCAGAATTGTATTCCGCCAACGCGTCTTGGGCGGTATCGAACTGGCCGATGATCCAATTAGCCGGCGATGCGGCGCCGACCCCGATGATTCGAAAGAGCTTGATCATTTGCATCTCGCTGGTCGGGGAGGTGCGGGGCGTCGAAGCGGTTCGACTTATAAGCCAAATCAAGTCATGCGATAGCCATTATGATCGGGTTTTGGCCGCGTTCGGGCCAGCGTAAAGGTGCTGCTCCGGCGTTGACGCCCGACATTCACTGCTATTGACAGGGGCGGCATGACTAGCCAAGTGAAGCTGCCAAATTGAAGGATTTCGGCTGTGGCGAAAGCGGAACTCGGCACCAAGCGCGTCTGTCCCGAGACGGGGCGCAAGTTTTATGACCTCAACAAGGATCCGGTGATCTCACCGTACACTGGCAAAGTGGTGCCCGTGGAGACTCCGGTCTCTCGCGCCCGGCCGGAAGCTGCGCCTGCCGCAGTCGCGCCGCGCCCGGCCCCTGCCCCGGCGGAAGAAACCGCGGCGCCCGAGCCTCAGGAAGCCGAGTTCGTTTCGTTGGAAGAAGCCGATGCCGAGGCGCAAGGAGCGAAAGCGCCGGTCGAAACCGCCGAGCCTGACCTCGAAGAGGAGGTCGAGATGGATGAAGCTCTCGACGACTCCACTTTCATCGAGGAGCAGGAGGAAGAAGACGCCGACGTTACCGACATCATCGGCGGCGATATCGAAAACGAGGAGGAAGGATAACCGGGAGCCGGCAATCGGCGTCGGTAATCAGACGGGCACGGCCCGTGTCTTCCGATTACTGACCACCGACATCCGACTTCCGACGGGGCCATAGCTCAGTTGGGAGAGCGCTTGAATGGCATTCAAGAGGTCGGGGGTTCGACTCCCCCTGGCTCCACCAGTCTCGTCAATTCAGCGGCAAGAAGACGCCCGTTCGGGTTCGCACGACAACTCATTCTGCGGCCGGACGATACTCCGGCCGACGCCGCCGAAGCCAACCTATTAGCTCAATTTCCGGATCGGCCACGCTCTACGGCCATAATTGCGCAGTAGCGAGATCCGCGCCGGTGCGCATTGCCTTGAACTTCTCCCAAACTACCGTCGGATGGACCTCGGTGTTGTAGAGAGCCTGCGATGAAAACCCACAATCCGCGCCGGCGATGACGTTCTCGCGGCCGACGAGCCGCGCGAAGCGCAGAATGCGTTCAGCAATCAACTCCGGATGTTCGACGATATTGCTGGCATGGGTTATCACGCCCGGCACCAAGGCCTTTCCTTCCGGCACCTTCACCCGCTCGAACAGATGATATTCGTGCTCATGCCGCGGATTGGCCGCTTCGAAGCTGTACGAGCCGGCCTCGATGGCGAGAACAAAGTCGATGATCTCGGCTAGCGCCGCCTCATGAATGCGCGGTCCCTCGTTGATGCCGTAACACGTGTGAAAGCGCACGCGTTCGGGCGGAATCCCCTTAAGACCAGAGTTGATCGCTTCGACATAAATCGCGGCCCTGCGGCGCTTTTGCGTCTCGTCGAGCCCCGGCTCCGTGAAGATGTCGGCAAGAAACGGATCGTCGATTTGCAAAAGAAGCCCGGCGTCGGCAATCGCCCGGTATTCCTCGCTCATCGCCGTGGCCAGCGCGTGGAAGTATTCTTCGTCCGATTTGTAATATTCGTTCTGTCCCACGCCGGAAGGCGCGGTAGCCGGCAAAAACACGTGCTCATTAGCAACGCCCGCTGCCGCCGCCGCGGCTTTGACGTTGTCAATATCCGCGCGGACGTGTTTTGCGCCACGATATTTGACTGGCCCCACGCAAACGACCGGCGCCAAAGCGACGATCGCACCCCCCATCATCGCTTGCTTGAAATATTGCTCGTAATATTCGGGAAATGCGGCGATCTCCTTCTGAAAAAGATTAATTTTGAGATCGGGCCGCGATTCGTAGCCGTCGAGCCGCTCGCGGATGTAAGTGAAAAATCCGGGCTTTGAATATTCACCGTCGCCGACGATATCGATACCGCACTGAACCTGCTCGCGGACGACGGTGGCCACGGATTGTCGCAGCGACGCTTCGTACCCGCGTTCGTCGTAAGGCTGGCCGGCATATTTGGCTTTCATCGCGTCGAGTAACGAACGCGGCCGAGGCAAGCTGCCGATTTGCGTCGTTTGAATGCGGTCCGTGTTTTGCTGAAGGTTCACTGCGCTCTTCCCAATTTGTTTTGCAGCGCACGCCTCAAATTGAAAATTCGTGCGAGGCCGGCGCTGCTGTTGTGCTATCTTAGCGTGAAACTGCGCTGCACGGGAGCGCTCGGAAATGTGTCGGGGATGGTTGGCCGGACTGTTACTCCTTTGGCTGGTCGTTTCAGCGGTTAACACTTCATGGGCGCAGCAGCGCTCGATCGCACCGAACCAGCCGTCGATCATGAACGAGGAGGAAGACGCCGCTCCGCCCGCCCCAGCGGGGAAGGCCGCAAAGTCGGCACGCGGACTGTCGCAACCTCCAGCGCTTGAGACCGATCCGGACCTCGATGCGGCCGATCAGCTTGCGCCTTCCCAAATACGCCAGCCGATACCCGCCGCAGTCGCCGAACCAACCGGACCTGGCCGGACGCGCGCAACACGTGGAGCAGCACTTGAGTCCGGCGTGGAGCCGCGTACCACCGTGGCGGCAAAATCGGAAAGCGTGGCTTGTAACGGTGTGTTCGCGCGCGATTCGAGCCACTCCAAGTTGGCCGCGGCATTTCAATCGCGCAACGTCGCATTCGCACAGGTCGACGGCACGGCGGGCGCCAAGATTATGGCCACGGTGCTGTTCGCCAAGGATCCGAAGCGCCGGCTCGAAGTCTGGTGGGCCAATCAGGCAAGCCGCACCGATACCCACCTTATCGTCATCAACGGCTCCTCGACTTGGAGCGCACCCAGCCAGCTTCGGCTCGGGCTGACGCTAGCGCAGCTCGAACAGATCAACGGCAAACCGTTCAAGCTCACCGGTTTCGACAAGAACAATGTCGCGACCTTGACCGACTGGAATGGCGGCAATCTCTCCCTCGTGCCGGGTGGCTGCAAGGTCGGCATCAGCCTGCGGCCGGGCACCGTCTCGCCGGCTGCGCTCGGCGCCTTACCGGCAAATCGCGAATTCACCTCCAGCGATTCAGCGATGCGGACGGTGAATCCCGCGATCAGCGAAATTCTGATCGGTTACTAGATCAGCACCAGCAATCACTGAGAGATTTTGGCGCGGCCCGCCCTAGGCGGGGTGGTGCCGGAGGACAGACCTTGCTGCTGTTCAATGCGCATGGCTCTAACGTCGCGCGCCATTTCCAGGCAGGTGAGAAGCTCAGTGTAGCTTGACTCGCCACCCATCTCCGATTCGTTCACGCAAGACGTCTTGTCGGCCCGATCGAATTTGGCCCACTGCTTGACCAACTGGTCGCGCACGGCCTGTTCGCTGTCGAGGCAATTCTTCTTTTCCTGTGCGATGGCCGGATCGCGGAATGTCACGCCGCCCTGTTTGGCGATGCCATCGCAAACCTGTTCTACGTTCAGGTTGGGAACGTCATCGGCGCGAGCGGCGATCGGAAGTGCAAGGGTTAACCCGATCAATAGCGCCTTGGGGACAATCATGACAGCGCTCCGGTTGGTAGGTCTCACTATAGCACGGGTCCGCTGGCCTGCGGCAATTCCCCCACCCGGGCGGAAAGAGATTGACCGTCCTCGCATAGCCCCGTTATGGCTCGCGAATCCGGGTGGGAGATCACGATGTTTGTGGCGCCTCTTTTCGGCGCGGCCGTGCTCGTTGCTGTTGCGGCCGATCCGTTTCACGACGCGACCGGCGACACGAACCGATCGATGCAGGAGAAGGCCGCCGCTATCGAACCGCTAGTGCGATCCGCAACGCAGTGCATCGTCCGCGCCGTCACCGCAAGTCCGCACTATCAAGGCCGGGTCGGCACAAAAATTGGCGATCTCATCATTGGTTATATGCCCGTGTGTCTCACACCTGTCCGCGCCATGATCGATGCTTACGACCGATATTATGGCGACGGGACCGGCGAGGCGTTCTTCATGGGACCTTACCTGGATGTGCTTCCCAAGGCGGTCGAAGCCGGCGCGGACCACACCGCGCCTTAGTCAGCCTGGCGCGAGAATTACTGCCCCGGATTCGGTCCTATCACGGCAACGACGCGCATCTTCGTCGGATCGACCAGCACAACCTGCTCGTCTACGCGCGTGAACTTGTAAAGCTTCGCGACGGGATTGTCGGCGAGAACCTCGTCGGGCAGTGCGTACAGATCAATCATCGGCGGGACGTCGGCCCCTATCGTCGCGGCAAAACGGTTTGGCGCTACCCTACTCTTGTCTCGGTGCACCGCCTGATAGATCGCGTTTCGCTGAACCGGCGTCAGTTCGAGGTTAGGCGCGACACCGACGTTATTGACCGTTTCGTCTATGCCGTTGCTTTGCGCTCCGGCTACGCCAACGCCGCTCGCGGTCAGGGCCGCGCAAACGAGCACCCCCAGTGCGATCTTCCGCGTGCGATTACTCCTCATGACCTACCTCCTCGGCTGGACTGACGCCCGCGCAGCCAAGCGGCGGCGGCGCGGGCAAGCAGCGTTCGAACGTCCGTCAGCGCGGAAGCGCCTGCACCGCAATGCCCGTGTTGGCGTCGATCACCAGAATGCGGTCTGGTTGATAGACGTAGCTGTAGGCGGGAACCGGTGGTCGCTCGAGGACCGCTGCGGGAGGCGCAGCGCCTGCCGGCACGTAATCGTAGAGCGGCCCCGGATAGGCCGCGGGTGGCGGCGTCTCAACGACCTCGGTGTAGCCCGGCTGAACGATCGCAGCTGCCGCCGGAGGCATCGGCGCAGGAGCAATATGTTCGCGGATCGTGGTTCGCGTCGTGGTTACGGTGTCCACGGGGCGTAGCCCGGTACCTCGCGCAGTCCTTCGCACCGGATGGATCGTCGAACGCTCGGTCCGCACAGTTTCGGTGGTTCGCACTGGCATGGTTTCAATAACGGGTGACGGCGCGGTCACGAGGAGCGGATCCTGCGCAATCACCATTGGCGCTGGCGTCACGACAGTCTCGACCGTTTGGGCCCGCGCCAGAGATGTCCCTGCCAAAAGTGCAACGCCGAGGGCCGGTAAAAGGACAATCTGTCTCATGAGAAACTCCATGCTTTTGCGTTACGGACAGCCCTTTCCGCACAGCCGGGCAACGCGGCGCCCATGGCCTGCGTTCCGGACAATCGCATCGCAACGGGAAAACCAGATCGGACAGAGTTCCGGCACCGCAAAATAGGCAACGAGCTACCAGGACGAAGCCCTACTTCCTCGGCGTCGCCTCGATTGCGCCGCGGAACTGCCGGCAATAGTCCCTATTCGGCAGTGGGATGCATTCAGGCCCGCTTTTCAAACAATGCAGAATCGGCCTTTAAGCATTTAGGTCATTAGACCGTCGCGGGGAGGCGAGCATGCGCATCGGCGACTTGTTCCAGTGGGAGCGGTTTGTCACGCCCACCATCATTAAATTCTTTTACTGGCTAGCTGTGGTCATTTCCGTGCTGATAGGGCTAGCCGGTGCCGTTTCGGCGCTCGCGACCATGGCGTTGAACCCTTTCGTCGGAATGATTTTCCTGATCTCGAGCCTGCTTGGCGCCTGTATGGGCATTATTCTGTCGCGGATCATTGCGGAATTCGTCTTGATCATTTTCCGTATCAACGAGCATCTCGGCGCCATCAGGAATCAAGGAGCCGGACTCGGCCACCCGCAATAGATCCGGCTCCCGATTTTCGATGTCGGCAATTGGATATCTTCAGAGCGCGATCTAAGTTGCGAAGCGGAAATGCATGACGTCGCCGTCGTGCACGACATAATCTTTGCCCTCAAGCCGCATCTTGCCGGCGTCGCGCGCGCCGGTTTCGCCGCCGCAGTTCACGTAATCGTCGTAGGCAATCGTTTCGGCGCGGATAAAGCCGCGCTCGAAGTCGGTGTGGATGACGCCCGCGGCCTGCGGCGCTTTCGCGCCACTGGTCACCGTCCACGCCCGTGATTCCTTTGGCCCCGCGGTAAAAAAGGTAACGAGATTTAGCAGCGCATAGCCGGCGCGAATGAGCCGATCGAGCCCGGCTTCGCTCAGCCCCACCGCTGCCAGATAACTCTGGCGTTCGTCTCGCGACAGCGCGGCGATTTCCGCCTCGATCTTGGCAGAAATGACAATCGCAGCCGCGCCCTCCTCGCGGGCCCGAGCCTCGACCAGGCGCGAAAAGCCGTTGCCGGCCGCCGCCGAAGCTTCGTCAACATTGCAAACGTAAAGCACCGGAAGCGCCGTCAGCAGTCCAAGCGAATGGAAGGTTCGCTCTTCGTCAGCTTTGCGCTCCGTCAGCCTCGCCGGTTTCCCGTCGCGCAAAAGCGCCAGTGCACGATTGACCAGAGCCAGGGCTTCCTTCGCTTCCTTGGCGTCCGCATCGGTACCGCGCGACTTGCGTTCAAGCCCGTCGATGCGGCGCTCGAGGCTTTCTAAATCGGCCAGCATCAATTCCGTTTCGACAGTTTCGATGTCGGCAATCGGATCAACGCGGCCTTCGACATGGGTAACCTCGCCGTCTTCGAAACAGCGCACCACGTGCACGACGGCATCGACCTCGCGAATATTGCCGAGGAACTGATTGCCCAGCCCCTCCCCTTTGGAGGCGCCGCGAACAAGACCGGCAATATCGACGAATGTCAGCCGCGTCGGCACGATCGCCGCCGATTTGGCAAGCACCGCAAGCTTGTCCAACCGCGGGTCTGGCACCGCCACTTCACCGATATTCGGCTCGATGGTGCAAAATGGATAATTGGCAGCCTGCGCCGCGGCGGTCTCCGTCAGCGCGTTGAAGAGCGTCGATTTGCCGACATTCGGCAAGCCGACGATGCCGCATTTAAAACCCATGGGAGCTCATTCACCGATCAAGCGGGAGGTTGCCATCCGGCTTTTCGGTAAAGCCCTTGGCCAGCATCGCAAGGTGGACTTTGTTCTGAAAACTTGCGTCCTCTCCTCGGACCAGAAGGTCGACATTTTCGGCCAGAATGTCGACGAGCGCCTCCACCCACGGCCACTCGCTCTTGGCGAAATCACTGAGGACATAGTGTTCGACCAAATCCTTGTGGCCCGGATGACCGACGCCGATGCGTACGCGCCGGTAGTCGTTGCCAATATGCTCGCTGATCGAGCGCAAGCCGTTATGACCGGCAATCCCGCCGCCGACTTTGACTCTGACCTTGCCGGGCGGCAGCTCGATCTCGTCATGGAAAACAGTGGTCGTCTCGGGAGGCAATTTGTAAAATTGCGCGGCTTCACCGACAGCGCGTCCGGACTCGTTCATAAAGGTTCCCGGCAACAACAGGAGCACGCGCTCTCCGCCGATGGGTCCTTCACAAGCGACTCCTTGAAACCGCCGGCGCCACGGCCCGATGCCGTGGCGTTTGGCGATGGCCTGCACGGCCATGAAGCCGATGTTGTGGCGATTGCCGATATAGCGTGCTCCCGGATTACCCAGTCCAACCAGGAGCAGCATCGCGGTGTCCTAGCGCCAACCTCACTTTTTCTCGGGAGCGCCGGCTGCTCCTTTGCCAGCGGGCGCCGCAGCAGCGCCAGCGGCAGGGGCGCCGCCGGGCGCCGCGCCGGGCGCGGCACCAGCCCCGCCCTCTGCAGGCGTACCCGCTGTGGCGGCGGCAGCGGCGGCGGCTGCGGCGGCTGCGGCAGCTTCGGCTGCAGCCTTAATTTCTTCCGCGTAGCCGGAGGGCGGCACAACCGTGACAAGGGTAATGTCCCTGCCGCTGACGGCGCGCACACCGGGCGGCAAGCCGACATCGCTCAGGTGTTTCGAGTAGTTGATTTCCAGTCCGCTGACATCGACCTCGATGGCAACCGGAATGTCGTCAGCGAGACAACGAACTTCGACGGTGTGGGTCACGATCGACACCGTGCCGCCGCGTTTGACCCCCGGCGATTGATCTGCGTTCAAGACGTGAACCGGAATATTCACCCGGATGGTCGCCCCCTCGCCCAGCCGCATGAAGTCGACGTGCAGCGGAAGATCGCGCACCGTATCAAGCTGAAAATCTCGCGGGATGACGCGATGTTTGACACCGTCAACTTCGACCTCGTGAACACTGGTGAGGAAACGCCCGGCAAAGATGCGCTGGCGCAGCTCAGCATAATCAAGCGAGATCGGCAGCGGCGGCTTGCCGTCGCCATAGATAATTCCGGGTACGCGGCCGGCTCTGCGCTCCGCCCGGGCGGCCCCCTTGCCGGCCCGCGGGCGCGCTGCCGCCTTGATCACGTTGACGGTCGCCATGTCTTTGTCCTCAAGTCCTTGTTTATAAGCCTGTTGCCCGCGCCAAAATCCTGGCCGGACTAAACGTCCGGCGACAGCCTCCAGGGGTGCCAAAGGTCGTAAGATTTGAGCCGCGGCGCCGCGCTTATAGCGGCGCCAACCCGGAAAAACAAGAAAGCCCGTGCCAGGCTAACCGACTGCCCCGCCGGCCCCGCTCGAATAACCGGACGGCTTTTCCGGCGGAGGCGTTGCACCGATTTTGGCCTCTAATGCGGCAACGCGGGATTTCAGCGTTTCATTCTCCTCGCGAGCGAGCCGCGCCATGTCTTTGACCGCTTCGAATTCCTCTCGCTGGACAACGGCAAGGTCGCGGAGTATGCGCTCGGCCTGGCTGCGAAACAGTGTTTCAAACTCGCGCCGGACACCCTGTGCGGCACCGGCCGCGTCGTTCATTAACCGTGCAACTTCGTCGAAGAACCGGTTCGTCGTCTGGACCATTGTCGCCTCCGAAGCCCCGTTTCCTTAAGTCTTGCTCGCCGTCCCTACACAATGGCAATGGTGCGACGCTATCGCAAGATGCGGAGCTCACGGCCGGACGGCACCACGCAGTGTAACATGCCGCCGCCGCGGCGGAGTTATCGATGTTGGTCTTGCCGATCCTGACCTTCCCGCACATCGACCCGGTTCTGGTTTCTATCGGGCCGTTGGCCGTGCGCTGGTATGCGCTCGCCTATATCGTCGGCATTATTGCCGGATGGATTTACGCGCGCGCCATTATCGCGTCGCCCAAATTATGGGGCGGGCCGGCGCCACTCACGGTCGCGGACTACGATGATTTCATTGTGTGGATCACGCTCGGGATTATTCTCGGCGGCCGCATCGGCTACATTTTGTTTTACAACTTTCCCCATTTCCGCGAGCATCCAAGCGAAATTCTTCAGCTATGGAACGGCGGCATGTCGTTTCACGGCGGCGTGTTAGGAAGCGTCATTGCCACCGTATTATTCGCGCTCCGGCGTGGCATCTCAATATTGTCGCTCGGCGATGTGACGCTTGCGGTTGCGCCTATAGGTCTGTTCCTTGGGCGGCTCGCGAATTTCATCAATGGCGAATTGTGGGGTCGCCCGAGCGATGTGCCTTGGGCCATGATCTTCCCCACCGGCGGCCCTGTGCCGCGCCATCCAAGTCAACTTTACGAAGCCGCCCTCGAAGGCTTGTTGCTCTTGGCGGTACTCGGCGTTCTCGTGCGTTGCGGCGCGCTCAAGCGGCCCGGTCTCGTCAGCAGCAGTTTCGCGGTAGTCTATGGCGTGTTGCGCGTTTTTTGCGAGTTCTTCCGCGAGCCGGACGTGCAGCTTGGCTTTCTTTGGGGCGGCCTGACCATGGGCATGTTGCTGTCGATTCCGTTGATAGTGGCGGGCGTAATCGGACTCATCTTCGCGTTGGGCCGGCCGGCGATTACGAAAAATGCCTGAAGATTCTTCACCGCTGGAGAGCGAGATCCGCCGGCTGATTGCCCTCGCTGGCCCGATGCCGCTGGCGGAATACATGAGGCTGTGCCTCACCCATCCCGAACACGGTTATTATCTCGTGCGCGAAGCGATCGGCGCCGCCGGCGACTTCGTCACCGCACCTGAAATAAGCCAGATGTTCGGTGAGCTCGTCGGCCTATGGTCGGCCGCGGTGTGGCAACAAATGGGCGCGCCCGAAAATATCCGAATCATCGAACTCGGACCCGGCCGCGGTACCATGATCCGCGACGCCTTGCGGGCCGCCAAAATCGTAAAGGGTTTTCACTCGGCCGTTGTTCTGCATCTCGTGGAAATCAATCCGAAACTTAAAGAAGCGCAGCGGCAAGTGCTGCACGGTTTTGACGTACCGGCGTTGTGGCACGAAGCGCTCGCCGATGTCCCGCCCGGTCCCAGTATCATCCTTGCCAACGAATTCATCGATGCGTTGCCGATTCACCAAGCCGTCAAACAGGCGGACAGCTGGCACGAGCGCGTCGTCGAGATCGGCCCGGATGGCGATTTGGTCATCGGCATCGCCGCGATCGCGCTGCCACACTTCAACGCCACCTTGCCGCGTGAATTGCGGCAAGCGGCGGAAAACTCGATCTTCGAATGGCGTCCCGACACGATCGCGATGGAGATCGGCCGGCGCGTGCGCGATGAGGGCGCCGCTCTGATCATCGATTATGGTCACGGATCTCACGGCCTGGGTGAGACCTTGCAGGCCGTCGCCGGCCACGCCTTCGCAGACCCGCTGCAAGCGCCAGGGCGGGCTGACCTCACCGCACACGTCGATTTCAGGGCATTCGCGCAGAGCGCCGAAATGATGGGCGCACGCGCCCATGGCCCATTGACCCAAGGTGATTTTCTGCGCCGCCTCGGTATCGAAAAGCGTGCGGCAACGCTCAAGGCGAGCGCCGCCGCCGCCAAAGCCGCTGAAATCGATCAAGCAGTAATTCGGCTGACCGAGGCGAAGCAGGGAGCGATGGGTGAATTATTCAAGGTGATTGCGGTCGCCGATCCAAAGCTCGGCGCATTGCCAGGATTTGAGGCGTGACGCATGACCGTTACTGCACCCACTCTTGCACTTGCCGGCGTGCGGCATGCGTTCTTTACCCGGGATGGCGGAGTGTCGGGCGGCCTTTATGCGACGTTGAATGGCGGATTGGGCTCGCACGACGACACCGCGTCGGTCGCCGAAAATCGTGCGCGGATGGCACAAGCACTCGGCGTAAAACCGCATGCGTTGCTGACCCCCTATCAGACACATTCGCCCGACGTCGCGATCGTCAACGCACTTTGGGCAGATGAGGCGCGGCCGCGCGCTGACGCAATCGTGACGCGCGCGCCCGGTCTTGCGGTGGGCGTGACGACGGCTGATTGCGGACCGGTCCTTCTTGCAGATCCGGTGGCGCGCGTGATCGGTGCGGCGCATGCCGGATGGCGGGGGGCGCTCACTGGAATCGTCGAGGCCACCGTCGTCGCAATGAAAGAGCTCGGCGCCCGCCCGGAGCGGATCGTCGCCGCCCTCGGGCCGATGATCCGCCAACACAACTACGAAGTGGGATCCGAGTTGATCACGCGCTTTACCGCCGAGGATCGGGCGAGTGAGCGATTCTTCTCGGCGGCGACCCGCGACGGCCATGCCCTGTTCGATCTTGCCGGCTATATACGTGGGCGTCTCTCGCGCGCCGGCGTTCGGCAGGTAGAGGACCTCGCCTTGTGTACCTACGCCGACGACGCGCAGTTTTTCAGCTTCCGCCGTTCGACCCACAGAAGCGAAAACGATTACGGCCGCCACGTCAGCGCAATCGCGCTTGAGGAACCGTCTGGCGCGTAAAGTTGGCCCGGCGAACAAACAGGCTTACGGCCTTTGCCGCGACGCGTGACCAGCTATTCACTATGGGCGGGGACAATGCCGGGAATCGTGTTGCCAGCTCTGGAAACGGCTTGTATCAGGGCGTTGCCGAGGCTTGTGGCGCGGTTTCTGGGAATGTGTCTCGAGGCCGCGCGGGCGGGAGAGCGGAATGGCGAGCAACAACGGAGCAATCAAGCTCGTCGCCGGCAATTCGAATCCTGCGCTTGCCGAAGGCGTCGGTGCTTATATCGGCATACCGTTGACCAAGGCGCTGGTTCGCCGTTTCGCCGATATGGAGATTTTCGTCGAAATCCAGGAGAACGTTCGCGGCGCCGACGTTTTCGTTTTGCAGTCGACGTCCTTCCCGGCGAACGATCACTTGATGGAATTGCTGATCATCATCGACGCGCTGCGCCGCGCGTCGGCGCGCCGCATCACCGCGGTGATCCCGTATTTCGGCTATGCGCGGCAAGACCGCAAACCGGGACCGCGGACGCCGATTTCCGCCAAGTTGGTCGCCAATCTTATCACCCGCGCCGGCGCCGACCGCGTGCTAACGCTTGATCTTCACGCCGGGCAGATCCAGGGCTTTTTCGACATCCCTACGGACAATCTGTTCGCGTCTCCGGTTATGGTGCGCGACATCAAACAACGCTTCGCACTCGACGATGTGATCGTGGTTTCGCCCGACGTCGGCGGCGTCGTGCGCGCACGCGGCCTCGCCAAGCGGATCAACGCACCGCTTGCCATCGTTGACAAGCGGCGCGAACGGCCCGGCGAATCCGAAGTGGCGAACGTCATCGGCGAAGTCGATGGACATGTTTGTATCCTCGTCGACGACATCATGGATTCCGGCGGCACCTTGCTCAATGCCGCCGATGCCCTGTTGGAAAAAGGCGCAAGCTCGGTGTACGGCTATATCAGCCACGGCGTGCTGTCCGGCGGCGCCGTGGCCCGCGTCAACCAATCAAACTTGAAAGAACTTGTTATCACCGATTCAATTCAGCCGACCGAGGCCGTGAAACAGTCCCCGAACATTCGCGTGCTTCCCATTGCGAATCTGCTCGGCGAAGCCATCAGCCGCACGGCGTTGGAAGCATCGGTCTCAAGCCTGTTCTTCGATTAGTCGGGCTTGTTCTCGCGCACCGCCGCGATCAGCACCGAACAGAAGTCACCCAACGCGCTCCGCTCCGACGGTCCATCAGGATCGTGACGACGCCTGCGGATACGACTCGGTCACTGACTCACCCCGAGTCAACTTGTCGCAGGCCGCCCTTGTGGATGGCGGAGTCGGCTCCATTGTCGGCGGGACGCAAATCACTTCATGAGGGCCGGGATAACTACGGGCCGACGGTCGACAAATCTTTAGTGCGCGAATCCGCGCGGATATATTGGGACGCGCGACTGATTCGCGAGGTCGCTTAGTTGTTTGCCGTGACGTCGGTTGTCGGTGTGAGGCAACAGTCTGGTGCGGGTCGAAACCCAAGCTTGGGCGATGTGTCTGGTGTGCGCATTTCCACTCCAACCCGCGCTGTGGAGGCGGCATGTCCCTCATCGAAATTACTCAAGATCACGCGAATAATCCTCTCGAGGTCGTCGAACACTTGGCGGCCGGCAACAACTGGCCGTTCGAGCGCGCCGGCGAAGACGAGGTCGCGATCATCGTCACCAGTCGCTGGACCAACTATCAGGTCTCATTCACCTGGATGAGCGAGATCGAGGCGCTGCATCTGGCCTGCGCCTTCGACATGCGCGTTACCGAGATGCGCCTCAACGAGGTGCAGCACCTGATCTCGCTTATCAACGAGCAATTGTGGATCGGACATTTCGACATTTGGGCGCAAAACGGCGTCGTGATGTTCCGTCACGCCCTTGTACTCGCCGGCGTCAACGCCTCCGGCCGCCAATGCGAAGCGGTTCTCGGCGCCGCGCTCGATGCCTGCGAGCGGTATTTTCCGGCATTCCAGTTCGTGGTCTGGGCAGGAAAATCGGCACGGGAAGCCATGGAAACCGCAATGTTCGAGACCTCGGGCGAGGCGTAATCGTTCAAGTTCTGTAAGGGGTCGCGGTGACGGCGCACGCTAAGCGCACGGCGGACAGCCCGCTAACACCCCCATCGCTTGCCGAACCTCCCGTAATAAGGCGCCGCGCCGCTCGGAAGCGGCGCAAAGGCTCGCTATACATTGGAAGCGGGCGAGCACGTACTGCGCTCCGCACATCGCGTGAGGATAAACGCCATGACCGCCCCAAGGGACAATGGAGAATTGCCCGACTTACCCGGGCCGCTTGTTTTGATCGGCGCCGGGAAGATGGGTGGCGCGCTGCTCGATGGCTGGCTCAATTTCGGATTCGATCCAGGTCGCATTATGGTGATCGAACCGCAGCCGACACCGGCAATGTCGGCCCTTGGGGCGCGCGGCTTACACCTGAACCCGAACGCCGCGCAACTTGCAGGCGCCGCGGCCGTCGTCATTGCCGTAAAGCCGCAAGCCGCAGCGGAAGCATTGGCTGCGGCGGCGCCGTCCATTGCCGCAAGCACTGTCGTCGTATCGATCATGGCCGGCAGAACGCTACTCTCCCTGGCTAACGGGCTACCGCGCGGTTGCCCGCTGGTGCGAGCCATGCCCAATCTGCCGGCCGCTATCGGCCGCGGCATTACTGTCGCGGTGGCGCGCGGCGCAAATCCCCAACAGCACAAGTTGGCCGGTGACCTCTTGTCCGCGACCGGTACGGTCGACTGGATCGAAGACGAGTCGCTCATGGATGCGGTGACCGCAGTGTCGGGGTCAGGGCCGGCTTATGTCTTCTTGCTCGCCGAAGCTTTAGCGCTCGCCGGCATCGAGGCAGGACTCCCCCCAGAGCTGGCCGAAAAACTTGCCCGCGAGACCATCTCCGGTTCCGGCGAATTGTTGCGCCAGACGAATGTCGATGCGGCCTTGCTGCGCGAAAACGTGACGTCGCCGGGCGGCACCACCGCTGCTGCCCTCGCGATTCTAATGGGCCAGAATGGGCTCGTGTCGCTCATGACAAGGGCGGTCGCCGCCGCAACCGATCGCTCACGGCAGCTTGCTCAATGAGACGGCCTCTGTCTTGGAACCGCGGGGCTTAGAACCTACAATAGGGTTCTGGGAGGCCGGCGTTAGTGAAGGAGTCCGCTTATGGCCAAGAGAGCCGCTCGCAAGACCGTTCGTAAGCCCGCACCGCGTTCGGCCCGAACCGCGGCTTCCGCCCCGCAGACGGACCGCGAGAAAATTATCACCGCGTTTTTTGTGCTTCTTGAAGACAAACCGTTTGCGGCCATCGGTTTTAACGACATCGCGCAACGGAGCGGCCTCTCGCTGGCTCAAGTCCGCGGCGAATTTGCTTCGACGTTTGCCGTGCTCGCGGCATATGTCAAAGCCACCGACCGCGCGGTTCTCGCGCAGGACATGCACGACATGTCCGAAGAACCCGCGCGCGAGCGGCTGTTCGACGTTTTGATGCGGCGGCTTGAAGTTCTCGCCGAGCAACGCGACGCGGTGCGGTCGCTGCTGCGTTCGTCGCGCAGCAATCCTCCACTCGCGCTGGCGCTCAATGGCCTCGCGGTACGCTCGCAGCAATGGATGCTGACGGCAGCCGGTATCAACGCCTCGGGTCCGCGGGGAATGATCCGCGCGCAAGGACTTGCGCTTTTGTTCGCCTCGGTGCTGCGCACCTGGGTGGATGACGACGACCCCGGCCAGGCGCGGACGATGGCAGCCCTCGATCGCGCGCTTGGCCGCGGTCAGCGCGCTGTCGGCCTGCTCGGCGATCTCTCCGCTATCCCTAGCCGCCTTTGCGGACTGCGATCACGTCGGCGGCGCTCTCGCGGGGATTCCGAAGAAACAGCGGCCGCTTAAGCTTTGGCGAGTCAGTCGAATTTGTCGCCGCGCGGGCGTCGGCCATCACCTGCGTTGTGATCAAAAGAAATCCTTAAGCCTCAACGTTAGAATCTCTCCAAAGAGATGCGATTTTGATTGAAATCAACTTTCGCTGGACCTAAATAATGATAGTTGCAATTGATACCAATCCGCCGCGGCCAGCTATGATTGTCTGTTCCTGTAACGTGCTGAGCGACCACGACGTCCGCGGGACGCTCGCCGGCAATGCTGTAGCACCGCGTACCGCGGGCCAAGTGTATGGTTGCCTGGGCTGCAGCCCGCAATGCGGAAGATGCGCCAGAACCATTCGCCGCATCATGGATGAGGCGCTCGCCACCGAAAATTCCGGCTGCCCTGAAAGCTCCGGCTGCGCCGCAAATTCCGGCTGCTGCGGAGCCGGCGGCGATTTCTGACCATTTTCCTTCACATTTAACGCGGTACGCTGGGCGCTAGCGCCTTTTCGCGCGGTGGCAGCACCGGCTATAATCGCCGCGCCGCGGCGGTTGCGGCTGGAGGAGCATTACATGCGAGGCGATCCCGGAGTCGTCGATTATCTTAACAAGGGTCTCCGGCACGAGCTCACGGCGGTTAATCAATACTGGCTGCATTATCGGCTGCTCGACAATTGGGGCTACAAGTCGCTCGCCAAGAAATGGCGCAAAGAATCCATTGAGGAGATGGAACACGCCGATAAGCTGATCGAGCGCATCATCTTCCTCGACGGTTTTCCCAACATGCAGGTCCTCGATCCCCTGCACATCGGCCAGTCAGTCACGGAAGTGCTCGAGTGCGACCTACAGGCGGAGTTGCACGCGCGCGCGCTTTACGAAGAAGCCGCTACGCACTGCCATTCGGTCAAGGATTATGTCTCGCGCGATCTCTTTGAAAAGCTGATGCACGACGAAGAGGAGCACATCGACTTCCTCGAAACACAGCTCGATCTCGTCGCCAAGCTGGGAGCGGAATTGTACGCCCAGCATCACATCGGCAAACTCGACGACGACGACCACGACTGAACGATCGCGCCCTAGCCTTCAGCGAAGGACGAAGCCGAGTAAGCGATCACGTGTGCCGGCGCCGTCGCAATCGGAGCGGCCGGACGTAAAGCGCACGTAACGCTGCGACAGGCAGCTATAGATCGGCATTGTGCCCGGCTGCTCGGAACGAAATACATAGCCGGCGACGCGACGCCGTTCGCTGCCCTGGGCGGCGCAGCCGCCTGCTGCGGCGAGAAAACCGCCCCAGCGCGGCGAGAAGCATTCGTCGAGTTTGACGCTTGGAAGCGGCGGCGGCGCCGTCATCACGTAACCCAGCGGGAGATCGTAATTGAACGAGGCACCCGCAAAAATTGGCGGACCTGCAGTTGCCCAGGTGAGGCCTTCTTCGTTTTTCCATCGCGAGAGAGCGACGCGCACCTGAGGGTGTTGCGGCGCGCTTGAAAGTTCGATCCGCGCCTCGTGCATCACCAGGTATCGCTGCGTGAAGTCGGCCCCGGGCGGAATGTAGGTGTAGGCCAGAAAGAAACGCGGGCCGATATCGTTAAACCCGTGTTCGCCGATCATGCTCGGATAGGCATAGAGATCGGTCGGTGCCGGCCGTTTCCAATCGTTGTCGTCGTACAGAATGACCGGCTCGGCAAGCGTGGCGAAATGAACCTTGTCGGCTGAGATCGATAATCGCAGCGCCGAAGCGGCGGCCATAACCAGCATGCCATTGGCGTTCGTCCAGTAGGCGGCGCTCATGCCGATCGAGCCGTCGAGCGGCGCCGCGCTGCCGCCAAGCGCCGGCGAATCCCAGCCACTGCCGCTCCATTTCATCCACTTTCCCGGAAGGGGATCGCTGCTTTTCGCTCTGGCGGCGAAATTTTTCCAATCGCTCAGCCGCTGACAATACGCGTACCAAAACCCATCATGGCCGTCGGCGGCCGTGCAATCGCCTTCGCCGCTTTCCCGTCCGGGCACCGGCCCTTCCGTGCCGGTGATGACTTGACCGAGCATGTCCCAAGTCAGGCCATCGTCCGCGGACCGCGCTAGCGACATCGACTTGTAGGTTTCGCCGTGGCGATAGTCGCAATGCGCTTCGTTGTGAATGAGGCCGTACAGCCCTCCCGCGCTTCGCAGTACCGTTGTCAGCCAGTTGCCGCATTCCGCCGGACTTCCTGGGGGCCCTGGCGTCATTACCGCCTTTGCGCGCCCGCCCAAATCGAATGGCGTGGCGCCGTCGATTGCCACCGTCGTGCCGTTGGCGGCGAAGGCACGAAAATGGCCGTCCGGAAGTTCAATGAGGCTTACCGGCGCATCGGGTTCGTGTCGCGACGGCCCTCGCACCACGTGCGGATATTCAACGCGCACTTCGATGCATGCGGCGCAAATGTCGTTACCGAGCGCGCTCGTGCCGACACTAGTCGATGACAATGACAAAACCGCAACGACAAGCATCCGGTAGCTGCCGAGAACGCGTGCGAATGCCGCGGCGGGATTCAAGGATCTTCAGGCCGCTTCGCGGTAGAGCGGCTGCTCTTCCAACGCGGGCGCTTGACGCGAAACCGGCATGAAGTTGCGGTAGTTGAGGCCCCACAGCATCCCGGTGAAAAGCCACAGGAACCGCCACCGTTCTGCTTGATGCAGCATCGCGCACGACATTACCGAGAGCCAGCAGAACAGAATAAGCAGGAACAACTCGTCACCTGACCGCTTCCAGTTGTACCAAGCCTGCTGCACCGAAAGAATCATCAGCAGCGTCCACGCAAAACCGGCAAGCCAGCCGTAATTAAGGAACGAACTAATCCAGATATTGTGAATCGGCTCAGGAAAGATCTTATCGATTTCAAACAGACCAAGCCCCAGCGGGTGATCCAATATCAGCGGAACAGACAACAGGTATCTGTTGTAACGACCGAAATAGCCAAGGTCATACTCTTCGGCAATCTTGAAGCGGCCGGTAAGCATTTCCGCGAACGTGTCGTTCGTGAGGTATAAGAATAAACAAGGCACCGACAGCACCAGCACGACGACGAATGCGACGAGCGACGCTTTGAACAGATTGCGGCGATTGAAATAGAGAAAGCTTGCGCCACCGAACAGCAGCGCAGAGACAATCGCAGCCCGGGAAAACGACAGTAACAGCGCGATGGAAAGAAGCGCCAGCGCGCCGGCATACCAATAGCGGCTGCGCTTTTGCGCGATCATGTACAGCGATCCGAGAATGCCGGGAATGAGGAAAACGCCGAACATGTCGGGGTCGTCGAGGAAACCGGTCGGTCGGCCGGCCCAGGTCAATGACGGATTTTGGCTGACGAACCCATAAACGCCAACGATCGCGGCGATGACGTTGGCGAACACGTAGACTGTGATGAAACGTTCCAGCTCGGCCCTGCCCCACCCGTTGGAGACCAGAGAACTGGTGACGCCGATCGACACCACCGAAGTCAAAGCGACGAACTGGAACACCACCAGCGGATTGTCGATCAAGGAGACGGACGAAACGAACACCGAGAACAGCCACGTCCCGACCAGAAGGAAAAAGATCAGATTGCGTATGTTGAGGCGCTGCTCGGAAAACAGCGTGAGCGACAGCGCGCAAAGAAAGATTCCATCGACCGGCGAAGGCCTCGACCACGTATAGTTGATGGCGATGACGCCAAGGAGGAAGACCGCGTTGCGTAATCGCCCACCAGCGGCGAAAAAGCCGGCGTTGCGGCGTGAGACAGCGCGGGGAGAGCCGGCCGGTCGGGAAGCCGACGGCAGGCGCTGCGGTTCCGGCGAATAACGCATTACTCAACTCAGGCCGCACGCGGCGTGATGGAAATCGCTGGCGCTGGTGACAAACGCGGCTTCGCCGGCGACCTTTCGATCGCCGGCGAATTCAGTCTGCCTTTTGGGAGCTAACGTTCTCTTAAGTGCTAGCCGCGCGCCGGCAGCGGCGGAGCGGGCGGCGGCGGGCCGGCAAATGTCGGCCCGTTGAACATCCAGCGGAAGCCGATCATGACGTCCTGCGCGCTGAGATTACGCCACTTGTAGCTGTCGGGATTGCAGCCGCCGGTGCAATTGATCGGCCCTTCCACATTGCCCATGTTGAGGTAGCGATAGGCGAGTTCGAGCTTGAGGTTCTCGGTCACCGCGTAGCTCAAGCCGGCGTGGATGGCCCAGGCCAAGTTCCACTGAGTGACCGTCGGGCCGACGCCCGAGCCGCCGGTCGGAATACCGACGTCCGAGAAGCCGGACATTTGATTGCCCGCGGTGCCGACGCCGGCGCCGATGAAGGGCGTCAAGCCATACCAGGTACCGATATCAATGTAGGCGTTGGCCAGAAACACCAGCGAGCTGATGTAACCGTTGTAGACGTCGAGGCACTGGGCAAACGGGTTCGGACAGGCAGTCGTGTAGCCGCCCCAAAAGTTGAAGGCCGCTTTGGTCCGATACTCACCGGTCACGTCTAAGCGCAGCCAGTTATTGACCTCATAGCCGATGCCGGCATTGAGGAAGGATTGATCGCCTATCCCGACCGATTGGATGGTGAAGTCACTGGGATTGTTGTTCGGATTGGGAAGATAGGTGACCCCGTCGGCGTGCATGGCGCCGACTCCAACGTCGCCGCGAAGATACCAGCTCGAAACGGGCTCGACCGGCGCCGGCATGACCGGCACTGGCATGTCAGCAGCAAGAGCACTCGCGAACGGCACGGCTGCTGCGAAAACGGCCGTTACTATCACTTTAAGCATATTACGTCCTCGTTAGCTCAGCAGCAGCGGAGCGCATGCGGCTGTTAAGGCTAACGAAGCATTTCAGATAACGCTTAAAGGACACTTAATCGGCAAAACCCGGCTGACTTTTTTCGATCTGAGGCCGGAAATTTCCGAAGCTAACGATCCATTAAGGTTAATGCTTAATGATGATCGCCGCCTGACGAAGAGGAATGAAGGGGCGGCTGATGCGTCGGATCGTTTATGCACTGATCCTATTTGGTCTCGCCTCGCCGGCGGCGGCCGCCGATCCTGGCTACGATTTCCTGCGTGGGTCCGACACGGTCGGCCCCGGGACATACTCGCGCTGGAGCGGCTTCTATGTCGGCGGCCAGGTCGGCTATGGTTGGGCCTCCACCGATTTCAGCGGATCGACTTCGTCGATCATCGCTTACGTGCTCCGGGAAACCGATCTGCAAAATAGCATCGCTCCCTCACAGTGGCCGATTCTCGGCACCAGCACCATCGGTGCGCCGCAATTCGGCGGCTTCATCGGTTACAATACGCAGTTTGAAGAGGTGGTCTTTGGCGTCGAAGCCAATTTGGAGAGCGCCGCATTCAAACTTGTGTCGCCCAACAATCCCATCAGCCGATCGACTGCCGCCGATGCCACGGGCAACGCCTATACCGTCAATATGACCGGCGCCGGCAACGTCGACACGATGGGTTTCATGACATTCAAAGCGCGAGCCGGTTATGTCGCCGGCAATTTCATGCCCTATGGCTTTGCCGGCGTCGCCTTCGGTCTGGCAAACACTTCGATAAGCGCCACAATTTCCGGAACGGAGTACACTTCGGGCACCATCGGCACCTGCACGGCGGCCGCGCCTTGCATTCCCTACTTCTATTCCGGCAGTACCGTGCACAATGACGATGTCCTTTACGGATATACCGTGGGTGGCGGCGTGGACGTGGCGCTCACGCCAAACGTCTTCGCGCGCGTCGAATTAGTACTCGATCAGTTCATTTTGCCCCACAGTACGACGCTGACGGCGGCCATGGCGCGGGTCGGCGCGGGATACAGATTCTAAAACCGAGCCAATCGCCATCCCGAGATAGGATAGACGGCGCGGCTGCGAAGCAGCCTTGCGCCGTCAAACGTTTGTTGGTGGTCTTTGACGATCTGACTTGACGCGATCGGCTGGTTTCCCTATTTGCGGCGTCGGGACACCCCTCCCCAACGAGGGGCGCCTATCTGGAAGGATAGACCCATGACGCCGATGCCGACCGTGCGGCCGAAAGTGCCGCATTTTTCGTCCGGACCTTGCGCTAAGCGGCCGGGCTGGAGCTTACAAGCCCTCAGCGGCGCCTTTCTCGGACGCTCGCACCGCTCAAAACCCGGCAAGGCGAAGCTCAAGCGCGCCATCGATCTCACCCGCGAAGTTCTTCAAGTTCCGGCTGACTATCGCATTGGCATTGTGCCGGCTTCCGATACCGGCGCCGTCGAGATGGCGTTGTGGTCGCTGCTTGGACCGAATCCGGTCACTATGCTGGCGTGGGAATCGTTCGGCGAGGGCTGGGTCAGCGACGTTGCTAAGCAACTGAAACTCAAGAACGTAACTCTGCTCAAGGCCGATTACGGCGACCTTCCCGACCTCAGCAAAATCGATCCTGCAAGCGACGTCGTGTTTACCTGGAACGGCACTACTTCGGGCGTGCGTGTTCCCAATGCCGATTGGATTGCCGCCAATCGCAGCGGCCTCAGCATCTGCGACGCGACCTCCGCCGCCTTCGCCCAGGCACTCGATTGGCCGAAACTCGACGTATGCACTTTCTCCTGGCAGAAGGCGCTGGGCGGCGAGGCCGCGCATGGCATGCTTATTCTCTCACCCCGCGCCGTGGCGCGCCTGGAAAGCTATTCGCCGCCGTGGCCGATGCCGAAAATCTTTCGGATGACGAAAGGCGGCGCGCTGATCGAAGGCATATTCCAGGGCGAAACCGTCAACACGCCGTCGATGCTTTGCGTCGAAGATTATCTCGACACGTTGGAATGGGCGAAACGCGCCGGCGGGCTTCCTGCGCTGCGCGCGCGAGCCGACGCCAACACCGCGGTGATTACCGATTGGGTCGCGCGCAGCGCCTGGGTCGACTTTCTCGCGCGCGATACGGCGGTGCGCTCCAACACGTCGGTGTGCCTCAAATTCGTCGATCCGGCAGTGAGCCGACTGAGCCAGGAGGCGCAAGTGGCCTTCGCCAAGACCATGGCGGCGGCGCTTGAGGACGAGGGCGTTGCTTACGACATCGCCGCCTATCGCGACGCGCCACCCGGCTTGCGCATCTGGTGTGGGTCGACGGTAGAGCGCGGCGATCTCGAAGCACTCACGCCCTGGCTCGATTGGGCATACGCCAAGACGAAAGATGGGCTCGCGCAAGCGGCGTAGAACAAGATGACATCTCCCCGGGTTCTCATTTCTGACGCGCTTTCGTCGGCGGCGGTCGCGATCTTCAAGGATCGCGGCGTGACCGTGGAATTCGCGCCGAGCCTCGGCAAGGACAAAGAGAAACTTGCCGCAACAATCGACGGCTTCGACGGGTTGGCGATCCGCTCGACAACCAAAGTCACCGCCAAATTGCTCGAAAGCGCGCGCAGCCTGAAGGTCATCGGGCGCGCCGGGATTGGCGTCGACAACGTCGATGTCCCGGCGGCGACCGCGCGCGGCATTATTGTGATGAACACGCCGTTCGGCAATTCGATAACAACGGCCGAACACGCCGTCTCTTTGATGTTGGCGCTGGCGCGGCAAATCCCCGAAGCCGACGCCTCCACACGTGCCGGCAAGTGGGAGAAAAACAAATTTCTCGGCGTGGAGATTTTCGGCAAAACGCTGGGGGTCATTGGCTGCGGCAATATTGGCGCGATTGTCGCCGATCGCGCGCTCGGCATGAAGATGAAGGTCGTTGCCTACGATCCATATCTCTCCGCCGAGCGAGCGGTTGATCTTGGCGTAGAGAAAGTAAGCCTGGAGGAACTGTTACAGCGCGCTGATTTCGTGACCCTGCATACTCCGCTCACCGAGAAGACCCGCAACATCATCAGCGCCGACAGTCTGGCGCTGACGAAGAAGGGCGTTCGGCTGATCAATTGCGCGCGCGGCGGACTGATCGACGAAACCGCTTTGTTTGTGGCGCTTAAATCCGGCCATGTCGCGGGCGCCGCGCTCGATGTTTTCGTCAACGAGCCGGCGACGGATAGTCCGTTGTTCGCGTTGCCCAACGTCGTCTGCACGCCGCATCTTGGCGCTTCGACAAGCGAAGCCCAGGAAAACGTGGCGCTCCAGGTTGCCGAACAGATGTCGGACTATCTGATACGAGGCGCTATCACGAACGCCGTCAATTTCCCTTCGATCAGCGCCGAAGAAGCACCGAAGCTAAAGCCTTTCATTGCGCTGGCCGAAAAGCTCGGCTCGTTCGCGGGTCAGCTGACCGAAACCGGAATTTTGCGCGTGCAAGTGTCCTATGAGGGTTTCGTTGCCCAAATGAATACCCGGGCGCTCACGTCTGCTGCGGTCGCCGGCCTGCTTCGTCCCATGCTGCAAGATATCAATGTCGTGTCGGCGCCAATTGTCGCCAAGGATCGTGGAATAGTCGTCGAAGAGACGCGCCGCGACATCGAAGGTGACTATGAAAGCCTCATCACTGTCGAGGTGGTTACCGACCGGCAGACGCGCTGGGTCTCGGGCACTGTCTATGCCGACGGGCGGCCGCGCATCGTCAACATCAAGGGTATCCGCATCGACGCAGAATTCGGTCCGTCGATGCTTTACGTGACCAATCAGGACAAACCCGGTTTCGTAGGACGATTCGCGACGCTGCTCGCCGGTGCAGGAATCAATATCGCGACTTTCCATCTCGGGCGCGAATCAGAAGGCGGCAACGCCATCGCGCTTGTTGAAGTCGATGCCTTGGTCCCACCCGAGGTTCTGGCCAGGGTCCAAGAGATTCCAAACGTCCAGCAGGTGAAGCCGTTGCACTTTTGATCGGGTGGCCGCCTGAGCAAGCGTCGCGAGCCAACCCCCGCACGCCGTGAGGCGATCGACGAGCACTCGGCGGAGGGTTTGGTGCGCCGACTTCCCGTTGTCACGGTAAATTCGATGTAATATCAATTATTTGGACGAATTTTTCACGAACGGCGGGCGCCGTTCCGCCTTGCTTCGGCGCGGATCATCCATTATCCGAGTCAACGGCAGCCGCCAGTCTCCGCGCAAAGTCGAGCGTTCACAGGTCTCCTGGACTAATCCTGTATGGCAAATGTTGTCGTGGTCGGCTCCCAATGGGGGGATGAAGGCAAGGGCAAGATCGTCGATTGGCTGTCCGAACAAGCCGACATCGTCGTGCGCTTCCAGGGTGGCCATAACGCCGGGCACACCCTCGTCATCAACGGCACAACCTACAAGCTGTCGCTGTTACCCTCGGGCGTCGTGCGCCCGGGAAAGTTATCGGTCATCGGCAACGGCGTGGTGCTTGATCCGCATGCATTGCTCAACGAAATCGCCGTTCTTAAAAAGCAGGGCATCGAGGTCACACCTGACAATTTGCGCATTGCCGAAAACGCGGCATTGATCCTGCCGCTGCACCGCGAGCTCGACGCAATCCGCGAGTCCGCGAGCGCGGAACTGAGCCTCGGCACGACGCGGCGCGGCATCGGTCCCGCCTACGAAGACAAAGTCGGGCGCCGCGCGATTCGCCTGATGGATTTGGCAGACGGCGCGACGCTCGACCGCAAGATCGAGCGGTTGCTGATGCATCATAATGCGCTGCGCAAAGGGCTCTCGCTCGATCCGATCGCCGCCGAAGACGTGCGCAATGACCTTATGGCCGTGGCTGCGAAGGTGCTGCCGTTCATGGATACGGTCTGGGCATTGCTTGATGTTAAACGCCGCGAGGGAAAGCGTATCTTGTTCGAAGGCGCGCAGGGCGCGCTACTCGATGTCGACCACGGCACCTATCCGTTCGTGACGTCGTCTAATACCGTGGCTGCGCAAGCGGCAATCGGATCCGGGCTTGGTCCAAGCGCGATCGGCTACGTGCTGGGAATCTGCAAGGCCTATACGACGCGCGTTGGTGCTGGTCCCTTTCCGACCGAACAAAAGAACGAGATCGGCCGCACCTTGGGCGAACGCGGCAAGGAATTCGGCGTCGTGACCGGGCGCCCTCGCCGTTGCGGATGGTTCGATGCCGTTCTGGTGCGGCAGAGCGTTCGCACCAGCGGCATTAATGGCCTGGCGCTTACCAAACTCGATATTCTTGACGGCTTTGACGAGATTAAGGTCTGCGTCGGCTATTCGCTCAACGGCAGGGAGATCGATTACCTGCCCGCCGGAGAGCAGGCGCAAGCCGAGGTCGAGCCGATCTACGAGACCGTTGACGGTTGGCGCGAAGCAACTGCGCGGGCGCGTTCATGGGCCGATCTGCCGGCGCAAGCCATAAAATACGTTCGGCGACTCGAGGAGCTGATCGGTTGTCCGGCGGCGGTCTTATCCACAAGCCCCGAACGCGAAGACACCATCCTGATGCAGAACCCCTTCGAGATGTGAATCTGGATGAAAAATCAGCAAGGTGGGCGTAAGCTGAGCCGATGACCGACTATCATCCGCTGATTGCCCGCGCCGTGGAGGGGCTGCAAAAAAGCACGGGCGAAGCACGCCGCGCGCTCTACGAGCGAGCGCGCACCGCGCTAGTGACGCAGTTGCGGTCGGTTGATCCTCCCCTCTCCGAAACCGAGATAACTAAGGAAAGGCTCGCGCTCGAAGACGCGATTCGCAGAGTCGAAGGCGAGAACGCCCGTAAAGCCCGCACGGAATTGCGCGAAACCCGAGTGGCCGCTGCGCCGGCGCGGCGAAGCGGACCCACCGCACCGAGACCTGCCGCGGCGGCGACAAAAGCCGAAGCGCAGCGCCGCGCTTATCTGCCGCCGAGCGCGCGCGAGCGTTTGCTCAGCGCTCGCGCCGCGTCGCTGACCCGCGACGGCATAAAAGGCTTTCGCGATGCCGTGGGCGGCAACGAGGAGCATGCCGACGGCGAATTCGATGCAGAACAAGACACGCGTGACTCTTACGGAGCGGCGGCGGCTTCCGCGCGTATTGCGGACCGGCCCGACGCGCCAGCACAGCGCAACTATGCGCAACGATTTGAGAACCTGAACAGCACCGAGCACCTAGAACAGCTCGACGGTAGAGAATCGGGTTTCGAGTTTGAAGATGATCACGTCGCCGCCCAATCAGCTCGATATCTGCCGACCCCGACTTTTGAGCATGAACCGGAGCAAGCTCGTCCCCCGCGCTCCTACCGCGGCCTCGCCAAGCTTATTGTCGCACTCGTTATCTTTGCCGGCGTGGCGGGATTGGTGAGTTGGCAATGGTCCAACCTTGCCGGCTTCTATCACCGCGTCACTCAGATCGGAACCAAACCGCCAACCCAGTCGACCGCCGCGTCACCCGCGGCGGAGCCAAAATTTGCCGGCCGCGTCCCGCAGGAGGGCGCCAGCCAGGCCCCCGCCGCAGGCGCCGCACCCTCCGCACAGCCGCCGCCTGCGGTCGCCCAACGCGTCGTGCTTTACGAGGAAGACCCGAACGACCCCTCGGGCAAACGCTATGCGGGGTCAGCGATTTGGCGCACCGAAACAATTTCACCCGGATCGGGGCTCGCGCCCGAACTTGCGGTTCGCGCCGATATCGAGATTCCGGAACGCCGCATGACGGTCACTTGGTCATTGCGACGTAACAGCGACCAATCCCTGCCGGCCAGCCATACCATCGAAGTGATGTTCAACTTGCCGGCTGATTTCGCCGGCGGCGGCATCGCTAACGTGCCCGGGATACTGATGAAGCAATCGGAGCAGGCACGCGGCACTCCGCTCGCCGGACTGGCGGTCAAGGTTACAAACGGCTTCTTCCTGATCGGTCTTTCGGCCGTCGAGGCCGACATGCAGCGCAATGTGCAATTGCTCAAGGATCGGCCCTGGTTCGATATCCCGATTGTCTACACCAACGGCGGTCGCGCGATTTTGGCGATGGAGAAGGGCCCGCCGGGCGATCGCGCCTTCGCCGAGGCCTTCGCTGCATGGGAAAAGAAGTAAGATATGCGGCTGACGTCGCCTTATCGCGCGCCGCAGAACTAGGCGAACTGTATGCGGAAAATGAGTCCAGCCAACGCAAGGCCAATGCGACCCGCGATGCACGCATTCGTCGCCTCGGCTTTGCGCTCAATCGAAACCGAAAACGAAGGACTGGCGGCGCTTGCCACGGCAGTTGGCGACGGCTTGGGCGCCGCTTTTGTCGCTGCCGTCGAAGAAATTCGCGGAGCCCGGGGTCGTTTGATCGTCACCGGGATGGGAAAATCCGGCCACGTCGCCCGTAAAATAGCGGCGACACTCGCCTCGACCGGAACGCCCGCGTTCTTTGTGCATGCCGCGGACGCAAGCCATGGCGACCTCGGCATGATCACATCGGACGATGTGATGCTCGCCCTGTCGTGGTCGGGCGAGACCGAGGAACTGAAGAATCTGATCACCTATTCGCGCCGCTTCGGTATCTCCCTGATCGCCGTGACCGGCAACGCTGCCAGTACGCTTGGCAAGGCCGCCGATATCGTACTGGCGCTGCCGCAAGCCCGCGAAGCCTGTCCGCACAACCTGGCTCCAACTACGTCGGCGCTTATGCAGCTCGCTTTGGGAGACGCGCTGGCCATTGCGCTTCTCGAAAGCAGAGGCTTCACCGCGATTGATTTCGGCGTTTTCCATCCGCGCGGCCGGCTGGGCGCGGCCTTGAAACTCATTCGCGACGTCATGCATCCCGGAACCGCCGTTCCGTTGATTCGGCGAGGTGCTTTAATGTCGGAAGCGATCGTCGAAATGTCGGCCAAGGGCTTTGGCTGTGTCGCGGTCGTCGAGCCCGACGGGCGGCTTGCCGGGGTAATTACCGACGGCGATTTGCGACGTCATATGCGTGTCGATTTGCTCCAGGCGGCTGTTGACGAGATCATGACGGCATCGCCGAAAGTCGTACGGCCGGAGCAGCTCGCAGGCGAAGCGCTGCAACTCCTCAATTCTTCCAAGATCACGGCGCTCATTGTCGTCGACGGCGAGAAGCCGGTCGGCATCGTACACTTCCACGATCTATTGCGGGCCGGTGTCGCCTGACGATCTGCGCCGCGGTTAGTACAGCCCGCCCTGGGCTGCGCCGGAATTTTCTTCCGGTTGATTTGCCGGTGGTGGGCGGCCGCTCGTCTTGTTCGGTGAGGCAACAATGGATGTTGCTTGGGTGTTGGCGTCTGCAGTTGGCGAAGTCGCCGCCGGATCTGAGCGTTGCTGGTGGGCCAGGAACTCCTCGTAGCCCGGCGCGCCGGGCCGCGGCGGAACGTCGTTGGGCATTCCCCCCGCCCAGGTCGGCCAGTGATCAGTCACGGTGGCGGAAATGGACGAGCACGAGCCCAGACACAGGCCGCACAACACCAGCAGCACCGGCCCCAGGGCCGGCCTGCTCAAATTGCCGGGGCGTCGGAGCGACGCGACCAACCGATTTGGATCGATCCGCGCGCTCTTGTTCGGGTTGAGCTTCACCTTCGATAATTCTCCGGCCGACTCTTTGCGATCAACGGCACGTTCGTGGCGGGACTATGTCTGTCTCACGCTGCGACCGAAACGCAACTATCGCGCAGCTGTCAAAGATTTGCTAATGGCTTCCGAAAAATGGGGTGACACGTTCGGCTGGTCGTCCACCTTAAAAGCATGAGCGCTGAACTAAAGGACCCGAGGCCGCGCCGCGTGTTTAGCGCTGGCGCCCGGTTAAGAGATTGTGCGCGTGCGACGCTGTTGCTGCCGCTTGTGTTGCTGGGCTGCAGTGGCGTCGCGCTGACGCAAACTGACGCGCCGACCTCCGCGCCGAATCCAGCCGCATTCCATAAAATCATCGGTGATTATCTCAAAAAATCATTCAAGGAGATCGCCACCTACGAGAGTTTCGAGATATCGGACGCGCGCTGGGTGCACACGGTCAAAGGCTGGAGCTGGCTGAGCTGCATTCAATTTCAGGAGCGCGGCCGCGTACGAACCTATGCCGTATTCATTCAAACAGATAAGGTCACCGACAGCCGCTACGCCGTTACAACGGACGGCTGCGGCGAGCAAACATATACGCCATTCGATGACATACCGGTCACGGTAAAACCCCCGGATGGAGTTGAACTTGATCCCTTGCATTAGGCAGCAGAACGGCCACGCCCGCGCACTGCCGATGATCGGACCGGGGAAAAAAATTTCCGGCGCAGTGCGCCTCGCGCTGCGCCCTACAGTATTTGTTCGGGTGTAAGCCGTGACTCGGATTTTGGTGACCGGTGCAGCCGGTTTCGTCGGTCGGGCCGCACTGACCGCTCTGGCACAACGCGGGTTTGTGTTGCGTGCCGCTCAGCGAAGCCCGCCGCGCTCTCCTTTGCCTGCCGGAATTGAGGTCGTCGAGCTTCCCGATTTGGCGTCAGAGTTCGATTGGAAGCCGCTCCTTACCGGCGTCGACCGGGTCATCCATCTTGCCGCTATTGCGGATTCCGGCGCCGCCGATACGGCCCTGCACGACCGCGTCAATCGATGGGCAACTGAGCGGCTCGCACGTGCCGCGGCGGAGTCCGGGATTTCTCGGTTCGTGTTTATCTCTTCGATCCGCGCGCAGACCGGCCCCTCGGCGGATCATGCGTTGACCGAGCGTGATGCGCCGGAAGCGACCGACGGATACGGCCGCTCAAAACTCGCGGCCGAAGCAGCGGTGCGCGCCGCCGGCGTACCCTTCAGCATCCTGCGGCCGGTCCCGCTTTATGGGCCCGGCGTGAAAGGAAACTTCGGCTTGCTGCTGCGCGCCGCGCAATCACGCTGGCCGCTTCCAGTAAAGGATTTCGTCAACCGCCGTTCGCTCCTTGGGGTCGATAACCTCGTCTCTGCCGTAGAGTTCGTGCTTTCCGCCGCGGTCGCCTTGAATGAGACCTATATCGTCGCCGATCCCGGAACCCCACCGCGGCTCGCGGAAGTGATGGCGATCTTGCGCCAAGCACAGGGAAGACGTCCGATGATCTTCGCGTTGTCCAGGCCGACCGTGGAAATGCCGATGCGGTTTCTGCGCCCCGACCTTTGGGAGCGCCTCAGTGGCAATCTGCGGGCCGATCCGGCCAAGCTTCTGGCGGCGGGCTGGCAACCACTCCACGACACGCGCGATGGCCTTATCGCTCTAATTCAGGGAGCGGAAACGGCCGCGGCATCTCGCTCTCGCAGCACCATCCCGCCGAGCACCCCGACACCGAAAACGTAAAGCCAGCCGGACGTAAAGTCGAACAAATGCGAGTTGAACAGCGACGAAACTATATTTTCCGTCACCAGGACCAAGCCCATCCAGGCGATCAGTCCTTCACGCGCAAATAGAATGAGATGCGCGGCCCACATCGCCAGCAACAAGGCGGCACCGATAATGCCGAGTTGGATGGCGACGGCGAAGATCTGGTTATGCGGATTTTGCACAAGCTCAGCTGACGCTCCGGTCTGCCCAAGCGCGGCATTGCGGAACTCCTCCCCGATCGAACCGGTGCCATGACCGATGATCGGCGCCGCCTCGATGAACAAAACCGATTTTCGCAAGAATTCGAGGTGCAGGGCCGTCGAGCTGAGCGTGTTGCTTTCGCGATAGTAGCGAAGCTCGATGAGCGAAGTGTCAATGCGCTCCCGCACATAAGGCGAACCGAACCAGATGCCGACACCAAGCAGGACGGCGATCAAGCCAGCGCCAACAAACCCCCGCCACCCGAATTGCCGCCAACCAAATAACAACAACAAAACCGGCGCAACCACGAAGCTGGTCCGGCTGCTGATGACAAAGAAGATGTTGGCTAAGAAAAGTCCGCTTAAGATGATGAGGACGAGCGTTAGGCGCCAGCGCCGCGCCCGTCCCTCCACGACGGCGTATCCAAGAAGTGCAAACGCGCAAATCAGGAAGTCCGTGCTTTGAAAGATATAATCCTTAGCGGGAACGCCGGGCTGATGCATCCCGCGCCATGGCAGGCCGGGAATGACCGCTAATCCCCAGGACACGATCAACAACAAGAGTACCGATGAAAAAAAACCGTACACGACATAAATGCCGCGCTCTGAAACGCGAAAGTGCGCCAACAAGACCGGAATGAGCAGTAGGCGGTGAAATTTTCCGAGACCCGCCAAACGCTCGGCCCATGTCACGTCCGCCCACAGCATGCCAATCGCTGCGAGAACCCAAAGCGCGACCGGCAGAAAACCCGCCGCCCTCGTGAGCTCGCGCCGCAGCATGCCGAACTCCATCGCCGGCAAGATCGTAATCAGCCACAAGGCGATGAAAATGCCCGTCGCGGTCGTCGACCACGGAAGCGTCACCGCGACGGCGAGCGCAAACCAATCGGCGGCCCGTAGCCAACCGGCACGATTAAGGCCGGGCAAAATGGACCAAGCGCTCATGCGCGGGCCTGTTCGTTGGTCAGGACTTTGCCGGTTTAAGCGAGCGGAGCGGCCGCGGCGCGGACTGGGCAGAACGGCGCACCAACCCAGTGGTTGACTGTCCGGGAACGAGATCAACCAGGATGACGTCGCCGCCCGCGGCTTCGACCTCTTTGCGACCGACGACATCCTCAAGTCGGTAATCGGCACCCTTGATCAAGACGGACGGCTTAACTCGCTTGATCAGTTCGAGCGGCGTTTCTTGTTCGAATATGACGACGAGGTCCACGGCCTCGAACGCCGCGAGAACCTCGGCCCGCGCCTCGGCAGGATTGATCGGCCGGCCTTCGCCTTTGAGCCGCCGCGTCGAGAGATCGCTGTTGAGGCCAACCACGAGACGGTCGCAGGCCGCGCGAGCTTCGGTCAATAGCCTGACATGGCCGCGATGCATGAGATCGAAACAGCCGTTGGTGAATCCGATCCGTAATGATTGGCGGCGCCAGCTTGCAAGCCGTTCGTCGAGTACGGACCAATCGAATATGATCTTCTCTTCGAGCGCAAGCGACGCGGCGGGCAGAAGGCGATGGCGAAGTTCGGCGAGTGTTAACGTCGCCGTTCCACGTTTGCCGACGACCACCGAGGCCGCCGCGTTTGCGGCACGCATCGCCGGCTCGAATGGCGCTTTCATCGCGAGCAACAGCGCCATTACGGTCGTGACGGTGTCTCCCGCGCCGGAAACGTCGCGTACCTTCACCGGATGGGCGGCAACGTGGACCGGCGCGCGATTCTCGACGTGCAAGGTCATGCCTTCTTCGCTGCGGGTGATCAGTACCGCGTCGCTGCCGACAGCACGGGCCAGCTCCGCCGCGGCGGCCGCGATCTCGGTGTCGGATCCGACCGGCCGATGAATGGCGGCGGCCAGTTCCAAGCGATTTGGCGTGAGCAGCGTCGCGCCGCGATAGACCGCGTAATCGTGACCCTTTGGATCGACAATGATGGGTATGCCCAGACGCCCGGCGTGATCGATAAGGGTGCGTACGACGCGCGGCGTCAGCACGCCCTTGGCGAAGTCGGACAGCACCACAGCGTCGACGCGGGACAACGCCTCGCGCGCATGCGCAATAATCGCCGACTCGCTGTGGCGCCCGGCCGGATCGGCTGTCTCCCAATCAGCCCGGATCAGATGGCTCGAATAATGTTCGGATACAAAGCGAACCTTGCGCGTGGTTTGCCGCGCGGAATCAACCACGAGCTTGGCGTCAACCAATCCGCCGAGACCGGCGAACTCTTCGGTTAACCTGCGCCCGGCATCGTCATCGCCGACGAGACTGACAAAGACGCAATGCGCACCGAGCGCCGCCGCATTACGCGCCACCGTGCCGGCGCCGCCAATACCAACGACGTTGTGGCTGACCTTGAGAACGGGAGTCGGTGCCTCGGGAGAAATACGCGAGACGTCGCCATAAACGAAATCGTCGAGCATGACATCGCCGACGCAGAGGATGCGCTGCTCGGGAATGCGCTGGAGCGCGCGTTCAAAGTTGAACATCTTTTGCTCGCTGCGCATCGCGGCCTTCACCGATAATGCTCGCGACGATCGAGATAACTCTTTACGTAGCGCGCCACGCCCTGTTCGAGGGTGGCGAAGGCGGCATTAAATCCTGCTTGGCGGAGATTTTCCATCTGCGCCTGGGTAAAATATTGATAGCTGTCGCGAATCGATTCGGGCATCTCGATATATTCGATCATCGGTTCGCGGCCGAGCGCCGTAAACATCGCCGTGATCAAATCGCGAAAGCTCCGCGCCTCACCGGTGCCGACGTTAAAGATCCCCGAGACCGACGGCGTCTCGAGAAGCCAGTGAACTACGCTGATCGCATCTTCGACGTAAATGAAATCCCGCGTCTGCTCGCCGTCGCCGATCCCGGAACGGTACGATTTGAACAGACGTACCGGGCGGCCGGCCTTGGCATCGGCGAAACGCTTGGCGACGAGGCTCATCATCTCGCCTTTGTGGTATTCATTGGGGCCGAACACGTTGAAGAATTTGAGTCCCACCCATTGCGGCGGCAGTTTGTCCTTACGCGCGGCGCGTTCGACGACGGCGAGGTCGAACAAATGCTTGCTCCAGCCGTAGAGGTTCATCGGCTTCAATCGCTTGAGCGCCGCCAGCGAATAGTCATCGATAAAGCCTGCCTCGCCATTGCCATAGGTCGCGGCGGAGGAGGCATAGATAAAGGGCGTCCGCGTAGCCGCACACCAATCGAGCAAGCGCAGCGACAGCCGGAAATTGGTTTCGATGACGTTGTCGGCGTCCGTGGCAGTCGTCGACGAGATCGCGCCGAAGTGGATCACCGCATCGAGCTTACGGCCATCGAGCCATGGCAAGAGTTCGGCGGGTGGGACGAAATCGGCAAGCTGGCGGCCGGCGAGATTGCGCCACTTGGCGTCGCTGCCGAGGATGTCACTTATAGCGATATCGGCGCGCCCGGCCTCATTGAGGCTCGCGACCATGTTGGACCCGATGAAGCCGGCCCCGCCGGTGACCAACAACATCGATGCCGTGATACCGCTTTGAGGTTGCCGGTCCCCCTTTGCCTTAGTCTCGCCGCTCGCGCAACAATGGATAAGACGATGGTGAGGAGCCTGAGGCGACGCGCCCATAACATAGAAATGAATCTTTGTTCATAATGGCGGATTTTAATTCATCTCTTGCCATACAACGAGATGGCCCAGAGAAGATTGGGCCGATCCTGCTCGTTCCATACATGTGGATCGGCGATTTCGTTCGGTGCCATTCCGTCGTGCAGGTTCTCCGGGCGCGCTACCCGGGCCGCCCCGTGGACGTCTTGGCGACAACCCTGTGCGCCCCGCTTGCCGACTACATGCCGGGCGTTCGACAGGCTGTCGTTTGGGACCTTCCGCGCAGCCGTGTGGCTCTAGCGGAGCAATCGGCACTGGCGGCGCGGCTCAAGCGCGAAGATTATGGCAGTGCGCTGGTCATGCCGCGAACCTGGAAATCGGCACTAGCGCCCTTCCTCGCGGGAATCCCGCAGCGCACCGGATTTCTCGGGGAAGCACGGTTTCTCCTGCTCAATGACATCCGCTTCGGCGAACGCAGATTGCCACGCATGGTGGACCGTTGCGCCATGCTGGCTTTGCCAGCGGGCGCGAGCCGGCCCCCATCTTGGCCTATGCCCCAATTGGCAATGCCGGCGGCGTCATCCGCCGCTTGGCGCCAAAGCCGCGGCCTGAACGCTGACACTGGTCCCGTCGTGGCGCTTGCGCCCGGCGCCGTTGGACCGTCGAAACGCTGGCCCGCCAGTGCCTATGCGGCGCTGACACGGCGTTTATTGGCGACCGGCGCCTCGGTTTGGGTGTTGGGAGGCCCCGCGGAGAAAGCGCTTGCTGCCGAAATCATTGGGGATACAGCCGCTCGCGATCTGACCGGCACCGATTTGCGTGACGCCATCCTCGCGCTGGCTTCGGCGGCGGCGGCCGTTTCTAACGATTCGGGCCTGCTGCATGTCGCCGCAGCGTTGGGCGTTCCGACGGTCGGCATTTTTGGCCCGACTAGCCCATGGCACTGGGCGCCATTAAACCCGCTCGCCGCAACAATAGAAACCGAGTCCAAGCTCGACTGCCGCCCCTGCCACAAGCCGGTGTGCCGGCTCGGCCACCATCGTTGTATGCAGGAGATTGGCATCGATGAGATTTTGGCGGCGACAGCGGGCGCGCTGGCGAGCGCAACCGAGAATCGGCCGCAAGTACACGCGTAACCCCGTGTTTATCTAACCGCATAACGCGCTGTTTAACTAATCAGAGTATTGCCGCCGAGAGGGCATCCGGGTGCGCAAATGACGGTCTTGGTTACCGGCGGAGCCGGCTACATCGGCAGTCACATGGTTTTGGAGCTTGTCGATGCCGGCGAGGATGTCGTCGTTCTCGACAATCTGTCCACCGGCTTTCGCTGGGCCGTCGCCGAGCAGGCCTCGCTGGTGGTCGGCGATACCGGAGATCAATCGCTAGTATCCCGTCTGATCCGCGAGCACCGGATCGAGGCGATCATTCATTTTGCCGCTTCCGTCGTCGTTCCCGACTCGGTTCGCGATCCACTCGGTTACTACCTCAACAACACCGCAAACTCGCGGGCGTTGATCGAATGCGCGATCAGTAACGGCGTCCAACATTTCATTTTTTCATCGACCGCCGCGGTCTACGGCAATCCGGTGGAAAGTCCGGTCAGCGAAGACGCGCCGCCGCAACCGATTTCACCGTACGGCTGGTCGAAACTGATGACCGAAATCATGTTGCGCGACGCGGCCAAGGCGCACGGATTGAATTATGTGATATTGCGGTATTTCAACGTCGCCGGGGCTGATCCGCGCTGCCGCACCGGACAATCGAGCGTCGGCGCAACGCATCTAATAAAGGTCGCGGTCGAGACCGCGCTTGGGCTGCGTGCGAAGCTCGAAGTTTTCGGTCTCGATTATCCGACGCCGGACGGCTCCTGCATTCGCGATTACATCCATGTGAGCGATCTGACGCGTGCGCATAGCGATGCACTTCGACGGTTGCGCTCCGGCGGCTCCTCGCGGACGCTCAACTGCGGATACGGCCACGGCTTTTCCGTACTCGAAGTGATCGAGACTGTTAAGCGAGTGTCCGGCGCCGATTTCAAAGTCGAGAACGCGGCGCGCCGCGAAGGCGATCCGGCGCGCATTGTCGCGAACTCGCAACAGGCGCGAACCGTGCTTGGCTGGGAACCGCGTTACGATAATCTCGCGACCATTGTCAGCCACGCGCTGACGTGGGAGCGAGACCTTATCGGCCGCAGAGCCGCGCGTCCGGGGCGCAACCGCACGCTTAGTTCCGCCGTGCAGCGGTCCTAACGCGGTCGAATTCGCTTGTAAAAACCGTGACTGACGGGCATGGAACGCGAGCGCGCTATCCGAATTCGATTGCTTGCTGGGACGTCAAGATCGCATGAAAACCGCCACGGCCGCATCTGCGGATTCCTACTCCGCTTTCGCTTTGGTGCGCCGTTTAGTCGTTGATGAGGCGCTAAGCCATTGGCGGCGCTATGCGGTGGCGCTGGCGCTGATGGGCGCTGCGGCCGCTGCGACCGCGCTCGGTGCTTATCTCATCGGGACGCTGACTAATGCAGCGTATGTCACCCGCAATTTTCACGGCATCGTTGTCATCGGCGTGCTCGCCATGGCGGTGTTCGCGACCAAAGGCCTTGCGACCTACGGCGCCGCCGTTTTGCTCAATTACATCGGCAACAGCATTGTCGCCAACAATCAACGGCGCATGTTCGACAAGCTGTTGCATGAGAACATCGGCTACTTTGCCGATCGCCATTCCTCTGAATTCATTTCCCGGCTGACGACTGGCGCCGCGGCCGTAAGCCAAGTCATCAATTTGCTCATCGGCGCGGTCGGGCGCGATTTGATGTCTTTGATCGGCTTGTCGATCGTCATGGTTGTGCAAGATCCGATAATGTCGATCGGCGGGCTGATCATCGCGCCGCCGGCGGTTTTTTTCCTGCGCAAGATGCTGCGCCGGGTGCGCAACATCGCGCGCATGCAGTTCGCCGGTGGCACGCGCATCATCGAGACCATGCAAGAGTCGCTGCAAGGTCTGCGCATGGTCAAGGCTTTCTCGCTCGAAGACGAGATGCGCCGGCGGCTTGCGCTCAGCGTCGACTCGGTCGAAAGCGAATCCAACAAGATGGCGCGGGTCGCCAATCGGGCGAGCCCCTTGATGGAGACGCTTGGCGGTTTTGCCATCGCGTTGGCCATGATCTACGGCGGCTACCGCGGCATCCACGGCAGCGGCACGCCGGGCCAATTCGTCTCTTTCCTGGCGGCGTTTCTGCTCGCCTACGAGCCGGCCAAGCGGCTGGCGCGCCTGAACATCGACCTCAACAACAATCTGGTCGGCGTTCGTGTCTTGTACGAAATCATCGACAGCCCGCCGGGCGAATCGAATGACGACGACCGTCCACCGCTCAAGCTCAGCACCGGCCGGCTCGAATTCGCCGACGTCCACTTCGCCTATCGGCCCGACGCGCCGGTGCTGCGCGGCATGAGCTTTCAAGCGCAGCCGGGCCGTTTAACCGCCCTGGTCGGACCTTCCGGCGCCGGCAAATCGACCGTGTTCGATCTTGTTCTACGATTTTACGACGTCGAATCCGGGCGCATCCTCCTTGATGGGCAAAATATCGCCTCCGTGTCGCGGCATTCGCTGCGCAGTCAGGTCGCTTACGTCGGCCAGATCGTGCAATTGTTTCGCGGCACCATCCGCGAGAACATTGCATTCGGTAAAATCGGCGCGAGCGACGAAGAGATCGTCGCTGCCGCGAAAGCCGCCCACGCCCACGATTTCATCCTCGGCTTTCCCGCCGGATACGATACGCCGGTAGGCGAACATGGAATGCAGCTCTCCGGCGGCCAACGGCAACGCATCGCCATTGCGCGCGCGCTAATCAAAAATGCACCCATCATCTTGCTCGATGAGCCGACCGCGGCTCTCGACTCCGAATCCGAACAAAATGTGCAGGAGGCGTTCGCGGAATTGCGCAAAGGCCGCACGACGCTTGTGATCGCTCACCGGCTTTCCACGATTATGCACGCCGACAATATCTTGGTGCTGGAGAGCGGGTTGGTGGTGGAATCCGGGCGCCATGAAGAATTGCTGCGCAAAGGCGGCCGCTATGCGTCGTTCTACCGGCTCCAGCTTAGAGAGCAGGAGGCCCCGCCTCCGGAAAGCGATTCGGTCGTTCGCTTCCCTTCGTCTGTCATACGCCCGTAACCGGAACTTTCGTAAGTTCGCCGAGTTTACGAGGGCAGATTGATCCCTCAGGAGCTCGCCATGGGCGCCCGCCGCATCACCTTACGCGTGCAACCCCCGGTCCCGTTCGGGGAAGTTACCATGGTGCCGGCGACATTAAGCGGCCGTCCTGAAGCCGACATGGCGCGGGCCATGGCAGCGGCGCTTGCTGATTTCGAGGCTCCAACGGCCGCCGACGTGTATAACAGGCTGCGCCAAGCCTTTCCGCTAGCGCCGCTCGGTTCGCGGGTCGCCGCGCTCGGAGAAATCATGGAGCGGCTGAGGCGGCCGTTTTAATTCAATCACCCGAAGATCTTGGCTTGCTCGCAATGAGGCCGTGAATGGCTTCGCGTGCCGGCCCGATGCTCTTTCCCAAAGTCTATCTGGTCTCTAGTGTATCCGAACGAGACATTTTGTCCTTTTGTTTGACAGCGAGGGTTCATTCCATGATGCGAAGAAGCTCAATTGCATTGGTGATGCTACTCGGGGCGCCGACATTGGCCGCCGCGCAAGCTCCGCCGGAGCACCGTAATAATGGGCCGGCTGTCCACCAACGCACGGCCCCAAATCCAGCTCCGCAACGCGGAGCGATGCCGCATCAGCAGCTTGCGCCGGGACCTAATCACGCTGTCGGTGCGCCATTAGGCCATGGTGTCGGTGCGCCAGTGGGACGCGTTGTCGGCGCGCCAGGGCACCAATTCACTTATCACGGCCGACCCTTCAACAGGGTTCACCTTGCTCCGTTCGCCTATCCGAATGGCTGGGCGTATCGCCGCTGGGCCGTCGGTGCCGTTTTGCCGCCGCTCTTCCTCGCACCCGCTTACTATTACACCGATTGGGCGACGCTGGGGCTGGAAGCTCCGCAACCCGGCTTTCAGTGGGTACGCTACGGTCCTGATCTTTTGCTCGTCAATGTCGCGACCGGCGCGGTCGTCGACGTTGTTCCCGACGTTGTCGAGTAGGACTCTGTGGCTTTGCGGGCAAACGATCGCACGCCCGGCATCGCTCGCTAATTCGATTCGCGTTGCAAAAAATCCATAATGGCGGCGGCGATCCGTAACAATTTGCGGTCGCCGCCGTTGCGCGCGAGCAACATGAGCCCGACTGGCAACCGCGCTGAAAGCGGCAGCGACACCGCGCAGAGATCGAAGAAATTGCCGATCACGGTGTTGCGCCGCACGACAGCATTGGCTGCGGAAAACGCCTTCTGCTCCGCAACTTCTGCAATGGTCGGCGCCACAATGGGAATAGTCGGCATAGCGAGCACATCGAAGGATTCGAGCACTTCATCCATCGCCCGTATAAGCCGACCGCGTTCGTGCACCATGTCGACAAAATCAGCGGCACTTATGTCGCGGCCGCGCTCGATCCGGTAGCGCACGTTGGCGTCGATATCGCTTCCGCGCCGAGCAATCCGGTCACGATGAACGGCGCAAGCCTCCGCCCCGATGATGCCGCCTTTGGCATCGACCGCTGCCATGTCGTCAAGCAAAGAAAACTTCTCTCGCGTGAGGCGAATGCCGGCGCGATCGAGCCGGCCGATCGCCGCGGCAAAGGCGCTGGCGACACACTCGTCAAGGTTCGCAAGCGGCGGCCCTTCAACAACGCCGACATGCAAATCATCGAGCGTCGCGGGCAACAACGGCGAAAAATCTTCGCCCGCAAGAATGGCGTCCGCCTTGGCGCAATCGGCCACACTGCGTGCCAGCGGTCCGATGGAATCATACGAGTAACTGAGCGGAAAGGCACCTTCGGTGGATACGCGTTGGCGGCTAGGCTTGAAGCCAACGACGCCGCAGAGCGCAGCAGGCATCCGCACCGAGCCGCCGGTGTCGCTGCCAATGGCGATCTCACACATGCCGTCGGCAACCGCGACGGCGGCTCCCGATGACGAGCCGCCCGGCACCCGGCTGCGATCCGCGGGATTGCCGGGCGTGCCGAAATGCGGATTGACGCCAATCGCGGTGAACGCGAACTCGCTCATGTTAGTCTTGCCGACAATCACCGCACCGGCGGCGCGTAGCCGCCGCACCACGACCGCATCCTTCGCCGCAGGCTTTCCCTCTTCGGCGAGAACCTTCGATCCGGCCCGCGTGACTTCACCGGAGACGTCGAAGAGATCCTTGATCGTCACAATCGTGCCGTCGAGCGGCCCAAGCGAAATACCGGAAGCGGCGCGTGCGTCGGCGGCGTCCGCGGCTGCGCGCGCTGCATTGGTATAGACGGTGAGGCAGGTGCGCACGCCCTCTCCTTTCGGATCGGCGATGCGGTCCAGCGCGTATTCCAGCTTGTCCCGGCAAGAGAGCGGCTTCATCCGGATATCCATTTGCAGCGGTGTGACGACGGCGTTGCCGATCATATACCGATCCTGTCATGATCTGCGAGCACCGAAGCAGAGCGGAATATGACCGATCCAAAACTCGCATTTTGTTTTATCGGTTTTGGCGAAGCCGGCCAGACCATTGCATCGGGCTTGCGCGAAGCCGGTGTCGCGCGGATCGCAGCGTGGGACATCTTGTTTCCGCAACACGAAGGCAAACACCTCATCGACGCCGCCGAGACGATCGGCGTGCGCTGCGCTGCTTCGGCAGCCGAGGCCGTGCGCGGCGCTGACATTATCGTGTCCGCGGTGACGGCGGCATCGAGCGTCGAGGCCGCTCGCTCGGTCAAGCCGCACCTGGCCGGACGGCCCTTCCTTCTCGACATCAATTCGGTCTCGCCCAGCCGTAAGCAGCAGACAGCGAAGCTTATCGGCGCCGACGGCCGCTACATCGACGTCGCCGTAATTGCCCCCATTCATCCGGCGCGTCACCGGACGCCAATGCTGTTTGCCGGGCCTGATGCCGCAACGCTTTTGGCACCGCTTGGTGCGCTTGGCATGCGGGTTAGCGTCGCTGGTGCGGAGGTTGGCGCCGCGTCGGCGATCAAGATGGTGCGCAGCGTGATGATCAAAGGGATTGAGGCGTTGACACTTGAGTGTTTTCTCGCCGCGGCGCGAGCCGGCGTGGTCGATCAGGTCGCCGCCTCGCTCAAGAACAATTATCCAGGCCTCGATTGGTCGAAGCTCGTTCCCTACAACCTCGAGCGAATGGCCAAGCACGGCGAGCGGCGTGCCGCCGAAATGGAAGAGGTCGCGGAAACCTTGCGCGAGCTCGGCGTCGAGCCGCTCATGAGCAACGCCACGGTGAAGCGGCAGCGCGAGATGGGACAGATCGGTACCCAGCAATCGGTGCGGGGTGTCCTTGTGAAGGATGGCGGCGCCATACTTAACGCCATCAGCGCCGCCGCCCCCGACCGGCACTGATCGCTACACTTCCTCGAGTCAAAATTTCAGCCGCGATTTCGAATAGTTTCTGCGAGATAGGCGAAGGACGCTTTCGGCGTTCGTCTGAGCGTCGCAAAGTCGACCTGAACCAGACCGAAGCGGCGGCCATAGCCTTCGGACCATTCGAAGTTATCCAAGAGGGACCAAACGAAATAGCCGCGCACGTTGACCGCGGCGGCAAGCGCGGCACGAACTGCGCCGATATGTTCGCGCAGATAGGTGATGCGATCTTGGTCGTTCACGGTGCCGTCGGCCGCCGGCACATCGTCGTAGCAGGCGCCGTTCTCGGTGACGTAGGTTTCCGGATTGCCGTATTCGTCACGCAACCGGATCAGCGTCTCGGTCAAACCGCCGGCGTCGATCGGCCAGCCGAATGAGGTAAAGCGTGTGCCCGGCGGCGCGGCACCAAACCAGGCGCCGAACAGAGTTTGCGGGGCATCGGCGACATAAGCCGGTGCGTAATAGTTCAGCCCGAAAAAGTCGACCCGCTGCCTCATGACTTGCAGATCTTCGGAGCGAACGAATGGCGCCATCTCACCGACAATCGCCGAGGGATACACGCCCTTGAATAGCGGATCGAGCAACGCACCATTCCACACCGCATCGAAGCGGGTGACGGCATGGCGATCCTGGTCGCGATCCGCCGATGGGTGAACCGGCGAAATATTGGCGACGGTACCGAGACGAAGGTCGGCCCGCTCGGCGCGTAGCGCCTGCAGGGCGCGTCCTTGCGCCAAGTTTTGGTGATGGATCGCGGAGAACATATTGGACAGTCCGACAAGGCCCGGCGCGTGGCTGCCCATGCCGTAACCAAACAGCGCGTGCACGTTCGCCTCGTTGAACATCGCCCAGTGCTTGACGCGATCGGCGAGCCTCCGCGCCACAATGCGCGCGTAGTCGGCGAATTTGTCGGCAATGTCGCGGTTGAGCCAACCGCCCGACTCCTGCAACGGCTGCGGCAAATCCCAATGATAGAGGCAGAGCCACGGCGTCAGGCCGCGCGCGACTAAGCCGTCAACCAGGCGATCGTAGAAATCGAGGCCGCGCGGTTCGACCGCGCCGCTGCCGGCAGGCAGGATGCGCGGCCAAGCGGTAGAAAAGCGGTAGGCGTTGAAGCCGCCCCGCGCCAGCAAGTCCAGATCTTCCGGCCACCGATGATAGTGGTCGCAGGCTACATCACCGTTATCGTCGTGTTTCACCTTGCCGGGCGTGTGGCTAAACACATCCCAGATGCTTGGGCCGCGGCCGTCGGCGTCGACCGCGCCTTCTATCTGATAGGACGAGGTCGAAGCGCCCCAAACGAAGTCGGCGGGGAACGAGGTCTCCGGCGTAGCGGCCGCAGCCGGCCAAGCCGCGCGCGATAAGCCGGCAAGGCTTGTGAGGATAGGCAAGAATGTCCGCCGCGATACTTTGGGCATCTAGCGCGGCCGTTTGGTTTTGCGGGCACCCACCGACTTTCTCCTGCCCGCTGTTCGCACCAATTTGGCCGCGCCTCGGCGCGAGGCTCTCGCCGAACGTCGCGGCGGCCACAAGCCGTTCGCCTCCAGGCGAGCGCTCCAGTATTCCCAGGTGCGCTCCGCCGCACTTGGTCGCACGTTGATGGCGCCGGCGAGCTTGATCTCTCCCGGATGCAGCGGCTGCAGCTCGCCGAAAAGCGCAGCGCGAAACTGATAATCGGCGTTCCAGCACAGGTAGATCGAGCGGGAGACGAGTTCGCGCAAGCTCGCGCCGATGACGGTGGCGCCATGGCGCTTCATCAGCACTACTGAATTGCCGCCAAGCGCGCGCGCCAGCGACCGGCCCTCCTCCGGTTTGACCACGAGGAGATTAGTGTCGCCGAATTCGTCGTACTGATCCCAGAACGGAACTTCCTTTCCGATCGCTGCGCCGAGGTGGAGCACCGGGACAATGGGCTTGCCGGTAATGCAGAACGGCATGACCGCCGGAGCGTGATGATGGCAAACCGCCGCAACATCCGCGCGCGCCTTGTAGATTTCGCCGTGTATGACGCGCTCGGAGTAAAGTCGCACGTTTGTTGGTTTCACCGGCTCGGAATCAAGCGTGAACTCGAGAATGTCGTCCGGCTCGACCAACAGCGGCGACCGGGAACGCGCCATTAGATAGCGCCCCGGATCGTCCGGATGGCGCAGGCTGACATGACCAAAGGCGTCGAGGACGTTCTCGTGGCCGAGAATGCGATTGGCCAATGCCAGTTGCTCGATGATCCCTTGCACGCTGTTAGGCACTCGATCGATCCTCATTGCGGCAGCGCTCGGGTTGGCCGCGGATGGCCGGTTCTAGCAAATCCGCAGCGCTTCGGCAGGCCAACGGACTTGCATGACACAACCGGCTTCGGATGCTATCAAAAACCGCGAAAACAGCGCTGCCGGGCCAAAAATGAGCGCGCGCCACCTCGATATTAGCATGCGCGTCAACGGCGAGGCCGTTTCCACGCGTGTCGAAGCGCGCAAAACGCTGGTCGACTTCCTCCGCGAAGACCTTTCCCTGACCGGCACTCATGTGGGCTGCGAACACGGCGTTTGCGGCGCGTGTACGGTACGGCTTGGCGGCGAAGCCGTGCGCTCTTGTCTTCTCCTCGCTGTGCAGTGCGACGGTGCGGAAATCGAAACCATTGAAGGCCTTTCGGATTCCGGCGCGATCACCGATTTGCAGTCTGCTTTCGCGCGCCGGAACGCGTTGCAATGCGGCTATTGCACGCCGGGCATGCTCATCAGCGCGCACGAGCTATTGGCAAACGGGACGGTCCCCAGCCGGTCCCAAATCCGCGAGCACATTTCTGGCAATTATTGCCGCTGCACCGGTTATCAGGCGATTGTCGATGCGATCGAGCAGGTTGCACAGACGCGGGCGAATGCCAAATGAAAATCGCCGAGGATGTCGTGTCCGGCCTCTCTGCCCTCGACCGCCCGAATTCCTATATCGGTCGGTCGGTACCGCGGCCCAATCTCGACCGGCTGACGCAAGGGCGCGGCCAGTATGTCAGCGATCTCGTACTGCCGCGGATGGTGCACGTTGCGTTTTTGCGATCGCCGCACGCGCACGCGCGCATCAAAACCATCGAAGCCGGACAGGCGAAGTCGGCACCCGGTGTGGTCGCCGTCGTCACCGGGCCCGAGCTCGCCAAAGTGATCACCCCCTGGGTTGGGGTGCTGACGCACTTGAAGGGCATTAAATCGGCGCCGCAGCATGCTATCGCGGTGGACCGCGCCTGCTGGCAGGGAGAAGCGGTGTGCGCGGTCGTGGCCAAGAGCCGCGCCGAGGCCGAAGACGCTTGCGCGCTGATCGATGTCGACTACGAGCCGCTTTTTGCGGTAACCGACGCAGAAACCGCTCTCGATCGCGCCACTCCGGTCATCCATCCCGAGCTTGGCGACAACCTCACCTTCGAGCGTGCGCTCGTCGCCGGCGATCCTGATAAAGCATTCGCCGAAAGCGATGCGGTCGTGGAAACGACCTTCGTGTTCGGCCGCCACACCGGCGTGACCAACGAGCCGCGCGCCATTGTCGCTGACTGGAATCCCGGCGAGCAACGCCTGACGGTGTATCAAGGCACCCAGGCGCCGCACATGACGCAGGACATTTTCGCCAAGCACCTCAACCTCGGATCGCATCAGGTGCGCGTCATCACCAAAGACGTCGGCGGCTCGTTTGGCATCAAGGTGCATATCTACGCCGACGAAATGGCGACGGTGGCGCTGTCGAAGCTGCTCAAGCGGCCGGTCAAATTTGTCGCCGACCGCTTTGAAAGTTTCATCACCGACATTCATGCCCGCGATCATCGCGTCCGCGCCAAAATCGGCGTGAAAAAGGACGGTACCATCACCGCCTTTGAGATCGATGATCTGACTGGCATCGGCCCCTATTCAGTGTATCCACGCACCAGCGGCATCGAAGCCAATCAGGTCGTCAATCTGGTCGGAGGCCCTTACACCTCCCCGAACTACCGAGCCCGCGCCCGCGTCGTATTCCAGAACAAGAACGTCATGTGCCAATACCGCGCGGTAGGCCATCCGATCGCCACCGCCGTCACCGAGGGTTTGGTCGACTTGGCGGCGGCGAAGATCGGTATGGACACGGCCGAGATCCGCCGGCGCAATTTGATTGCCGACGACGCCTACCCGGCGGTCGGCGCCTCCGGCATCAAGTTCGAAAAGCTTTCCCATCATGCCTGTCTCGATAAGATTCTGGCGATGATGGATTACCCCAAGCTCCGCGCCGAGCAGGTCGGCTTGCGTGGTCGCGGCATCTATCGCGGTATCGGCTTTGCGTCATTCATCGAGGTGACCAACCCGTCGGCCGCGTTCTATGGCGTCGGCGGCGCGCGTATCTCGGCGCAGGACGGCGCAACCTTGCGGCTCGACGCGACGGGCGCCGTTTTCGTCCATTCCGGTATCACCGAGCAAGGCCAGGGCGCTGAATCGATCTTGGCACAATGCGTCGCCACCTCGTTCGGCGTGCCAATCGAACGTATACGCATCGTCACCGGCGACACCGACAATACGCCTTACGGCGGCGGCACCTGGGCCTCGCGCGCGGCCGGCATCGGCGGCGAAGCCGCCTGGCAAGCCGGCAAGGCATTACGCGCCAACGTGCTTGCCGCCGCCGCCTCGATCCTTCAAGCCGACCCAAAGGCGCTCGACATCCGTGCCGGCATTATTGTCGACTCCGATAACGGACGCGAGCGGATGCCACTCGAAGAAGTCGCCCGCATCGTCTATTTTCGTCCCGATACGCTGCCGCCCGGCTTCCAGGCCGAGCTCGTGGTGACACGCCATTACGTACCGCGCGCCTGGCCGTTCGCCTTCACCAACGGCGTGCAGGCGTCCTATCTCGAAGTCGACACCAGGACGGGGATGGTGAAATTGCTCAAACACTGGTGCGTGGAAGACTGCGGCACCGTGATCAATCCGCAGCTTGTCGACGAGCAGGTTCGAGGCGGCGTCGTGCAAGGCATCGGCGCCGCGCTCTACGAGCATTGCCTCTATGACGAGACGGGCCAACTTCTCAACGGCAACTTGATGGACTATTTGTTGCCAATGGCAAACGAAATGCCCGATATCGAGGTCGGCCACGTGGTGACCCCAACCGCTGATTCCGAACTGGGCGCCAAGGGCGCGGGCGAAGCCGGCACTGCCGGCGCGCCCGGCTCGGTGATGAACGCACTCAACGACGCGCTCCGCCCTCTCAACGCCGCGCTGCTCGTCGAAATGCCGTTCACGCCGGAGCGCGTGCTAAGAGCATTGGGGCGGGTCTAACTTCACATTCAGTACAATCGCAGAAAAGGGGACTTGGAATGGCAAGCGGAACGCGCGCCCAGTATAGACTCGCGACCTATCAGACCAAGGAAGGGCCGCGCGCCGGGCTCATCATCGGCGACGACGTCTTCGACGCCGCCAAAGTCACGGGCAAGCCGGCCTACGCGACTATCGCCGGCATCCTCGCCGACTGGAAGTCGGCAGAAGTCGCGCTGAAAAAGGCAACCGCTAGCGCCGCAAAAAGTCGCGCCAAGCGTCAGCCGCTAGCCAAAACCAAATTATTGGCGCCGCTGCCCTCCCCGCCGACGATCTTTTGCGCCGGCGCCAACTACGCCGACCACGCCGCCGCCATGGCGCGCAAGGCGGGGCAGCCCGAACCCCCAGATCCGCATGAGCAAGGGCAGAAACCTTATTTTTTCATCAAGGCGGCGCGTACGCTTGCCGATCCCGGCGCCACCATCAAAGTCGGCGATTACGCCAAGCAGCTCGACTGGGAGATCGAGCTCGCGGCCGTCATCGGCCGGCCGGCGAAGAACGTGTCGATCGAAAAAGCCTTGAATTACGTAGCCGGGTATACGGCGGCCAACGATCTTTCCGCGCGCGATCGCGGGCGACGACCGGGCGTCGAGGCGACGTCTTTCTTCAAGATGGACTGGATCAAGCACAAAAGCTTTGACGGCTCCTGCCCGCTTGGACCGTGGATTGTGCCGGCGAGCGACATCAAAGATCCGCAGCAGCTCGGCTTGAAACTATGGGTCAACAATGGCCTGAGGCAGGATTCCAACACCAGCAAAATGCTGTTCACGCTGGCCGAGCAAATTGCTCATCTCTCGGAAAACATGACGCTGCATCCCGGCGACCTCATTCTCACCGGAACGCCGGCTGGTACCGGCGCCGAATCGGGCGAGTTCCTCAAATCCGGCGACGTGATCAAAATCTGGATCGAAGGCATCGGCACGTTCACGAACAAGATCGCGTAGGTCGCACCCAACCAAGGCACGTGCTAAACTCCGTTCATTCCCGCACAAGCGGGAATCCAGATGTGATGTGACGCTGGGTCCCGCTTTTCGCGGGGACCAGCGAAAGTGCGGAAGATCGTTGACGCAATGCCGGAAAAATTCGTCGCTAAGATCGCAGACTTCAAGGACGGAGAGCGCCGCATCATCTTCGTCGGGGACAACGAGATCGGCGTGTTCCGCCACGAGGGGGAATTTTTCGCCTACTCGAATTTCTGTCTCCATCAGGGCGGCCCCGCCTGCGAGGGCCTAACTATCGCTAAAGTCGAAGAGCGCTTGCGTCCCGACAAGACCTCGATGGGACTCTATTTCTCCGAAAGCGAAATGCACTTCGTCTGCCCATGGCACGGCATGGAATACAATATCAAAACCGGCGAATGCGCGAGCGATCGCCGGCTGAAACTGAGAAAGTATGAGATCGTCCGCAAGGGAGACGACGTTTATGTCCTCGCCTAAGCGCGCAGCCAGGGGCGCGGTGCGCCGCGCGACCAATGCCGCAAGCCGCGGCGGGATCGTCAAGTCGCCGGCAAAGCCAGCCGCCAAAGCAGATAACGGCGCTTCAGCCGAGGCGAAACGTCTTGCGGAGACGATTGAGCGGAGCATCGCCGCCGGCCGGCTCGATCTTCTTTCCGCCGACGCGCTGCAGGCGCTAATCGCGGCCGCCTGCCGCAGCTATTCCGCGCGCCGGCAAGCCGGCGAACAGTTGATACCGGTCGCGAAAGGCACCCTCCCCGCCACCGACGTCATGATCACGGCCAGCGGGCTTCTGCGGGCCGCCGATCTAAGCACGTTCGAACTCGGGATGTGGCAAGGTTTTACCGGACGATGAGGCGAAGGAAGCTGACACCATGGACCTGATTTCCGATCGCGGCCGCCGCGTTTCCGTCGAGGAACTGAACACGTCGCGGCTCTTGGCGCATGCCCGCAAGCAGGCGCACCAGCGGAAATTCGACGACGTACTCATCGTCGATGTCGACGCGCACCACTACGAGAACGAGCATTACGACGAGTTCCTGCCCTATATGGAAAACGACGTGCTGCGCCAACTCACCATGGCTGGTCGCGGCACCAAGCAACGGCCGGGCATTGTACCGATTCCAACCGGCTACCAGGACATGGGCGGCCGGGTGACGCGCTATCCGCTGCGCGGAAGCGAGAAGACCGAAGACGGCAGCTTGCGCGACATTCAGCTCGGCCATCGCTGGATGGATGCCATGGGCGTGGATTATTCCTGTCTGTTCCCGACGGGCATGCTCAATATCGGGCTGCACCCGCAGACCGAAATGGAAGTCGAACTGTGCTGGGCTTATAGCCGCTGGGTCACCGAGAAGGTGCTGCCGGAAGCCGATGGCCGCTTTTTTTCGCTGCTTTGCCTGCCGTTTTCCGATCCGGACGCCGCCTTGCGTCACGTCGAGACTTTCGGCGACAGAAAACACGTCGGTGGCTTCATGGTCACGACCGTGCGCTCGGACATGGGCGTGCACGACAATGCCTACATGAAAGTTTATCGCGCCATGGAAGAGCGCGGGTTGGCCATCGCCTTCCACTCAGGGGTGAATTGGAGCGACGGCAGCTTCAAAAGCTGCAACCGCTTCATCTCCGTCCATGCGCTCGGCTTCACCTGGTACAACATCGTCAACTGCACCAATTGGGTGGTCAACGGCATCGGCGAGCGCTTCCCCAATCTGCCGGTGATCTGGATGGAATCCGGTCTCGCCTGGGTGCCGTTCCTGATGCAGCGGCTCGACCACGAATACATGCTGCGGCCGTCCGAGTGTCCGCTCCTGAAAAAGAAACCGTCGGACTACATGCGGGACATGTATTACTCGTCGCAGCCGATGGAAATTCAGGATTACGGCGCTATGGAGACCACGTTCCGCATGATCAATGCGGAGACGCAGCTCCTCTATTCGTCGGACTATCCGCACTGGGACTTCGATCTGCCCTCGACCATCTGGGACCTGCCGTTCCTGTCGGAAAAGGCAAAGCACAACATTTTGGGCGGCACCGCCGCGAGGCTTTTCAAATTGCCGCCGCGCAACGCCAAGCAGAAAGAGAACCTAAAAAAATTCAGCAACCTCGGGGTCGCGGCGTGAGCGAGGCGCACAAACACACCGTCCGCATCGATCGGGCTAAGCCACTCGCGGCCGAGGCGCATTCAGGACATAACCGCTATCATCCCGACATCGAGCCCGTGCTCGAAGTCGCGGAAGGCGATGAAGTGGTCTTGGAGACGCGCGACGCGGTCGACGGACAGATCGCGCCGGATTGCGGTGTCGCCGAACTGGCGAAGCTTGATCCCGGCCGCATCCACCCGCTGACCGGCCCGATCTTCGTCAAGGGCGCAGAGGTAGGCGACATGATCGAGGTCGAGTTCCTCGACATCGTGCCGCAGCCGACCGCGTTCAGCTCGATCGTGCCGGGCCTCGGCTTCTTGCGCGATGTGATGACGACGCCTTTCGTCGCACACTGGAAAATTCGCGACGGCTGGGCGACGGCTGCGGAAATCCCAGGAGTGCGCGTTCCCGGCGCACCATTCATGGGCATTTCGGCAACCGCGCCATCGGCGGAGAAGGTCAAGGAATGGACTGCGCGCGAGCAGCGCGCCCTGGAGAAAGGCGGCATGGTTTTTCCGCCGGACGCGGCCGGGGCGGTGCCCGGCGGGCGTTGCGGGCTCGAAGGTTTGCGCACGCTCCCGCCCCGCGAGAACGGCGGCAATTTCGACGTCAAGCAACTGACCAAAGGTTCCAAGCTCTTGCTACCAGTCTTCATCAAAGGCGCGCTGTTCTCGACCGGGGATGCGCACTTTGCGCAGGGCGACGGCGAAGTCTGCGTCACCGCCGTTGAAATGGGCGCGACGGTCGCCGTCCGTTTCAAGATTCACAAGGGATTGGCCAACAAGCGCACCTTTGCCGGCCCCGTTTTCTCGCATCCGGGCTATTTCGCCGATCCCAAATTCGCCGCGCCGGAAAATTTCCTCGGCGTCATGGGCATGCCGATCAACGCCGCGGGCGAAATCGAAAGTGAAAATCTCACCCTCGCCGCTCGCAACGCGCTCCTCAACATGATTACGCTTTTGCAGGAACGCGGATTCTCGCGCGAGCAGGCCTACATCATTTGCAGCGTCGCGGTCGACCTTCGCATCTCGAACGTCGTCGATGTGCCTAATTACGTGGTTTCGGCGTTGCTGCCGCTGAGCATCTTCCGCGATTGAGCGAGACCTGCGCCGGCAAGTCAGAGAGGCGGGCGCTGAAACGCCTCCGCCACTTGCTTACCGACGACGACGGGGTCGCGCTCGCCCGTTTGCGCAATCTCGATAATCTGCCTGGCGATTTGCTCGGTGATTGGATCGGATCGGTCGGCCAGACCGAGGAGTTGCAAGCAATGCTCGTAGGCGGCGACCATCCGATCGATGTCGTCCTGATTGAATGCCGAATGCTGTAATAGACGGTGAATGGTCACGGTTCGCCGCTCCTGAACGCCTGAAATGGGCGGGAGCGACAGCCTTCCCCATTACTGCCATCCCTTTTGCGGCCAGTAACGGGTTGCGCTTAAACTACAGACGATGAACGCAATCTGAATTGGGGTCGCATGCCATCTGGAAGGAACAAATCGCCGCAAGACCTGCGCAGTAGTCGCTGGCTCGGGCGGGAAGACTTGCGGACCTTCGGCCATCGCTCGCGGTTGCAGCAATTGGGTTTTGACCGCGCCGATTGGGTCGGCAAGCCCGTGATCGGTATCGTCAACACCTGGAGCGACATCAACGCTTGTCACGGCCACCTGCGGGCACGAGCCGAAGACGTGAAGCGCGGCGTCTGGCAGGCCGGCGGATTTCCCCTGGAATTGCCGGCGATGTCGCTCGCCGAACCGTTCGTCAAACCTTCGACGATGCTCTATCGGAACTTTCTCGCCATGGAGTGTGAGGAACTGCTGCGCAGCCATCCGATCGACGGCGCGGTGCTGATGGGCGGCTGTGACAAGACAACGCCGGGCCTCGTCATGGGCGCGATTTCCATGGGCCTGCCCGCGATCTACGTACCGGCCGGACCGATGCTGCGCGGCAACTGGCGCGGGCGGACGCTCGGTTCCGGTTCGGATGTCTGGAAATACTGGGACGAGAAGCGCGCGGGTAAAATTGGCGAAGCCGACTGGAGCGAGATCGAGGGCGGTATCGCGCGCTCGTTCGGCACCTGCATGGTCATGGGAACCGCGGCGACCATGATGGCCATTACCGAAGCGCTGGGACTGTCACTGCCGGGCGCTTCGTCGATTCCCGCGCCGGACGCGAATCATCCGCGGATGTGCGCGGCCGCCGGCCGGCGCATCGTCGATATGGTGTGGGAAGATTTGACCCCGGATAAAATTCTGACGCCGGCGGCCTTCGACAACGCCATCCGCGTGCACATGGCGCTCGGCGGCTCAACCAACGCCATCATCCACGTCATCGCCATGGCGCGGCGCGCCGGCGTTGCCCTCGACATGCAGCGTTTCGACGAGATTTCGCGGCAGGTGCCGGTCATCGCCAACATCACTCCGTCAGGCAAATATCTGATGGAGGATTTTTTCTATGCCGGAGGACTGCGGGCGCTGATGGCGGCGATGAGCGGTCGCCTCGATCTTTCCAGCATCACGGTGACTGGTCGGCCGCTGCGCGACAATATTGCCGGCGCCGAAACTTATCTGCCCGATGTCATTCATCCGCTGTCAGCGCCGCTTTACCCCGAAGGGGCGACCGCGGTGCTGACCGGCAATCTCGCTCCGCGCGGCTGCGTGATGAAGCCCGCAGCGGCCGACAAGCGCCTATTGCAGCATCGCGGCAGGGCCATCGCGTTCGAAAGCTACGAACAAATGGCGCGCGAGGTCGAGCGCGACGACCTCGACGTGACGCCCGACGACGTTATGGTTTTGAAGAATTGCGGCCCCAAAGGCGGCCCCGGCATGCCGGAATGGGGTCAATTGCCAATTCCCAAGAAGCTCCTCAAGGGCGGCGTGCGCGACATGTTGCGCGTTTCCGACGCACGTATGAGCGGCACGAGCTACGGCGCGTGCATCCTGCACGTGGCACCGGAGAGTTTTGTCGGCGGCCCGCTGGCGCTGGTCAAAACCGGCGACGAAATCGAGATCGATATCGCGGCGCGCAAGATTCATCTGCACGTCGCTGACGATGAACTTTCGAGACGCCGCGCAGCGTGGACGCCGCCGCCACCACGTTATGCGCGGGGTTACGGCGCCATGTATTCGGCTCATATCGGCCAGGCCGATGAGGGCTGCGATTTCGATTTCCTGCAGGGCCGCGAGCCAACGCCTGAGCCGGAGATTCATTAGCGCGTCAGCATTTTACGGTGCGCGATTAGTACGAGCCGAACGACACGTGGGGGAAAACAACATGGCCGTCCGTAGTGTAATCGGCGCGCTGTTTGCGTGTCTCGCGGCGCTTGTTCTGACCGCCCTGCCCGCCCATGCCCAAGGCCCGGCATTCCGCGTCGATCCCTACTGGCCGAAACCGTTGCCGAACAACTGGATTCTCGGCCAGATCGGCGGCATTTCCGTCGACGCCTCGGACAATATCTGGGTATTCCAGCGGCCGCGCTCGCTGACCGACGACGAGAAAGGCGCGACGCTTAATCCGCCGCGCTCGAAATGCTGTGTGCCGGCGCCTTCGGTGCTGGTGTTCAATCAGTCCGGCGAGGTGGTGAAGTCGTGGGGCGGCCCGGGCGATAATCTCGGCTATGACTGGCCGACCAACGAACACGGCATCCTCGTCGACAACAAGGGCTTCGTTTGGCTGTCCGGCAACGGCAAGACCGATATGATGGTGTTGAAATTCACTACCGACGGCAAGTTCGTCGCCGAAATCGGCAAGAGTGGCCCACTGACCTCGAGTACGGATTTGAGCCAATTCGGGCAGGTTGCCGCGCTCGAATATGACAAGACTGCCAACGAAATTTATGCCGCCGATGGTTACGGCAACCATCGCGTGGCCGTGCTCGATGGCGACACCGGCGCCATCAAACGCGTGTGGGGCGCTTACGGCAAACCGCCGACCGACGACAAACTTCCGCCCTACGACCCGGACGCACCGCAATTCGCCAGCCCGGTGCATTGCATCGCGCTCGGCAAGGACGGTTTCGTCTATGTCTGCGACCGCGCCAACAATCGCGTGCAGGTATTCAGCAAGGACGGCAATTTCGTCCGCCAGTTCGTCTTCGAGCCAAAGACGCAAGGTCCCGGCTCAGCTTGGGCTCTCGCCTTCTCGCCGCTCGACAAGCGGCAAAATTATTTCGTTCTCATCGACGGAACCAACAATATGATTGAGACGGTGCGCCGCAAAGACGGCGCCATCGTCGGCACCTACGGGCGTCCCGGACGCGGCGCCGGCGAATTTCACTGGGTCCACGCCGCCAAGTTCGATTCGCGCGGCAATCTCTACACCGGCGAAGTCGATACCGGCAAACGTCTGCAAAAATGGGTGCCGGCGGAATAACGCCGCCGCGCCGTTGCTAAGTGGCCGGGAGGATGACGGCACGGCACTCACCGAAACCGATGCGCCGATAACCTTGCTTTTGCGCAAAGCCGCGAAAAATAATTTCGTCACCGTCCTCGATAAATCCGCGTGTTTCACCCGACGGCAATGTCAACGGTTCGCGGCCGCGCGCGGTCAGTTCGAGCAGGCTACCCCAGCTATTCTTCTCTGGTCCGGATATTGTTCCAGAACCAATCAAGTCGCCAATTTCCAGATTGCAGCCGTTGCTCGCGTGATGAGCCACCATCTGCGCCACGGTCCAATACATGGAAGCAAAGCTGGTCTGGGTCAGCCGAAGCGGGCTAGTGCCGGCGCGCCGCATGGCCTCCGTCGCCAAATAGGCTTCCAGCGTGACGTCGAGCCCGCCTTCCGCACGATCGGCCGCGTCGTCGAGATGCGGTAACGGTTGCGGATCGCCGGACGGCCGGGAGAACGCGGCCGTCCGAAACGGCGCGAGCGCTTCGGCAGTGACCACCCAGGGCGACACGGTGGTCGCGAAATTCTTGCCGAGGAACGGACCGAGCGGCTGATATTCCCAACCTTGCACGTCGCGCGCCGACCAGTCGTTGAGCAGGCAAAAGCCGAAAATGTGTTCGGCCGCGTTGCCGACTGGAACCGTTTCGCCGAGTCTCGTCGGTACGCCGATATAGAAGCCAAGTTCGAGCTCGAAATCGAGATTGCGCGACGGCCCGTAAGTCGGAACGTCCTCGTTCGCGGGTTTGCGCTGGCCTTGCGGCCGCTTCACCGCCGTGCCGCTCACCCGAATTGATGAGGCGCGCCCGTGGTAAGCAACCGGGACGTATTTGTAATTCGGCAATAACGGGTTCTCCGGACGGAATGCCCGCCCGGCATTGGTGGCGTGAAAAACCGATGCGTAAAAATCGGTAAAATCACTGATCGCAACCGGGAGCATCAGCTCCGCCCGCGCCATCGGCGTTAAATGCCGCTCTAGCCGAACGTCTTTTTGATCGGCGCTCAAACCGCGCGACATTGATAAGCGCAGCGCCGACGACGCTTCCGGGCCAAGCGACATCAATTGATTGAGATGCGGACCGGCGCAATTTTGCGCCGCGACCACCGCCGGACCGTCGAAACAGGACGCGGCCGCCGCCACATCGAGAATCTGGTCGCCGATTGCCACGCCAATGCGCTGGGTGGCACCCGGGGCGGGGCAATAAGCGCCGAACGGCAGGTTCTGAATCGGAAAGTCGGCATCCGGCGCGTTCGCGCTGGCAACAAAGCTTTGCCGCCCCGGATCGTGTGTTTCATTGAGAGCGTTTGTCATTTCAATACCGGCAATCCAACCATCACGAGGAAAACTCATCAACATGGAGCTCGCGCCGGCGCTGGTTGTCGCCCTGCCGCCTCTTGGCTTCGGCGTCAATTGCGCGGGCAAGCTCGGCATGATGCGCCATGACGGTGCGAAAATCCGCTAAGTCGAGAACCAGCAGCGTCGAGGCATCGGTGGTGGAGACGTTTGCCGTACGGATCAAATCACCCAGCAAAGCAAGCTCGCCAAAAAAAGCGCCGGCCCCCAGCCGGACAGGCGCCGGGTCGACGTCGACCTCCACCTCGCCTTCCGCGATAAAGTACATGCAGTCTCCGACCTTGCCACGGCGAATGACGGCGGTCCGCGCCGGCACCTCCACGCGGCGCATCATGTGCGTGATCTCGGTGATCGCGGAGGGATCAAGCGTCTGCAGAAACGGTACCTTGCTGACCAGATCCCAGGTTTGAATGAAATTGCGACGCCGGTTTTCCGCCGCAAAACCGGTAGCCAAAATGCCCGTCCATAATCCAAAAGTGGCGATCCCGCAGATCATCACCATTGCGCCGAGGAGGCGGCCGAGCGCGGTCAACGGTACCTCGTCGCCGTACCCCGTCGTCGTTAGCGTCTCCACCGCCCACCACAGCGCCGCCGGGAGCGTTCCGAACACCTGCGGCTGATTTTCACGCTCAAGCACGTACATCGCCGCGGATGCCAGGAACAGGGCGATGAGAAACAGCACCAGCACGCTGGCTAGGGCCTTCGCCTCAACGACAAAGACACGGCCGAGCTGCGCGAAACCCGGCGAGTCCTGAGTGAGCTTGAGCACCCACAACGCTGCGAATAGCCAGGCGGTTTCGGGAGCAACCCCGCAGACAAGCGCGAGCGGGGCCGGGACAATGCAGAGAACGTCGATGATGCCGGCCGGTGTGCCCAAATAGTGAAGCACTTTTCCGGTACGCCGCGAGGCGCTCGAGCGGACGACGCCGTCAAACGCAAAATATGCGAGACAAAGCCACAGGCCGATATTCAACCAAAGGCCGAACGAACCACGCAAATCGGGCACGGTCAGCGCGGTCATGCCGAGGAGGCCCGTTCCCAGAACCACGTAACGCGTCATCCCCGACGCCGCAAAGTGGCGGACCGATGCCGTATACTGAGAGAATGTGGAAACGGCGCCAGACATTGGCGGGCTCATCGTCTAATTGCCTGCATGCCGCCAAATTACGCTGTCAGGGCTTACCCCGCCAGCCGAAATTGCGTGATCGGAGCCGGCCCACCCGTTAGCCAAATGAACCTGCGATGCTATCGTGAATCCGCAAAGGCCGAAGACGTTGCGAAGTAAAATTCTTCAACGCGCAGCCATTGACTGACGCCCGTTTAGGTACATGGAGGGAGTCCATGCACTGGACTGATTTAATCAACAGCACCGCGTCGCTATTCATCGTCGCCACCGCTTCGACCAAGACGATGGTGCCGCTGCGCATCCTCGCCATCATCGCTAATTGTTTTCTGATCGTGTACTTCGCGTTGGCGCATGCATTTCTGCCGCTGCTGTTGCAACTATTTGCCCTGCCTATCAATGCCTATCGCCTTTACCAAATGTTTGTCCTAATCCGCGGGGTGCGTGAAGCCGTTCAGGGCAAACCTTCGCTGGACTGGCTCAGGCCGTTCATGACTGAGCGGCATTTCAGAAAGGGCGATCTCTTGTTTGCCAAGGGCGAACCGGCCGACGCCATGTTCTGTACTTTGACGGGCCGTTATGTGCTGCTCGAGCTCGGCGTCGAAGTAGAGCGAGGTGAAGTCGTGGGCGAGCTCGCGATGCTATCGCCGGACAATAAGCGCACTGCGACGCTCGAATGCATCGAAGACGGCAACGTTCTGTCGATCACCTATGAGCAGGTCGAAGAGCTATATTATCAGAATCCGACATTCGGGTTCTATTTTCTGCGCCTGGCGACGGCCCGTCTGTTCGACAATGTCGCCCGACTAGAGGGCGAGCTGGCGCGCCGGGCGCCCGCCGTACAGCCGTAAATCTAGCCTACATCGCCACGATGGGTTGAGCGGCGAGCACCGGCTCGCGCGGCGCCACGCCGGCAAACACCGACCCTTCATTGAACCATGAGGCGGGCGCAGGATGCCCCCACAAGGTTTGCCGCCGCGGATCGAGCAGCGACCAGCGGATCGGCTCGTGATCGCGATCGACGGTCAGATAATCGGACGTGAACAACTCCACCCGGTGCCCATCCGGATCGCGCACGTAGAGGAAGAACGCATTGGAAATACCGTGCCGCCCTGGTCCGCGCTCCATATTGGCGAGAAAGCCGCTGGACGCCATCACGTCGCAAATGTGGACGATATCGAGCACTCCCGGCGTCCATAATCCGATGTGATGCAGGCGCGGGCCGAAGCCGTTGGTGAACGCGAGATCGTGCACATTACCTTTGCGGTGCATCCACACCGCCCAAAGCTTTGCGTCGTCACCGTCGGTTTCGGTGTACTCGGTCAGGCGGAAACCGAGTTCACGGTAAAAGTCATAGCTATGCTGTACGTCCGGCGTGAAGCAATTGAGATGATCGATGCGCTGAATCCGCGCGCCGCGATGCGCTTCATATTTCTGCAGCATACTTTCGGCTCGATCCATTTGCGCGCAGAGGTCGAGCGGCATGCCCAGCGGGTCGGCGGTCCGCAAGGTACGGCCTTGGTGAGGAATATCCGGGAAGGCGGCCGGCAGGTTGCGGCGGCCGAACCAGAATGCGGCGCGATCGAGATCCTCTTCGCTTGCAACCCGAAAACCGAGCGCGCTGACCTCAGCTTCGCGGGATCGGCGCAACACGATCGAATGGTGGCCCCGCTCCTCGATGCCGCGGAGATAGAGGGCGTCCTTGCTTTCGTCGCTGACCAAAAGCCCCAGGCAATCGACATAGAAGGCGCGGGAGCGGCCGAGATCGCTCACGCCTAGTTCGACATGGCTCGCACGTACGACGTTGAAAGGCGGATCGAAGACCGGATCCCGGAGGGGCATGCTCTATCGCCGTTGACGGTTGCTGCGGCGACTTCTAACACATCGCCTCGCGTGGCGGTTCAGAAGTCCGCATTATTCTTGCCGAAAGCTCGTTATGCGGACTTCTGAACCAAAGCCACACTAGATCAATATGTTGCTAGTGTCCCTTTGATTCCGAAGTTCGCAGACCAGAGTGCGGCATGCTCATGCGAACTTCGGAATCGGGACACTAGAGGGGAAGCGATATGCGGCTTGCAAGCTACAAAATGCGCGGCCGGCCGAGCTTTGGCGCGGTCGCAGGCGACGGCGTCGTCGATTTGCGCTCGCGGTTAAGCCGGTTCACTAGCCTGCTCGATGTGCTTCGCGCCGGCGCCCTGGACGAAGCTAAGGCGGTAATTGCCGGCGTACGTCCCGATCTGCCGCTCTCGGAAGTCGAACTGCTGCCACCATTGGCGGCGCCCGAGAAAATTCTCTGTGTCGGCATCAATTACGCCAACCGCGGCAAGGACTACGACCTCGCCGAGAACCCCAAATATCCGAGCATGTTTTATCGCGCTCCCAACTCGCTTGTCGGGCAAGGTCAAAACCTCATCAGGCCGAAGATTTCCGAACAGCTCGACTATGAGGGCGAGATTGCCATGGTCATCGGCCGCGAATGTAAACACGTCGCCAAGGATGCGGCACTCGGCGTGATCGCCGGGCTAACGTTATGCAACGAAGGCACGATCCGCGATTGGCTCCGTCACGGTCGGTTCAACGTTACCCAGGGCAAGAACTTCGATGCGAGCGGCAGTATCGGGCCGTGGATCGAAACCGATGTCGACTTGGCGAAACCGTTGCACCTGATTGTGCGCAAGAATGGCGAAGTCACGCAGGACGACACCACTGACAACATGGTCTTCAACTTCGCCGATCTGATCGTCTATATCACTACAGTCATGACGTTAAAGCCGGGCGACATCATCAGCACCGGTACGCCGGTGAGAAAAGATGCCAAGCCGGGAACTGCCATTTGGCTGAAGCCCGGCGACGTCATCGAGATTGAATGCCCGGACATCGGCGTGTTGCGCAATCCGGTCGCCGACGAGGCGTGAGCGGGCGATGCGCGCGGCTTGCGTGATCGGCTGGCCGGTTGAGCATTCGCGCTCGCCGCTCATTCACAATTATTGGCTCAAACACTACGGTATTTCCGGAGTTTACCGCCGCGAACTGGTGCCCCGAGAAGAATTTGCCTCCTTCGTCCGATCGCTGCCGGAGCGCGGTTATGTCGGGGCCAATGTGACGGTGCCGCACAAGGAAGCGGCTTTTGCGTTGTCCGAGGCCGACGAGCAAGCGCGCGCCGTGGGCGCGGTCAACACGCTGTGGTTCGACGGCGGTATTCTGCGCTCGACCAATACCGACATCGAAGGGTTCCTCGCCAATTTGGACGCCTGCGTGCCGCAATGGGAACGCGGCGTCGGCAAGGCAATAGTGCTCGGTGCCGGCGGCGCGGCGCGCGGCGTCATTTATGGGCTTCTGGCGCGCGGGCTCACGCACATCGCCGTCGCTAACCGGACACCCGCCCGCGCCGAAGCGATACGTCAGACCTTCGGCGAGCGCGTGCGGCCGATTCGCTGGGAAGAGATCGGGGTTGAACTTTCCGACGCCGCGCTCCTAGTCAACACAACGACGCTCGGCATGAAGGGGCAACCCGCCCTCGCAATCGACGTCGCCCGCTTGCCTGAGCGCGCCATTGTCGCCGACCTGGTCTATGTGCCGGTTCTCACCCCGCTCCTTTCGGCCGCGAAGAGCCGCGGCCTGCGCACCGCCGATGGGCTCGGCATGCTGCTGCACCAGGCCGTCCGCGGCTTTACGCTCTGGTTCGGAAAGAAACCGGAAGTCAGCGTCGAATTGCGGGCGCTCGTCGCTGCCGACCTTGCCGACGCGAAATAGCGCGCACCGATAACACAGAAGTGTTTGCGGCCAGCAGAGTTGTGTTCATGGCTGGCGAACGGCTTGGCTAGCATGCTGTCGGGGCGAGTTTTTCCAGGGCGGAATTTCAGGAGAAGAGCATGCTGGCAAGCACACGACGAACATTGGGTACTGCTGCCTTCGTGGCACTTATTTTTCCGGCCGCGATGGCGACGGCGCAATCGCCGGACATGGTGCGGGTGCGCGGCACGATCGAAAGCATCGATGGCCAGATGGTGAACGTCAAAGGCCGCGACGGCACCGCAATGAAGGTCAAGCTCACTGATGACGCCAAGGTGCTTGCGGTCGACCGTAAGTCGCTGGCCGACGTCAAGCAGGGCGTGTTCGTCGGCATCACCGCCATGCCCCAGCCCGACGGTAGTCAGAAGGCGGTGGAAATTCACATCTTTCCCGAGGCGCTACGCGGCCTCGGCGAAGGCCACCGGCCGTGGGACCTGGTGGCGAACAGCACTATGACCAACGCCAATATCGACAGTGAGGTCGCGAGCGCCGACGGCAAAGAGCTCGTGCTCAAATACAAGGATGGCGAGAAGAAATTCATCGTGCCGGCAAATGTCGAGGTTGTGATGTTCGCTCCCGCCGCAGCGAGCGATCTCAAGCCGGGCGAAGGAATCTTTGTTCCAGGCGGGAAAAAACTGGCCGACGGCAGCGTAGAAGCTGGGCGCGTCGTGGTCGGCCGCAACGGGGTTAAGCCGCCGATGTAACGTTAAAAGAAAAGGCCGCGTCGTGGCACGGCAATTGCTCGTTTGCCCTGCATAGACAGGGTTGCCGCAGCGATAGGAGGTCGTCCATGACGCGAGCCGAATTGACCGAGAAAATACTCGGCATCAAACGCGATAAAGACTGGAGCTGGAAGCATATCTGCGACGAGATCGGGGGCATGTCGCCGCTATTGATCACCGGCGCGGTGCTAGGTCAGATGAAACTGACAAGACCGCAAGCGGCGAAGGCGGCCGAGTTGTTCGGACTGAGCAAGAGCGAGCAAGCGCTGCTCAATGAGGTGCCCTATCGCGGCACGCCGATGCCGCCCACTGATCCCCTCATCTACCGCTTCTACGAATTGGTGATGGTCAACGGGCCGGCGTTGAAAGCGTTGATTGAGGAGGAATTCGGCGACGGCATCATGTCGGCGATCGATTTCGATATGCAGATTGACCGGCAATCCGACCCCAAGGGCGATCGCGTCAAGCTGACAATGTCGGGAAAATTCCTGCCGTACAAATATTATGGCGCCACCGGCAACGCGCAAAGTTACGGCTATAAGGAAGAATAACAGCTCGCAAAGGTCGGGCAGTTTCGCGCTTGATAACGACCATCAATTGGCAATGGCACGTCCGTCAATTTCATCGACGCTGTTGAAGCCAGTCAGCGCCATGGTGACGTTCAACTCGTTGCGCATAATCTCAATGGCGCGCGCGACGCCTGCTTGTCCGGCCGCGCCGAGCCCGTAGACGTAAGCGCGGCCCGAGAGGCACGCATGTGCGCCGAAAGCGAGCGCGCGCATGATGTCCTGGCCCGAGCGGATGCCGCCGTCGAACCAAACTTCCATTGAAGATCCGACCGCGTCGACGATCGACGGCAGCACCGAAATCGAGGATGGCGCGCCATCGAGCTGGCGGCCGCCGTGGTTTGACACGACGAGGGCCGACGCTCCGCTCCCGGCGGCGAGGCGCGCGTCGTCGGCGTCAAGAATGCCTTTAAGGATGAGCTTGCCCGGCCACAGGCTCTTGATCCATTCGACGTCCTTCCAACTCAACGTCGTGTCAAACTGGCTGGCGATCCACACCGAGAGCGAATTGACGTCCTCTTTGTCGCCGCTGACATAGCCGGCGAGATTGCCGAACGTTCGGCTTCTCGCGCGCGCCACGCTCGCCAGCCATGCCGGCTTGGTGGCGATGTTGAGAATCTTGCTGGCGGTCCATTCCGGCGGGACCGTCATGCCGTTCTTGATGTCGCGATGACGCTGCCCGAGTATCTGCAAATCGACGGTGAGCACGAGCGCGCTACATTTGGCGGCAGCCGCCCGCTCGATCAGAGAACGCGCAAAGCCGCGATCCTTCATGACGTAGATCTGAAACCAAAACGGCTTGTCGACCGCGGCAGCGACTTGCTCGATCGAGCAGATCGACATGGTGGAAAGGGTGAAAGGAATCCCGGCAGCCTGCGCGGCGCGGCAAGCAAGCACTTCCCCGTCGCCGTGCTGCATGCCCAACGCGCCGATGGGCGCCAAGGCGAGCGGCAACGAGACGGGTTCGCCAAGCATCGTGGTTTGCGTGCTGCGCCGCGAGACATCGACGAGAATGCGCTGCCGCAATTTGACCCGCTCCAAGTCCGCGCAATTCGCGTTGAGCGTTTGCTCGGTGTAAGACCCCCCATCGGCATAGTCGAAGAACGCCCGCGGAACGCGGCGGCGCGCCGCCTCTCGCAGGTCTTCGATACAGGTCATGATTCGCATGGCAGGACGATCCCCCGGCTGTTTGGTTTTCGATAGCACAAAGCGGCCGCGAGTTCGCGCCGCGGGAACATCCGCCTCCCCTCGGACGTTACCTCGCACAGCCCTACCCGCCCTTGATGGTTTCATCTCGAGAATTTTGGGGACGACGATGGAAGACGTAACACGCAAGTCAGCACCGCATCCCACGACATCCCGTGATGCCCGTGGCGCCGAGGAAGGAAAAACGGCCCGCGCGGAAAAGCACAAGAAATCGCTCGACGACAAGCTTGAGCAAGGGCTTGAGGAGACGTTCCCCGGTTCAGATCCGGTTTCGATCACGCAGCCGCCACCTACCGCCCGCGATAAGCGAGAGCGCTAAGCCGGGGAACGGCCCGGGCGGTCTCGTAAGCGCATATTATTGATTTATCTGCGTAATTTCTACGGATTGGGTGGACGAAGGGTTACCGGCGCGGTAACATTCCTGAATATTTTTTGAGGCAGGCTTCAACGCGAAGCAGCTAATATTGCCGCTGGGAAGCTGGCGGTGGGGGAAGATGGCCCGCAAATATTTCGGCACCGATGGTATTCGCGGCCGCGCCAACGGCGTGATCACGCCGGAATTGGCGCTCAAGGTCGGACAGGCCAGCGGGCTCGTATTCCGCCGCGTCCGCGATGACCGGCACCGCGTCGTCATCGGCAAAGATACGCGCCTATCGGGATACATGATTGAAACGGCGCTGATCGCCGGGTTTACCTCGGTCGGCATGGATGTGCTGCAACTGGGACCGATGCCGACGCCAGCCGTCGCCATGCTCACGCGCTCAATGCGCGCGGATCTCGGCGTGATGATCTCCGCCTCCCACAATCCTTTCGACGACAACGGTATCAAGCTGTTCGGGCCGGACGGTTACAAGCTCTCCGACGAGGTCGAGCACCAGATTGAAGCCCTAATCGACAGCGACATGGCCAAGCGCCTGGCGAAGAGCGCCGAACTCGGCCGGGCCAAGCGCATTGACGGTGTTCACGACCGTTATATCGAATTCGCCAAGCGCACCTTGCCGCGGAACCTCTCGCTCGAGGGTCTCCGTATTGTCATTGACTGCGCCAATGGCGCCGCTTACCGCGTCGCTCCCGAAGCCTTGTGGGAGCTCGGTGCCGACGTCGTCTCCATCGGCGTGGAGCCGGACGGTTTCAACATCAATCGCGAATGCGGCTCGACCGCTCCCGATGCACTTTCCCGCAAAGTCCGGGAATTGCGCGCCGATGTCGGCATCGCCCTCGACGGCGATGCCGATCGGGTCGTCATTGTCGACGAGCGAGGTCAGGTGGTGGATGGCGATCAGTTGCTCGCGGTGATCGCGGAAAACTGGTTGGCCGACGGAAATTTAGCGAAGCCCGGCGTGGTGGCGACGGTAATGTCGAATCTCGGGCTTGAGCGCTATCTCCAATCGCTCAAGCTGGCGCTTGTGCGCATGCCAGTCGGTGATCGTTACGTGCTCGAGCACATGCGCGAGCACGGCTACAATGTCGGCGGCGAACCCTCAGGCCACATCATCCTGTCCGACTACACGACAACGGGCGACGGTTTCGTCGCCGCGCTTCAGCTCCTCGCGGTGGTCAAGAAGCTCGACAAGCCGGTGTCGCAGGTCTGCCACCGCTTTGCTCCGTTGCCCCAGGTGCTCAAAAATGTCCGCTATCGCACCGGCAAACCTTTGGAAAACTCCAAGGTGCGCTCGGTGATTGAAGACGCGGAGCAGCGGCTCAATGGGCACGGGCGGCTGGTCGTTCGGCCATCGGGGACCGAACCGGTCATTCGCGTTATGGGCGAAGGGGACGATAAGGCACTCGTCGAGGAGATCGTCGACGGCATCGTCGATGCGCTGACCGACCACGCGGCCTAACCACCGCCCGACCGCCGAATAACAAAACAATCGCCTAGTCTCGCGCTCGTAAGAACTGCGCGAACGCTTTCAGCGTGATTTCGGACACGTAGTGCTCGATGCCCTCGGCGTCCGCCTCGGCGGACTCCAAAGGGACGCCGAGCGCGCTGAGCACGTCCACGACCAGGCGATGGCGGATACGCACCCGGTCGGCGAGCGCCTGCCCTTTCTCGGTGAGGAACACGCCGCGATAGGGCCGCGCCGTCGCCAAACCAGCCCGTTTCAAGCGCGAAATCGTCTTCACTGCGGTGGCGTGCGATACGCCAAGCCGGCGGGCTATATCGGTCGGCCGCGCCTCCCCGGCGCTCGCCATCAAATCGGCGATGAGTTCGACGTAATCTTCCAGAAGCGCCGTGGCCTGCGCCGTTCGGGTTTTCCCGAAGCGACGCGCTTGGGTTCCTTCCGCGGGAAGCTTCTCCCCGGCGGCACCGCGCTTGCGTCGTGTCGTCTCGTTCATAGCCTAGGCTGCAAGCGGCGCACCGGCGAACCCGCACCGACCCTTACAGAAAAGGAACATATTTTTCTCCGCGTGTCAAAGTATAGCCAATGCTACACGTTGTAGCCGTTGACAAAAAGAGACTGAGCCTTACCATGTAACTAATGCTACATTTTTCAGTACAGGCTTTATGTCGGCCGATCTGACCGACCGTAGCCGCCGCAAGGGCTCGCTGTCGGACCGCGCGGTCGCTACCGCGCAGGGGGTATTGCGCGGTGAGCGCGCCGGCTGGCGAGGCTATTTGGTATTTGCGGGCCCCGCGATCATCGCGTCGATCGCCTACGTCGATCCGGGCAACTTTGCCACCAACATCCAAGCCGGGGCTAAATTCGGTTACGGCCTGCTTTGGGTGGTGCTGCTCGCCAACGTCATCGCCATGCTTTTTCAGGCACTTTCCGCAAAGCTTGGCATCGTTACCGGGCGCAATCTCGCGGAAATGTGCCGGACAGAATTTGCCAAGCCCGTGGTTCTCGCGATGTGGGTGGTAAGCGAAATAGCGGCCATGGCGACCGACCTCGCGGAGTTTCTCGGCGGCGCAATAGGCCTGTCGATATTATTCCATCTGCCGCTGTTCGCCGGCATGGTGGCGACCGCAGCCGCGACCTATGCGCTGCTGCTGTTTCAGAACTTCGGCTTTCGCCCGATCGAACTTATCATCGCCAGCATGGTGAGCATTATCGCGCTTTGTTATCTGGTCGAGGTCTTTATCGTGCCGATCGACTGGACGTCGGCGGCAATACATACCGTGGTGCCGCATATCGCCGACGCGCAGGCTTTGCTGCTCGCGGTCGGCATTATTGGCGCGACCGTCATGCCGCACGCCATTTATCTGCATTCGGGCCTGACGCAAGCGCGCATGCCGGTGCGCGACGACAGCGAGCGGCGAAAGCTCGTGCGCTTCTCGAATCGGGAAGTCGTCTTTGCGCTGACCGTCGCCGGGCTAGTCAACATGGCGATGGTGATGATGGCCTCAAGCGCGTTTCACGCCGGCCATCCGGAAGTTGCTGAAATTGAAACCGCTTATCACACATTGACGCCGCTCTTTGGCGTCGGCGCGGCGGCGGTATTTTTGGTCTCGCTGATTGCTTCGGGAATTTCCGCCTCGGCCGTCGGCACCATGGCCGGCCAGATGATTATGCAAGGCTTCGTAGGCTTTCACATCCCGATCTGGCTGCGCCGGCTCCTCACCATGCTGCCGGCGATCGTCGTGGTCGGTCTTGGAGTCAACGCAACCAATGCGCTGGTCGTCAGTCAAGTCGTGCTCAGTATCGCACTACCGTTGCCGATGATCGCGCTCCTCATCTTCAGTGGCCGGCGCGACATCATGGGAGCTTTCGCCAACAGCCGTATGACCCAAATAGCCGCAACGGTCGGCGCCGGTATCGTGATAGTGCTGAATATGTTTCTGATTGCTCAGCTCATCGGCGTGCCCATACCCGGACTTGCCGGACCCTAGGCCACCAGCGATTCTCAAAACCACTGGAAGTAAAATCGGGGAGTTTTAATGCCGACAAAAAAATCGAGCCGGCGTAGGCTCGATTTTGTTCTAAGGCCGGCAGCGCCGCCGGCGATCACGGATAGCCCTTCACACGAGAGCAACAAGAGTAAAGTGAGACGAGACCGCGGAAGCAGTCTCGCCCAACGGCATTAGACGGTCTTCAGGTTCTCGGCAGCAGACTTGCCGGTCTTGCGATCGACCACGACCTCGAACGCGACGCTCTGGCCTTCACGCAGCTCGCGCAGGCCCGCGCGCTCGACAGCGCTGATGTGGACGAACACGTCCTTGCCGCCGCCCTCGGGCTGGATAAATCCATAACCCTTCTGCGCGTTGAACCATTTCACTGTTCCGTTGCTCACGGGAGACTCCTTTGTAGAATCGATATTTGAGCCGCGCGAGAAAGCACGGCCCGGTTCGCTCGAGATTTTGGTGAAGATCGTCAGTCAGGCGCGGTTATCGTCGCTGCGTGGCCTAGTCGTTCGGCCGAAAAACTCGATGTGATTATTTAGCGAAAAGTCGGGTTTTTCGCAAGAGTGTGCGGCCGCCGCGTGTTGGTTGTCATATTCATTTCATAGAGGCTTGTAGATAATTTCACCGATTAGTCCGGCGTCATATTGCGTGAAAAACAGGCGTCCATCAGCCATCGCGACTATGCACCGCGCGCCGCTTTTTGGTGTCGGAATAGCGTATTCCCCGACGAGGACGCCGCCGGCATCGAAGCGCCCAATTTTGTTCGCGAAATTTTCTGTAAACCATACGTCGCCATCGGCGGTCACCGCGATTCCTCGTACGGAAGCGTGGGGAGTCGGCACTTCAAATTCAACAATGCTGCCGTCCGGCGCCATACGACCGATCGCATTGGCGCCGGTTTCGACGAACCAGATGCTGCCATCGGGATGCAGCGCCATGGCCCGCGGACCGCTGTCCGGACGTGGCAGCGGATATTCGCTGACCTCACCCGACATGGTGATCTGCCCGATGCGACCTCCACCTGCTTCGCTGAACCAGAGTGCACCCGAGCGGGCAACCAGCGAGAGCGGCTTGCTTCCGGGGGTGATGCCTCTGCCGAACTCGACGATCCGCCCGTCCGGTGTGATCCGCCCGATCTTGTCGGCGTCGCTCTCGGAAAACCAGACATTGCCGTCTGGGCCCAGTGCTATGCCGTCCGGACCGGCGTCCGCGTTCGACATCGCGAACTCCGCGATCTCACCCGACACGCTGATGCGCCCGATACGGTTACCTGCTTTCTCGGTGAACCAAAGATTCTGATCGCCGCCGACCGCAATTCCAACCGGTGCGCTGGCGCTATCCGGAAGCGGAAATTCGCGCCAAGAGTTCGCCCACGGATCGAAGCAACCGATTTTTGCCGCGCCGTTTTCACAAAACCATAAATTCCGGTCGGGACCTTCTACGGCGATGTAGGGCTTGCAATCCGGCGTCGGGACCACGTGTTCACGGATGACCGGTGTCGCCCCTGGCGCATTTCGTATCGGTTCAGACTTGGGGGCGGACACGGCTAGCTCTTCTGCCGTCCGTTCGCCGCTTGTTTGGCCGCGTGCCAGATACGCGCCGGCGTGAGCGGCATATCGATGTGATCGACACCGAGCTCCCGCAGCGCATCGAGTACGGCGTTGACGACGGTCGGCGGCGCCGCGATCGTTCCTGCTTCGCCGATGGCCTTGATACCTAGGGGATTGGTCGTGGCGGGAATCTCGACAAGCTCGGAGACGAATTCGGGGAAGTCAGCGGCGCGCGGCATGCCGTAGTCGAGGAAGCTTCCGGTCATCAGCTGACCGGACTGCTCGTCATAGACAATGCTTTCAAACAGCGCCTGACCGACACCTTGCGCGATACCGCCATGGATCTGCCCCTCGCAGATCATCGGATTGATGACCATCCCGAGATCGTCGATGGCGAAGAAACGATCGATGCGAACCGAGCCGGTATCCGGATCGACTTCGACCTCGCACACCTGACAGCCATTCGGATAGTTCGGCGCGCCTCCCGGCATGCCTGACCACGTTCCCACCCCATCAAGGCCGAGACCCAACTTGGTCACCGGCCCGGCGGGGGCAAAAAAAGCGCCGGCCACTTGGCCGATCGACATTTTCTTATCGGTTCCCATCACCGTGAATGTGCCGGCCTGGAATTCAATATCGTCGGGCGACGCTTCCATCAGTGCGCCGGCCATTTGTTTGCCGCGCGCGATCACCGCGTCGGCGGCGACACGCAAACCGTTGCCACCGACCAAGGAACTCCGCGCCGCATAGGTACCGCGGCCGAACGCCACCTTCTCGGTATCGCCCTGGATGTAATTGATCGCCGAAAACGACACGCCGAGCCACTCGGCCACCAACTGTGCGAACGCCGTGGCGTGGCCCTGCCCGTGGGAGTGAGTGCCGGCGATGATGGTGACCATGCCGCCCGGATCGAATCTGATTTCCATGCGGTCGTTCATGACGCCGCCCAATTCGATATACGGCGTGACCGCGCGACCGCGCAGCTTGCCTTGCTTTTTGGTTTCCTTGCGCCGGGCGGCAAACCCGTCCCAATCGGCAAGCGCCAAGCATTGATCCATCAACTTCTCGAATTCGCCGCTGTCGTAGGTGTGATGGGTGGGCGTCGTGTAAGGTATCGCCCCCGGGGGAATGAGATTGCGGCGCCGCAACTCGACGCGATCGATGCCGGTCACCTGGGCGGCCTGCTCAACCAGACGTTCGATCAGATAAATCGCCTCAGGGCGTCCGGCACCGCGATAGACGGAAGTCGGCGCCGTGTTGGTGAAGACCGCGTTGGTGCTGATGTGCATAATCTGCACGTCGTAGAGGCTCGGGACGAACATCACCGACCAGAACAACGGTGCGGTCGCGGCGCCCCACCAATAGGCGCCCAGCGCTTGGTAGGCTCGCGACCTAATGGCGAGGAACTTGCCATTTTCGTCCAGCGCCAGATCGGCGAAGACGAGCTGGTCGCGGGCGTGATTATCGCAGAGCAGGCTTTCGCTGCGCGTCGCGGTCCATTTCACCGGCCGGCCGCAGCGACGCGAGGCCCAAAGCACGAGCGCGTCGTCGGCGTAAAGGTTCGCCTTCATGCCAAACCCGCCGCCGACGTCCGGCGAAATGACTCTGATTTTGGATTCGGGCACGCCGAAGACGTGTGCCGACAAGGCGGCGCGAACGCTGTGTGGATCCTGGGATGTGGTGTAGAGCGTGTATCGGCCGTCCGCGGCGTCGCAAACGCCTAGCGCGCAGCGCGGCTCGATCGGATTAGCCGTCACGCGGTTGTTGATGAGGCGAACTGAGGCGACGTGTTTGGCACTCGCAAACGCGGCATCGGTTGCCGCCTGATCGCCCATTGCGATAGTTACGCCGATGTTGCCGTTCGGACAGTCCTCCCAAATTTTCGGCGCCTTATCAAACGTTGCTTGTTCGAGGTCGACGACGGCCGGCAGCGGCTCGTAATCGACGACGACAAGCTCGGCCGCGTCGCGCGCTTGCGCGTCGGTTTCGGCGACCACGAACGCCACATGATCGCCCATGCAGCGGACGCGGTCCGTGACGAGCAACGGACGCGTCGTCGCGAAGCCCTTCGGGCCGCCCCAGTTCTCCGGCATAAAAAACGGCGGGATGCCGCCTACGTTATCGGCCGCGGCATCGGCGCCGGTGAGGACACACACAACTCCCGGCGCCGCCTTTGCCGCACTGACGTCGATGCGTTTGATCAGCGCGTGCGCGTGGGGCGATAGTACGGCAACCGCGTAGGATTGCCGCGCCAATTCGATATCGCCGACATACTGGCCCGAGCCGGTCGTGAAACGCTGGTCCTCGGTGCGGCGGACAGCCTGACCGATGCCGAATTTGCTCATCACATTCATTCCGGCCGGCACTTAAGCGATGAAGCCGCCGTCGACCAACAGCGGCATGCCCGTGGTGTAGCTGCTGCGGTCGGAGGCGAGAAAGCAGACCGCCTGCGCGATCTCTTCCGGCTTGGCATGCCGGCCGAACGGAATTTGCTCATCAAACCATTTGCCGGCGTCGCGGCCGATAACCTGGCTCAGAGTCTTCTCCGCGGTGCGCATGAACGGATTGTCGACCGGGCCAGGATTGACGCTGTTGACGCGTATACGCCGCGGCGCAACTTCTTTTGATACGCAGCGCACGATGCCCATCAGCGCATGCTTCGCGGCCACATACGAGCAATTGCCGGGCACACCTTTGAGGCCGACGGTACTCGACGTGACGATGATGCTGCCGCCATCGTTCATCTGCGGAATGGTGTATTTGAGCGCGAGAAAACAACCGCGCACGTGGGTGGCGATGATTTGATCGAACAGGTCCTCGGGATAGTCGGTGATCGGCGACAATGGCCCGTCATTGCCGGCATTGCTAAACAGCACGTCGATCTTACCCCACAGCGCCACCGTTTCGGCCACATATCTGCGGGTCTGTTCGGCGTCAGCGACGTTGGCGGCAACGAACGCCGCGCGGTCGGCCCCGAGTTCGCGCGCGGCCTTGGCAAGCCGTTCCCCGTCGAGGTCGACGAGCATGACTTTCGCGCCTTCGGCAACGAGTGCGCGCGCACTGGCGAACCCGAGGCTGCCGGCGCCGCCCGTAACGATACAGATTTTCCCCTCAACCAACCCCAAGAATACCTCCCTTTCGCCAACCGGCGTTGCGTGTTTGGCGGCGAGCATAGGCGAGCCCCGGGCTCCTCGGAAGCACCGCGTCGCGCTTGGGCGGTATTCCTGCCGCGATGGTTGAGCCTGCCGCGTAAAGTGCCGTACGCTGGCGAAAATCTGACCAATCGACACGACATGCACATGGGGGAGGACGTTTTATGCGAATTGTCGACCTTTCGGTGGCGCTCAAGGCTGGAATCGCCTCCGATCCCCCAAGCATGCTGCCGAGCATCACCTACCTCGGCCACAAGGAAGGCGCCGCGGAGTTCGCGGCGCAGTTTCCCGGCCTGAAACCGGAACAGCTGCCGGCGGGCGAAGGAGCCGCGATCGAAACGGTTACCATCACCACCCACAACGGCACGCATCTGGACGCACCGTATCATTTCTCGAGCACCATGGACGGCGGCAAGCCTTCGCTGAAGGTCGATGAACTGCCGCTGGAGTGGTTTTTCTCTGACGGCGTGAAACTCGATTTTCGCTCCAAGCCGGATGGCTACGTCTGCAAAGCCGACGACGTCGCCCGCGAGCTCGACCGCATCGGCTATACGCTCAAACCACTCGACATCGTGCTCGTGAATACCGCGGCGGGAATTGCTTACGGACAGCCCAACTTCATCGACAAAGGCTGCGGCATGGGCCGCGAAGCAACTCTTTTTCTGACTAAGCAAGGCGTCCGCGTCACCGGCATCGATGGCTGGAGCTGGGACGCTCCATTCTCATTCACGCGCAAGCGTTTTGCCGAAACCGGCGACGCCAGCCTGATTTGGGAAGGCCACAAGGCCGGGCGTGAGATCGGTTATTGCCACATGGAAAAGCTCGCGAACCTCGAGCAGCTCCCACCCTTTGGCTTCAAAGTGTCCTGCTTCCCAGTAAAGATCCATGCCGCTTCTGCCGGCTGGACGCGGTGCGTCGCGTTTCTCGAAACCTAAAGTCAGCGCGGGCGTCGATCGCCGCCATTACACAAAACCGTTCCTTACCGGAGAAAGTCATGGACAGATTTAGTTTTGGCTCCCGCGACAACAGCATCATGCAGCTCGCCTATACGGTTACGGATATTGAAAAGGAGATGCGCCGCTACAGCGAGCTCTTGCATGTTGGTCCGTGGTTTCTGATCGGTCCCTTCGTGCCGCCGAAAGGCCGCTATCGCGGCACGCCGACCAAGGCGCATTTCAGTCTGGCGCTCGCTTACAGTGGCGAACTCCAGATCGAGCTCATTCAGCAGCACGACCAGGAGCCGTCGGTATTTCAAGAAACGCTAAAAGCGCGCGGCACCCACGGCTTTCATCATTGGGGAATCGGCGTGCGCGATTTCGCAAAGGCCGAGGCGCACTACCGTTCCCTTGGCTACGCAGAAGCGTTCACCGATACCGCGCCCGATCCATTGGGATGCCGCATTATTTATTTCGACACCGGACGCGACCTTCCGGGCATGCTCGAAATCATCGAGATCAATGCCGCGACGGAAAAGGCATTTCACGGGATGTACCAGGCGGCCCAGGAATGGAACGGCAAAGACCATATCGTGCATCGGAGTTGATCGCACTTCGATGAAGATGCACGTCCTATCCGGCGGCCGCTTGCGCGTACGCAAGGCGATGTATGACGCCGAGGCGTTGCGCGGCGAAACGCTCGATATTCCGGTCTCCTGCATCCTCTTGCGTCACGGCCAGGGCAACGTGTTGTTCGACACCGGCTGCCACCCGGCAGCGGCCGAGGATCCGGAAGCCCGCTGGGGCGGCCTCGCTAAAATCATGACACCGATCGCGCCGCCGCAGGAGAACGTCGTCACCGCGTTACGCGACGTTGGGCTTGGCTGCGATGACATCGACGTCGTGGTTTGCTCCCACCTGCACGCCGATCATTGCGGCTGCAGTACGTTCTTCAAGCGCGCGACATTCGTTATTCACGCCAAAGAAGTCGACGCAGCGCGCGCGCCCGACGCGATCGCGGCCGGCTATATTGCCGCTGAGTGGGAGCAAGCCAGGGCGCCGGACACGATCGATGGCGAGCGCGATCTGTTTGGCGACGGCCGCATCGTGATCCTGCCCCTTCCCGGCCATACGCCCGGAACGATTGGCGCGCTTGTGGCGCTGGAAAAATCCGGCAGATTTCTTCTCGCCTCCGACACAGTCAGTCTGCGCTCGACACTCGATACCGGCATTATTCCCCGCAACACCCGCGACCCCGATGCGCTAGTGAAATCTCTCGTCGAAGTCCGTCGCATTGAAGCGGCGGGCGCCACGGTGCTGTGCGGCCACGATCAAGCGCAGTGGGAGACGTTGCGCAAAGGCCTCGACGCTTATGAGTGAGACGGCCGAGATTCACGCGCGGCCGAAATTTATCGGCGCACGGATCAAGCGCGTCGAAGATCCGCGACTCCTCACCGGGCGAGGCGCCTATACCGACGATTGCCGGGCTACTGGTGTGCTGCACGTCGCCTTTCGCCGCAGCGACCATTCCCATGCGCGCATTCTCGGCATCGATTGCGCGGCGGCGCGCGCATCGGCGGGAGTGGTCGCAATCTTCACCGCTGAGGATTTGGCAGGTTTCGTCAAGCCGCTCGTCGCCACCTCACGCATGGTCAATTACTACGCCACGCCGATCTTGCCGCTGGCGCGCGAAAAAGTGCGCTATGTCGGAGAACCGGTTGTCGGCATCGTGGCGCTAAGCCGATATCAGGCGGAAGACGCCGCCGATCGCGTTTTCATTGATTACCATTCTCTGCCCGTCATCGGCGACCCGGAACAAGCCGCGAGCGCCAACGCTCCTTTGTTGCACGAAGAAGCGGGCACCAATGTGCTGGTGAGCCGCGAGTTCAAGCGCGGCGATGTCGATGAAGCATTCGCGGCGGCGGCGATTTGCGTTGGCGGCCGCTTCCGGATGCACCGCAAGACCGCAACCCCCATCGAGCCGCGCGCTTGCCTTGCCGAATACGACCCGGCGTCGGGAGCGCTGAAGCTGCATTCGGCGACCCAAGTGCCCGGCATTGTGCGCGACGCGCTGGCGCTGGCGTTCGATGTCCCACCGGAGCAAATTCGCGTGCTGGCGCGCGATGTGGGTGGCGGCTTTGGTGCCAAAGGCTCGCTGTACCCGGAGGAAATCTTCGTCTGCGCGGCCGCGCGGGCGCTAGCACGGGCGGTGAAATGGACCAGCGACCGGCTCGAAGACTTGACGGCCAGCAGCCAAGGCTTCGACGAGATCGCGGACGCAGAATTGGCTCTCGATAGCGAAGGACGCCTGCTTGCGTTACGCGCCGACGTCATCGGCGATGT
>DAIUEQ010000001.1:0-82724 GCA_036845025.1 Xanthobacteraceae bacterium | reverse complement strand
TCGAGAAAGCGCAGCGCACCCTTGGTGTGCAGGCGATCGACCAGATGCTTGATGTCGACGGCCGGGTATTGTGGGTGCATCAGCCCGGAAACCGAATATTCCAGCTCGCGCCGATTGACCACCACCGCCGTGTTCATGGGAAAAAGGTCGTCCTTGCCGGCGTGATCGATATGCAGGTGGGTGTGCAGGACGTAGCGAACGTCGCCTAGCCTCAGCCCATGCTTCTTCAACTGATTTTCGATCATGTTCTCCTGCGATTGCAGGCCGCGCATGCCCAGACTTTCCATGATCTGGTTCGAGCGATAGCCGGTATCGACGACGACCGGCCAAGTGCCACCGAGGATAAGAAATCCCAGTGTCGGCACCCGCCGCGTTCGGCCGCAATCGCGTCCCAACACCAAAAAACTCGATTCCAGCTCGATATCGCCGTAGTCGAGCACCTTGATTTCTAGCGGCATTCACTCCTCCCCGTACACGCACACTTAAATTCTTGTCCGATTTAGGCTTTTTGTTACGCCGCGCTCACCTCGGCCAAGTCGAGAACATGAGCGCAAATTTTTTCAATGGAACCACCATCTCCGAGTTCATCGAGGTAAGGCCGGGCTGCGACCAAACCCGCGGTGCGCGGTTCGAAGCCTGGATCGGCGGCGAGCGGCGTCAGCCAGACGATGCGCCACGCGATCCGGGAAAAGCGGGAGACAGCATCCGCCATCGCTGTCGGATCCCCGCGCTCGAGCCCGTCGGAGAGCACCAGCAGCACCGCGCCGTGAACGAGCGCAGCGAAACGCGGCACGGCGAGGAAAGCATTAAGGGCGTCGCCGATCCGGGTGCCGCCGTCCCAGTCGGCGACGAGAAGCGATGCGGTGGCGAGCGCCTGTTCGCGGCTTTTCAAGCGTAGCGGCCGCGTGATGCGCGTGAGTCGCGTGCCCATGGTGAAAACTTCGACAGAATCGGCGGCACGGACCAGTGCGTGCGCGAAAGCAAGATGCGCCTGCGTGCGCTCCTTCATCGAGCCGGAAACGTCGACGAGAACGACAACGCGGCGTTGACGCAGGCGGCGACGGCGCCGGCGCAGCCGGACGAATTCGCCGGCGTGCCGCATAGCGTCGCGGAACATACGGCGCGCGTCTGCGCCAGTACCCGTCCGCGCCGAGCGCCAACGGTAGCCGCGCCGTCTCGGGATACGGCTGGGCAACGCCCGGGCAAAACGGCGCAACGTATGCGTATCCTCACCCGCGGAAAAACGCCGCGCCAAGAGCCGCTCGGCGGTAGCGGCCTCGGCGCCAGACTCATGCGTCTCATCGCCGAATTCGGGTTCGGGACCGACCGCCCCGTCCTCGGATGCACGCAACGGCTCCTCGTCGCTTGGCTCTCCCTCGAGTCCTGGAACGATGGAGCCAAGGAAATGCGCATCGAACAACGCGTCAAAATCGGCGAACCGTTCCGGCGGCGGCGCAAGCGTCGCCCGCGCCGCACGGCGGACATCGCCAATCTCGCTAGGCCCGAGCAGCTCAATCGCCGTAAGCCAAGCCATGCTCTGTTCCGGCGCGACGGCGAAGCCCGAGCGCCGCAACAGCGCGGTAAAGCCGAGAAAGTGCGCAATCGTAGCCGTCGTATCGATCATGCCTGCGCCTCGGCAAGGATGGCTTCGATCCGTGGCGCGATGTGCACCAGATCATCTTCGTCCTTGAGCACAACGCCAAGCGAACGGCGGAACGCCTCCGGCCAGCGCTCGCCCTGCTCGTTGAGCAGTGTCGCGGCTTCGGCCCACTCGACCGCCTCGGCAATGCCGGGAAGCTTGGCAAGCGGCTCGCGGCGCAAACGCCCGACGGCGGCGACCACGGCACGTGCCGCCCGTTCGCTGACACCGGAGGCGCGCATCATGATGATGCGCATTTCCCGCTCGGCAGACGGATACTCGATCCAGTGATAGACGCAGCGGCGGCGGAGCGCCTCATGCAGCTCGCGAGTACGGTTGGAGGTGAGGATGACGACCGGCCGCTCGTAGGCCTTTATCGCGCCACGCTCCGGTATAGATATCTGGAAGTCGGACAAGAATTCCAGCAGGAACGCTTCGAACTCGTGATCGGAGCGATCGATTTCGTCGATCAACAGCATCGTCTCGTGCGGCCGCCGTAAGCAGGCCAGCATAGGCCGCTCGATCAAAAACTCATCGCGATAAATGTCTATCGTGTCTCCGTAGGCGCCAGCCTGGCGCAGCGCCAGCATCTGGCGCGGGAAATTCCATTCATAAAGCGCCGCCGCCGCGTCGATGCCCTCGTAGCATTGCAGGCGAAGCAAGCTGCGGCCGAGCACGCCGGCGATTGCCTTGGCAGCTTCGGTCTTGCCGACACCGGGTGCACCTTCCAGCAACAAGGGCTTGCCGAGCGCGAGCGCGAGATAGGCGGCGGTCGAAAGCTCGTCGTCGGCGAGGTAATAGGCCGCGCGCAGCGCCTCTTCGAGCTCGCGCGGGCTGCTGATTCCGACGATCGTTTGACGCACCGCCATGGCAAGCTATCGGGTACGTGCCGCGGGCGATCCGGCCCGCGCCTTGAGCGCGCGCAGAACTTTCTCCGGGGTTATCGGCAAATCGTTGATACGCACGCCGACCGCGTTGAACACCGCGTTGGCGACTGCCGGCAGCACCGGGTTGGCGCACATTTCACCGGGGCCCTTGGCGCCGAAGGGGCCATCGGGTGCCGGCCGTTCGAGCACCGTGATGTCGTGCGGGCAGATATCGCCGGGACCAGGCATCAAATATTCGTTGAAGTCGCGCGGCCCATCGCGTGTGTTCGGGTAATAGGGCTCCGGCGTCTCATAAAGCGCGTGGCTCATGCCCATCCACGAACCGCCGACCAGCTGTTGCTCGACGAGCTTTGGATTGATCGCGCGTCCGATTTCATAAGTGCTGTTCATCTTCAGCACCGTGACGTCACCGGTTTCGTCGTCGACCTCGACCTCCGCGATGAGACACGCGTGCGCGTAACAGGTAGCTGGCGACATTTCCCCCGTTTCCGGGTCGACGTCCGACAACGGCACGAGGAAAATGCCGCGGCCCGAAATTGTTTTACCTTGGCGGAACTGGGCAGCGATGGCGACGTCGCGCACCGAGATCGAGCGATGCGGCGCGCCTTTGACGCGGATGGAACCCTTGCCATCAGTCTCCAGATCTCCCGGGTCGACTTCAAGCTCCTCGGCGGCCGCTTCAAGCATGACTCCCCGCGCTTCGCGAGCCGCGGTCATCACCGCGTTGCCGACCCGGTGTGTTCCGCGCGAGGCGAACGATCCCATGCAATGCGGGCCGGTGTCGGAATCCGCGGTGTCAACGTAAACATCATCGACCGGCACGCCGAGCGTTTCCGCGCAAATCTGCCGCGTTACCGATTTCATCCCTTGGCCAAGGTCGATGGACGACAACGCAACGGTGAATTTGCCGCTGGGATTAGAATGGACCAGCGCCTGGCTCGGATCGCCGCCGAGATTCATGCCGATCGGATAATTGATGGTGGCGACGCCGCGTCCGCGATGTTTGGCCATAATCAGCGCCTCCTGGTGCCGAAAACCGAAGAAAAGCGCGCCGCACCATGCGTCGACCCGGCCGGCGACGACGCCGGAGGTGCCGCAGACGGAGTTGGAACGGAACGAGACGCCGGTTGCTGCGGCGGTGCCGCCCGCGCCGGTTCAGCCGCCATCGGCCGCTCGTAGGCGATGCGCTGCGGCACCACGGGCGGAGGTGCGACGCTTGGCGCGCGCGTGCGACCGGCACCGGCATCCGTTGGCGCTAACTTCGGGGCAGACGCTAAAGCTGGCGCGCGCGTGCGGTCAACAACGCCGCCGCGCTCCAGACTGCCGCCGGTCCGCGAGGACATGCGACGGAATTCGTCACGCAACGGCCAGTTGGCTTTCTCGGCCGTGACCTGCGCGCATTCGATCAGCGCGGTGTTTTTCGCCTGGCGCCGATGCGCCTTCATGTCGCCGTCACGGTACATGTTGAGCATGCGGAATTCGAGTGGATCCATCCCCACCGCCACAGCGCCCTTATCGATGTGGCACTCCATCGCGAAGTCGACGGCGGTAACGCCGAAGCCACGCATGGCGGTTGCGGGCGTACGATTGGTGAAAACGCAATACACGTCGGCGTGGACGTTCGGGATGGTATACGGCCCGGGAATATGAGCGGTGCACTTAACTACCGCGTAACTCGAAAGGCGGGTGTAAGCGCCGGAATCGAAATAACAACGTACCTGTCGGGCGACGATGCGCCCGTCCTTCATAATGCCGTCCTTGACGTAGATGCGTTCGGCGCCGCGCGGTGAGCCGAACTGCATTTCCTCGTGACGCCCAAAACGGTAGCGCACCGGCGCCCCGGTCAACCGCGCGGCGAGAATAGAGAGCGGCTCGGTCAGCGTGTCCACCTTGCCGCCGAAGCCGCCGCCAACCGTGCCACCGATGAAATGCAGTTGATTCGACTGCATGGCATTGATTTTGGCGGAAGTATCCAGCGAGAAAAACAACGCCTGCGTCGAAGTGTAGACAATGAAACGGCCGTTGGTGTCGGGCACGGCGATAGAGCCGTTGGTCTCGGTCGGCGCATGCTCGATCGGCGACATCTGATAACGATCTTCGATGACGATCTCGGCCTGCTTGAACGCGGCGTCGACGTCGCCGTACCGCAGCTTCTGGTGGTCGTATTTGCCGTAATACTCGAATGTATTCTTCGGATAAGCGGCGTTGACGGACGGCGCACCCGACTTGAGCGCCTCCTCAACATCAAACACTGCCGGCAACTGATCGTAAGAGATACGCACCAGCGCCATCGCCTCGATCGCAGCGCGCTCGCTGGTGGCAACGATGCCCAGGATCGGCTCACCCTTGTAGCGCACCACATCGGACGCGAGCGACGGCTCGTCGTCCTTGCCGAACTGGATGAGGCTCAAAAGGGTGTTTAGATTGACCGGCACGTCGGCGGCGCGAATGATCCGTTTCACGCCAGGCGCGCGCGCCGCGGCTGAATCGTCGATGGAGCGAATGCGGGCGTGTGCGTGCGGGCTCCGGAGTATCTTCAGATGCAGAAGATTGCCGAAACGGTGATCGTCGTAATAGGGCGAGGTACCAGTGACGTGGCCTAAAATGTCCTGGCGCGCCGTCGGCTGCCCGACCTCGATTAGATTGTCGTCGCGCTCGTCAGCGAAGATATCTTTGCGAAATTCAAGCATGGTGTCGTCCTTCAGGCGCGATGACGCGCGTCGCCGTGCGCTGCATCAAGTACCGCTTCGATGATCGGCTCGTAACCGGTGCAACGGCAGATATTGCCGCAAATCGCGTCGACCACGTCGGCGCGTGTGGGATTGGGATTGCGATCAAGCAGGGCCTTCGCAGCCATCAGCATTCCCGGCGTGCAATAGCCGCACTGCGCGGCGAAACGCTCCATGAAAGCGGTTTGCAAAGGATGCAAATCAGGGCCGCGGCGAAGTCCGGCCGTCGTCTCGATCGATTTCCCGGCGCAGGTCTCCGCCAAAGTGACGCACGAAACGCGCGGCACCCCGTCGATCAACACCGTGCAGGTTCCGCACGTACCTTGCCAACATCCGCCCTTGACCGACAAATCACCGACCGATTCACGCAGCGTGTCGAGCAAGTTGCTTCCACTCTCGACGAAAGCGGCGACTTCCTCGCCGTTCAAAATGAATTGGATCGGCGTTTTCATCGATCCCTCATGCAGCCGCGCCGAGGAGCAAACGACGCAGGTGAACCGGCAGGATTTCGCGCCGCCACCAAGCGCTGGCGATAGCATCGTCGGCCGGCGACGTGCCGTCGGCGGCAACGGCGAGCGCGGGCGCAATACCGGCGGCATCAAGTGCACGGCCTTCGAGCGCGCGTTCCGCGGCTTTGGCTCGCACCGGCATCGGCGCCATTGCCCCGTAGGCGATGCGGGCACCGGTAACGCGCCCGCTGGCCGACGGAACCTGCGCGGAGATCGACAGGACCGAAATGCCTTTGGGATGCACGCGCGTGACTTTTGAAAAACGGAAGCTGTCAGGCAGCGGCCGCTTGAACGCCACCATCGCGACAACGGCCTGCCGTCGCTCGCGGTGACTGAGAAACTCCTCGAGCGGCTGTTCGCGCTGGCCGAAGCCTCCGGCAAGAGCGACCGTCGCATCGAGCGCAAGTAGCGCGGCCGCGAAATCACCGTAGGGGCTGTGGGCAAACAGGTTGCCGCCGACAGTCGCAGCCTCGCGCACCGCCGGGCCGCCGACCGCCCGTGCGACCGGATGCAAAAACGAAAGTTCGCGCTCGGCGAGTATCGCCGCCATGGTGACTCCGGCGCCCAGCTCGATCCGCCCTGAAGACACGCCGATGTGCAGAAGAAGCGGATCGGTCGACCGCACAATGGTCTGCACGTTCGGATCGGCCTCGTTGACTGCGCGCATGATCAGCGTACCGCCGCCAAAAAAATGCGCTGCGCGTTCGCTCGACAGCGCATTGGCTGCCTCTGCTAGCCGAGGGAAGCTTTTGACAGTGATAGTCACGCCCTACCCTCTAATCCCGCCGAGGCTGCCAAACGGTTACGGATCGCAGCGAAACCGGCATCGTAAATATCCTCGCCGACCATGCGGGCCATTTCGGCTTCCTCGCCTTTGCGGGTCGAAAACGAACAACGCCAATCCCAAAACGTACGATTTCCATCAGTGACTGGGGCGAGCCGCACGTGCGCGACGTAGTTAAATAACGGAACCGGCGTGTCCAGCAAACAATAGCTAAAGCTCTGCTCCAAATCCGATAACGTGAGCAGTTGCTCGCGTAGCTCGGCGCCGTTGCGCAGAAAAAAGTGGCGGACACACCCGACCTTGTCGGAACTTTGCCCACGCTCGATCGCGCTTTTCCCAACTGCCGGGTGCCACTGATCGTGACCGTTAAAATCGCGCAGCAGCGCCCATACCTCGTCCGTCGGGGCATCGATGATGGTCGATCGGACCAAGCGAATCACCCGTCAACCTCCGAACTGACGTTTAAGGGCATCAAATCCGCCCTGGAAGACGCCGCCACCGATATTTGAGACCAGCTCGGCTTCGCGCTCCGGCGGGCAGTCGAATTCGGCGGTCCATTCGGCGAAGGTCCGGTCGCCGTCCGTAATCGGCGTGAGGCGCAACGTCGCCACATAATTCTCGACGCCCATCGGCGATTCCAGGATCGAGTAAGTGCAGAACAGATCGAAATCCGAAAGGCCCAGAAGCTTTTCGCGAATGCGATCGCCGTTGCGCAGGCGAAAATCGCGAACGCAGCCGATCTTGTCCGACGGTTCGCCGTTCTCGATCCGGCTTTCGGCGATACCCGGATGCCATGAAGGCAGTCCATTGAAATCACGGACCCGCTGCCAGACACGGTCGGAACGGCTGTTGATGACGCTCGAGACATATACGCGAGCCATGTGCCTCTCCCCTCCTTTCTTTTTCCTTTGCCGGCGAGCTAGCCGGACGAACCACCGCCCTCCGGCGGCTTCTTGGGTGCCGTCTCCTTGCGAATGCCCTGCATGTCCCGCGCCTCGCGAATGAGGCCGGGCATGCGCGATAAGCTTCCGCCCTCGACGCCGATCTCCGAAAGGATTTGGTCGATGAGCGGCGCCTGTACGCGATAGCGCAGCGCCGAATCGATGACCTCGTCGGTGGCGCTCCGCCCCCCGCTGCCACCTCCACCGCCGCCGTTGAGACCGTCGACCTGGAGAATGCGGATGCCCTCGATCTTTTCCATCGGCTTGACGCTCTCACGCACGATCCCTTCGATGCGATCAAGCAGCCGGCGCCGGAACAGAGAAGCGCGGGCCGAATCGGACAGGACGTTCTCGGCCTCGTTGAGCAGCCGCTGCGATTCCGCCTCGACGGCGGCGCGCACCTGTTCGGCGGCGGCCGCGATGCGGGTTTCCTCCGCTTCCTTTTCGGCGATCAACACTTCGACCGCGTGCCGGCGGCGCGCGACTTCGCTTTCGCGAACCGTTTTGACGCGCTCCTCCGCCTCGACGGCTTGAGCACGAGCCGCTTCGGCTTCGGCCAGCGCCGCGGATTGCTCGAGCGACTTTCGCTGGATCTCGATGTTGCTTTCCATGCGTGCCGTCTCGACCGCGGTTTCGCGGCCGATCTCGAGCTGCCGGAGCTCCCGCTCGCGGATGATACGCGCTTCATCGAGGCCGCGGTCGGATGCGATGCGAGCGCGCTCGACTTCTTCGCGCGAAGCGATCTCGGCCTCCTGCAACGACTGCACGCGCGAGACCTCGAACTGCTCGACAGCGCGCCGGCGCTCGAGCCGGGCGAGGTCAAGTAGCTGTTCTCGGCCGACGTCGGCGCGTTCCACCTGCTGCGTCGCGACGATATTGGCTTCCTTGAGTTTACGATCGGAGTCGGCGCGCTCGACGAGCTTGGATGCGACCTCAATGGATCGGTCCTGATCAGCAATCTCAACGAGCTTGCGGCGCTCGGTATCGAGGATGTCACGGGTTTGTGACGATGTAATCCGCTCGCGTTCCAGCGCCAATTCCGTGGCGATGCGCGCCGTTTCAATCGCTTCGCGGCGCTTAAGCTCGGCGTCTTCGATAGCCGTCTCGCGGGCGATATCGCGCGACTTGGTGTCTTGCTCGGCGGCGATACGCTCCGCCGCAAGCCGCTTCTCCTGGGCAATGCGGGCTTCTTCAATGGTCTGGCGCGCCGCAATTTCGGCGGTATCCACCGTGCGGTTGCGGGCGATCTCGAGCGAACGCACCTCCTCATCGCGCGATATTCTTTCGCCGGAAATCTTGCGATCCTGCGAAATACGCACCGACTCGACGATCTGGCGCGAGTTGATTTCGGCCGCCTCGATCGCCTCGTTGCGGGCGATTTCACGGCCGCGGGTATCCTGCTCCGCCTCGATCCGATCCGCGGCGATTTTCTTATCGAGAGCAATGCGCGCGGACTCTGTCGATTCGCGTGCGGCGATTTCCGCTTCTTCGATCGCTTTTATGCGCTCAATCTCGCGGTTACGCGTCTCCTCTTCGGCCACGATGCGTTCGACGGCGATCTTTTTTTCCTGAGCGATGCGGGACGCTTCCACCGTTTCACGCGCGGCAATTTCCGCTTCTTCAATCGCGCGGGTACGGGCGATATCCAGCGTGCGAACGCGTTCCTCTTGGGCGATGCGCGCCGCGGCCGTCACTTCGCGCGCCTCGATGTCGGTTTTTTCCAGCGAACGCGTGCGCTCGATTTCTAAAGTCCGGGTGGCGAGCTCGGCCGCAATGCGCTCAGACGCGAGCGCCTTTTCCCGAGCGATGCGCGCGCCTTCCGTCGCCTTGGCAGCCGTAATCTCCTCCTCCTCGACAGCGCGGTTGCGCGTAATCTCGCGGCGGCGGATTTCCTCCTCGAGCGCGATCCGCTCATCGGTGACAACGCGCTCCTGAGCGATGCGGGCGCGTTCGGTGGTCTCGCGCGCGGCGATCTCCGCCTGTTCGAGGTTACGGGTACGTTCGATTTCGAGCCGCCGGTTCTCCTCATCCATGGCGATGCGGGCATTCGCCACCGAGAGTTCCTGAGCAATGCGCGCCTTTTCCGTCTCCTCGCGCGCCGCGATTTCGGCTTGCTCAACGTTGCGCTGGCGCTCAATCTCGCGGCGCTGATCGTCCTCCTCGCGGGAGATGCGAGCTTCGGTGACGACGCGCTCCTGCGCGATGCGCGCTCGCTCGACTCGCTCGCGGGCGGCGATCTCGGCCTCATCGACTTGACGGCCCCGCTCGATCTCGCGCTCGCGGATTTCCCGCTCGGAGATGATCCGCGCTTCCGCTATCGCCCGCTCGTGAGCGATGCGCGTCTTCTCGACCTCTTCGCGGCCGGCAATCTGCGCCTGCTCGGCCTCGGTGTCGCGCAGCGAACGCTCGCGCGCCAGTTCGGCGCGCTGCACCGCGCGGCGGACCTCGATGTCACGCTCCTGGGTGAGCCGCGCGCTCTCGCTCTCGCGGTCGATGTCGAGCGCCTGTTTCTCCGCTTCGAGATTGCGGCTGCGAATGAGAATCATCGAATCTTGTTCGATGTCGTTTCGGAGCTTACGCCGGGCTTCGATGTCCTCGATCAGTTTGGTCAGACCTTCGGCGTCGAATCGGTTTGACGGGTTGAAAAATTCAAGATCGGTTTGATCGAGATCCGTGATGGCCACCGATTCCAGCTCGAGGCCGTTCTGCTTGAGGCCTTCCTTCGCCGAATCCTTGACGCGGGAGACGTATTCGCCGCGCCGCTCGTGCATCTCTTCCATGGTCATCTCGGAGGCGACCGAGCGCAGCGCCGAAACGAATTTGCCGGCAAGGAGCGCGTCGAGTTCGGCGACGTTCATGGTTCTTCGACCGAGTGTCGCCGCGGCGATCGTAACCGCCTCGCGGGTCGGCGGGACGCGCACGTAAAACTCGGATTCGATATCGACCCGCATCCGATCCTTGGTAATCAGCGCATCCTCTTTGTTGCGCACCACCTGCATGCGCAGAACATTCATGTTCACCGGCGTGATTTCGTGAATGAAGGGAAGGACGAACGCGCCGCTGTTGATGACGACTTTTTCGCCGAACAGGCCGGTGCGTACGAACGACACCTCCTTCGACGAGCGGTGATAGAGCCAGTTGACGAAATAGACCACGACGGCGATCACAATGACCGCGACGATCAGCCAGATGATCAGACTGCCGAGAATGGCGACGGACATCTTCCTTCCTCCCCTGCCCCGCCAGATGCTCGATCCAGCGTGGGCCGTTCTTCACTCTGCGCTAAGCTCTCTTAATTGCCTTGAACTTCACTACCTGCTCGAAAAGCGCGCGCTCGACGGGCAGACGCTCCATCGAAGACGCGCCGTAAAAACCATCGCAGTGGCGGGCGCGTTTAAGGACGTAATCGGCATCGGCCGGTTCCGCGATCGGGCCACCGTGAACGAGAATCAAAGCATCGCGATTGACCGCCAACGCCGCCTCAGCCATTTCATCAGCGAGCGCCGGACAGTCTTCCAGTTTGGTCGCCGTTTCGGCACCGATCGAGCCGCCGATGGTGAGGCCGAAATGACAGACAAGTATGTCGGCGCCGGCGCGGGCCATCGCTTCGGCCTCTGCCGGATTGAAGACATACGGCGTAGTCAGGAGATCGCGCGCGCGTGCCTTGGCGATCATCTCTACTTCGCAGCCGTAACCCATTCCGGTTTCTTCGAGACCCACCCGGAACGTGCCGTCGATAAGTCCGACCGTTGGGAAATTCTGCACGCCGCTAAAGCCTAGACGGATGATCTCTTCCAAAAACACGTCCATTTGCCGGAATGGATCGGTACCGCAAACACCGGCAAGCACCGGCGTGGAGCCGACGACGGGCAAAACCTCGCGCGCCATGTCCAGAACGACGCCGTTGGCGTCGCCGAACGGCATCATGCCCGCAAGCGAGCCCCGCCCGGCCATTCGGTAGCGTCCGGAATTGTAGATCACGATGAGATCGGCGCCGCCTTTCTCCTCCACCTTGGCGGAGATGCCGGTGCCGGCCCCGGCGCCAACAATGGGCTCGCCCCGCTTTTTCATCGCGTGGAACCGCGCCAGGATATCGGACCGCGAAATGCGAGGCACAGCGCTATCCCCTCGCTCGTCGGCGAGCAAGCCGGCCGCCGAACAAACGGCGAAACTCGCCAGCGACGTCAGCCGAAAATTGCGCGTCGTTGATGTTGGCGGGCACGCGGATCAAACGGCGCGATGAGGTCTGCCGCACGGTGGTTTCCAGCGCCTTGAACAATTCCTCATCGGCGCGTGGATCGGAAAACGGGCGCCCCGGCGCGTCGAGCGCCGACACGCCGCCCTCGGGCAGAAAAAAGCGCACGGGGCCTTCCATCAGATTGAGCCGCTCGCCGATCCAGCGCCCGATGCGCGCACTTTCTTCTGGCGTGGTGCGCATTAATGTGACCGTTGGGTTGTGGACGTGCAGTGTGCGGCCGCGATAGCGCTCCGGCACGCTGGCCATCGGACCGAAATTGACCATGTCGAGCGCACCGCACGAACCGATATACGGCACGCGTGTGCGGATGATCGCGCCGAAGCGGTCTTCGGTTGCCGGCAGGGCGCCGCCGCAGAGAAGATCGCAAACCTCGGTCGTGGTGATATCGATGACGCCGGCCAGATCGCCGGAATCGACGAGCTTCTCCATCGATTGGCCGCCGACGCCGGTGGCGTGGAAAACGAGGCACTCGAAATCGCCTTCGAGCGCGTCGACGACCGCGTCGACGCAAGGCGTGGTCACGCCGAACATCGTCAGGCCGATTGCCGGCTTTTCCGTACCGCGCTGCGCCGGGCGCCTGTCCGGCTCCGTGGCAGCGGCGCCGCGCGACTTCACCATGCCGACCATCGCCGCGGCGCCGTTGGCGAGAATTTGCCGGGTCACGGAATTCAATCCGGCGATGTCGGTCACCGAATAAAGCATCAGAATGTCGGACGGCCCGACATAAGGCGCGACGTTCCCGGAAGCGACTGAAGAAATTAGAATCTTTGGCACCCCAATGGGTAACGCCCGCATGGCGGGTGCGACCAGCGAACTGCCGCCGGAGCCGCCGGCAGAGATCAATCCGCCGACCCGGTCCTGCCGACGGATCCAGGCTTCAAATGCTTCGGCCATTGCGGTGATGGCGGCGCCGCGGTCGCCGGTGAACACCGCATTCGGCCCGCCGCGGAAATATGTGGCGACATGGTGTGGCGGCACGTCTGCCGGCGACGGGCCGCCGGAGGTCGAAAGATCGACCAAAACGACGCGCACGCCCGCGGCGGCAATCTGATCGCGCAAAAAGCGCAGCTCCACTCCCTTGGTGTCGAGCGTTCCGGCGACGATCACGGGAGCGACGCCGCCACGCTGGATCGGGCGCAATTCGATCGCGGGCCCGATCGCGCCGGGCGTCGCCGCTTCAGGGGCACTGGTGCGCGTGCGCGCTGCGCCTTCGATTTGGGCCGTAGGCGCCGGCTGCGACCAGCGCGTCGGTGGCGTCGGATTGGAAAGGTAAACACGCACCGGCCCGCGCGGTTTGGCTGGACGAGCGGCATCGTCGCTGCCCGAGACCGCGGCGATCTCCTCCCGCACCTCCTCTTCCTCGGCGTGCTGGCCAACGCCCAGGAGCCGTTGTTGCAGTTCGCGATCCGCTTCGAGCCGGGCCGCTTCCATCACCCGGTTGACGCGGCCGTTGATCATGATGGCGACTTTTTCAGCGACCGCACACGCAACGCCGATGTTCTGCTCGACGACGAGGACACCGATTTCGCCTTGTTCACCGAGATTGACCAAAATTTCTTCGACGCGCTGGACGATGACCGGTGCAAGTCCTTCGGTCGGCTCATCCATGATCAGGAGTCGCGGATTGAGAAGAAACGCGCGAGCAATGGCGAGCATTTGCTGCTCGCCGCCCGAGAGCTGATTGCCGCGATTGTTGCGTCGCTCGGCCAAGCGCGGAAAGGCTTCGTAAACACGCGGAATATTCCAATATCCTCGCCCGCTGGTGGCGAGCCGCAGATGCTCATCAACGGTGAGTGAAGGCCACAATCGCCGTCCCTGCGGGACATAGCCAAGGCCGAGTTGCGCGATCTCCGCCGGCGAACGCCCGACAAGCTCTTCGCCCATGAAACGGATCGAACCGCTCGCCACCGGAAGAAGTCCGACGATTGCCTTGCACAGCGTCGTCTTGCCCATTCCGTTGCGACCGACGAGGGAAAGTATTCCGTGCTCGATCCGCAGATCCACGCCCTGCAACGCGTGGCTGCGGCCATAGAAGACGTTCAATCCCCTGATTTCCAAAAGATCGGGGGCGCGGCGCTCAGGCATGGCCGGTGCTCCCGAGATAAAGCTCCTGCACTTCCGGATCCGCCTCGATCTCGCTTGGTGTACCTTCTTTAAAGATGCGGCCGTTGTGCATCATCGTGACGGTTTCGACGACGCGCAAAGCCACCGCCATGTCGTGCTCAATAATAATGTAGCCAATATGAGCCGGAAGCGCGGTGAGAATTGCCACCAAATCGGTGCGCTCGGTGGGCGAAAGTCCGGCCGCAGGTTCGTCGAATAAAATGAATCTCGGCGCGCCCGCCAGAGCGAGCGCAATCTCCAGCTGCCGCTGCTGGCCGTGCGCCAATTCACCGACGGGACGATCCGCCACGTTTTCCAAGTGAACGAGGGAAATCAGGTCGCCGACCGACTGCATAAGCCCGTCGCTGGCACGCGTGCGAATGAAAGAAAAGCGGCCGCGCGATACGCCGCGACATGCGAGATACACGTTGTCTCGCACGCTGAGCCGCGAGAACAGCAGCGAAATCTGATAAGTGCGCCGTAGTCCGCGGCGAATACGCTCGTGTGGCGGGAGCGTGGTGACGTCCTCGCCGAAAAAGCGGACCGTTCCCGACGTCGGCGGAAAATCGCCGGTGACGCAATTAAGCAGGGTAGTTTTGCCTGCGCCGTTCGATCCAAGCACCGCGCGGCGTTCGCCGGGGCGGACGCTGAGAGTAATGTCGGTCAAGGCTGCAAGCGCCCCGAAAGTGCGGCTCACACCGCGCAGCTCAATCGCGTTGCCGGTGCCGGCTGCGGCCATGCGTTCGGCGATCGAACTCATTGGCGGCTTGTCCTCTGGGATGAACGCGCCCGCTCTCTCAAACGTCGCCAAATCCCTACTACGCCGTCGGGCGAGAACAGAACAATGACGAGAAAACCTAACCCGATCAGAGTCTGGAACCGCCGCCCGTCGAGACCGACCGCCACCAGCGCGTCGAGCGCGAAGGTGCGCAAGAACACGTAAATCAGTGCGCCGACGAATGGACCGATCGGGTGGCCGAGTCCGCCGACAACCGCGATGATCAGAAGATTAATGACCACGTCAACGCCCACAGAGAACGGCGAAATCTGATTATTCTGCCAGACGAGCAGAATTCCGCCGATCGCCGCAATTACCGCCGCGAACGCATAGGCGGCAATCCGATGGGCGGTGACGTTATAGCCGATCGCTTCCATGCGGCGCGGATTGTCGCGCACGCCCTGCAGCGCGAGACCGAATGGCGCCCGAGAAACGTAAAGAACGACGGCATAACTCAGCGCCGCGAAAAGCAGGATCATGTAATAGAGCGGGATCGCCGCGCCCCAATCCACGCCAAAGAAATGCGGGGCAGGAATAGTCGTAAAGCCGCTGAAACCGTTAAAGATCGGCCAGTTTTGCAGAGTCAAATAAAAGAAAGACGTCGCCAGCGCGAGCGTAATCATGATCGTGTAGATGCCTTCCGTGCGCGCCGAGAGCGCGCCGGCTAACGTGCCGAAAGCCACCGCGATGACGATGGCCATCGGTACAGCCGCCCACCAGGGCCAGAACAAGCTGACCTTCGGTAGCGAACTCACGCCAAACACCGCGATCATGTAACCGGCAAGACCAGCGACCGTCATCTGAGCCAAGCTCACCATGCCGCCGTAGCCCGCGAGGAACGTCAGCGACAGGGCGATCATGCCAAGGATCATCGTCCATCCGGCGATCTGCCGCAGGAAAAAATCATTGGCGATGATGGGAAACAGCAACATAAACATGCCGAGCAAAAGAACCGCTGCGTGGCGAGACACCCACTGGCTAAAATCGCCACCGCGCTGGGCCGTTCCGACGCCGAGAGTCCCCTCTTGCGCGGTTTGCAGCAGCGCCATTACCGCCTCCCCAACAATCCTTGCGGGCGCAGCGCAAGCACAACGACCATGATTAGAAAGCTCAAGACGGTCGAATAATTCTGGAAATAAACTGTGCCTATTTGCTCGGAGACACCGATGATGAGGGCGCCGAGCGCGGCGCCCGGTATTGATCCCATGCCGCCAACAATGACCACGACCAGAGATGCCAACAGAAAGTGCGAGTCTTCGCCAAGCGATAGCGATTGGAAGGTGCCGCCAACTATGCCGGCCATACCGGCGAGTCCAGCGCCGAAGGCAAAGACCAGTACAAACAGCAATTGGACCCGGTAGCCGAGCACGGAGAGCATGTCGCGGTCGTCGACGCCGGCGCGAATCATGACGCCGACCCGGGTGCGGTTGAGCGCGAGCCACATGCCGATACCGATCACGACGGCGGCGGCAAAAATCACGAGCCGCACCCGCGGATAGTAAAGAAAGACGCTCTCGCCGCTCGATTTGACAGCTACAATGATCGGCGTCGCTATCGGCCCCTCAAGATATTCCGGAGTGTCGATCTGGATGGCGTTACCGCCCCATACCCAGACCATCAGATCGGAGAAGATGATCGATAGTCCGAGCGTCACCAGGGTCTGGCGCAGATCCTGGCCCTCCATGCGCCGAAAGATAAGGAACTGCATGGCGATGCCGACGATCGCGCAGCTTATGAACGCGATGACGTAACCAAATAGCCACGACCCAGTCAGATCACCGGCCTCGTAGCCCATATAGCCGCCGAACAGATAGAGCGACCCGTGCGCCAGGTTCACATTGCGCATCAGCCCGAAAATCAGCGTGAAACCGGTTGCCACCAGAAAATAGAGGCCGCCGAGCGTGATGCCGTTGAAGAGCGCGTTGATGAAAATCAGCTTCTTGCCGAACACGTCCTCGAAACCTGCTGGCCAAGGCGCCAACACAAGCCATGCGAAAAAAATGACGGCGACGGCGATAATCAGCGCTGGAATCGGATGGCGTCCGATCCAGCGGCCGAGCGCGTCACCGCGTCCGCCGCCTTGAGCTGCTCCGTCATCGCCAAAGATGGTCGACACCGCTGCCACTCCTGCGCCGGCGAAAGCTAGCCGAGTGGACCCGCGGCCGCGTGTTTTACAGTCTGATTTTTCGCGAGGTGTGCCCGGAGCGGGGCTAGTCGCTTACCACGCGCGCAATGGTTCGGTAGAGCGTGGGCGCTATTCCAACGTTGGCGGCGAAAAAATGGGTGAAATGACTTTGTGACGAAAAGCCCAGCTCGAAACCGATATCCGTGACCGAAATTTGCGATGAAGTCAGGCGGTCAAGCGCGCGCTCTACCCGCATGGTATTGGCGTAAAGGGCAGGCGTTACCCCGGTGTTCTCACGAAATAACTTATAGAAATGCGGTCGCGAAAGGCCGGCATCGCGCGCGACGGTGTCAAGTTCCAGGCCCTGAGCGAGACCATCATCCAATAATCGCAGCGATTTGCGCACGCGAAAGTCGATCGGCGTTCGCTGTTTGGCGTACAGGCCGCCCCGACTGCCTCCTGTCCAGGATTCATCAAAGCTCGCATCAAACAATTGGTTCAAGTATCGATTGATGATGCGATAGCTCGCGTTGGTCACGAGCGTGTGGGCAAGACTGACCGCGATCGAACGGAGGGTAGTTCCAACCTGGATGCCATTCGCACCAAACCGCAAACTGCCGCGGCCTTCCTGGTCCCGGTCGAGCCAACGATCACAAATGTAGGCGACGAGATAGACGGACGGCTCGTCAGTCGAGCAAGGCTGAAACGCGTGCGACTGCCAAGGGTTGATAGCCACTCCCGCGCTTTCGTTAACCAAGTGCGGAACACCGTTGACGGTCACAATTGCAGGAGGACCGCTCAGCAGGAAGGTCAAATGCCCTTCACGATGCGCGTGCGTCCGCATCGGCTTGTCGAGGCGATAGACGGTCACGCGGCCGAACGTACCGTGACACACGGCCAAAGCCGTACTCATTCGCGTCCTCCCAAGGCGTAGGTCTTTGTTTTGTTTCGCGGATTAAACGACTCCGGGGGCGCGTTGACAAGTGGGCAAATCGACATCCGCAGGCGAACGCGGACGGCTACTTGAGGCTGAAGATTTGAAGAATCAGACTAGCAGACACGACCGTAGCCCCGGCTTTGGACGCTGGCGGACTTGTGGAATTAGGTGAGCCGCTGTTACGATTTGCGTGTCGGTCGGGGCACGGGGCGACGGCCCCCTTAAAAAAGCATCAAACTGCATTCGGCCGGCGTGACAGCGCTGTAAACAGGAGGGAACCTCATGCGCAAGGGCATACTATTGGCGACCGTCGCCGGTTTTGCCGCAATGGTCGGCACCGGATCGGTTAACGCCGCTGACAAACTTAAGATTGGCGTTACAGCAACTCTCGAAGGCACATACACCGTTCTCGGTGAGGACGGGATGCGCGGCTACGACCTCGGCGTCGAGGCCCACGGCGGCAAGGCGGGCGGTAAGGAAATCGAGACCATCGTCGGTTCGACCGATGCCAGTCCGGACTCGGCGATCCGCGCGGCCAAGAAGCTCGTCGAGCAAGACAAGGTCGACGTTCTCATTTCGCCGCTGTCGGGCTCGGAAGGTATCGCTATCCGCGACTATTCGAAGACCCAGCCGCAGATCACGGTGATGAACGCCGCTTCCGGCGCGCTCGAGACCACCTACGGCGATCCGTCCGCAGGCGTCACCCCCTCGCCGACCTTCTACCGCACCAACATGGACGGCGCGCAATGGCACGCGGGCCTTGGCGACTACGCTTACAACGTCAAGGGCTACAAGAAGATCGCCACCATCGGCGAAGACTATGCCTTCGTTTACACGCAGGTGATGGGACTGACGGTGGAGTATTGTAAGGCCGGCGGACAAATCACCAAGCGCCTCTGGGTGCCGCTCGGCACTAAGGACTTCGCTTCGTACATTCCCCAGCTGCTGTCGGAAGACGTCGACGCGATCTATCTCGGCCTTGGCGGCGCCGACGCCGTGAACTTCCTCAACCAGTACCAGCAGGCCGGCGGTCACGCCCACCTTATCGGCGGCTCCATCATGGTCGATCAGACCGTGCTGTCGTCGAAGGGCAAGGCGAAGGACGCGTTGATCGGCACCATTGCCGCGAGCGGCATGGCCGACAATGATCCGAATCCGAAGTGGCAGGCTTTCGTGAAAGCCTACCAGCAGCATGCCAAGACCGGCTACTTCAAAAACGCCTTCGCCAGTCCTTCGTTGCTCGCCATCAACTACTACAACTCGGTCGACGCCGTGTTTAAGGCGCTCGATGAGGTGAAGGGCGACCTGAGCAACAACAATAAGGCATTCCGCGAAGCGTTGAACAAGACCGACCTTGACACCCCGAACGGGCGCATCACGCTCGACGAGAACCGTCAAGCCATCGGCACCAACTTCATCACCGAAGTCGTGAAAGACGAAAAAGGCGACTTGATCAGCAAGGTGGTGAAAGTCATTCCGAACGTGCAAGAGCGTCTCGGCTTCTCCAAGGCGGTGTTCGACAAGTTCGTCCCGCCGGGCCGCGACAACCCGCCCTGCAAGAAAGATTATAACTAAGCTCTGGCCTAAAGACTTCCGGCCGCGCTTCCCAGCGCGGCCGGAATGCGTTTGCGGGTAGGCCGGCTCCCCTCGACCGTTCATTCGAAAGTGCGTTCGCGCTCACCTAGAGCGTGAACTTGCGAGACCGCTTCCCGGGGCTTGTGCCGACAGCGATTTCTTCCCCCGCCGTTTATTCAACCTCCGCCTGAACTTTAGCTTTTGCCGCCGGCGGCAGCGACGTTGGCGTGGCGCTGCCTGCGTCCGCGCCAGCTAATGGCTAACAAGCGGCCTTGACAGCTTAGCGGCCGCGCAGGAACAATTTCCAGGTAATCTGCCGGCTTAGGTGGGGGTTCTGTGGCCGCGGGCGGGTATCATACCGTTATACGCGACATCACCGGCGATGAGCTTCGCCTGTTCGGCGATATCGTCGCGCGGCTGGAACGTCTGGGACCAGACGTTGACGCGCGCTCGGTGATCTTTGCCGACGTAATACGGTTGCTGCGCGGGGATTTCGGCGCCTCGTACATTTGGGATTCCCGCAAGCAGCGTTTCGACGAGGCACTTAGTTTCAACATGGCGCCGGGAAATCTTCGCCGGTACGAAGATTGGTATCAATTCCGCGATCCGATGACGTTCCAGCTCCGCGCCCGGCGGCGCGCAACGCTGGTCGACGAGGTCATTCCCCGCGAGAGACTGATGCGCACCGAATTCTATAATGACTTCCTGGCGCGCGACGGATTACATCACGGCGTGAATATGTTCATCTTCGACCGCGAGCGCGATCTTGGTGATCTCCGCATCTGGCGGGGAAGCGGCCGTCCCGATTTTTGCGAACGCGATACCGACCTGCTCGATGCGCTGGAGCCGCACTTGCGCCGGGCACTTCTTCGCTGCGAGGCGCAGAACGGTCTGACGCCGAGAGAAACTGAGGTCGCCGCCCTGGTCGCCCGCGGTTGCACTGACCGTGACATCGCCCGGATACTGGGCATCGGCTTTGGCACGGTACGCACTCATCTTTCTAACGCCATGGCTAAAAGCGGTTGTGCCAATCGGGCGGAGCTCGCGGCGGCGATTTCCCGGCAACGGCTGCTGTGACGGGGTCAACATTTATGCCGATGGCTCCGGGACAGGCCCGCAATACACTTAAAGAGTGCGGGGATCGACAGTAACTCCGGCCGCATAACGGGTCTTGCGAGTACCGATATGGCAACGCTTCACGATCTGGGAGTCGGCGCGGCGGCAAAGGCAATCCGCACCGGCGAGATTTCCGCAGAGCAATTGGCAGATGCGTTGTTGGCCCGCGCGGCTGGCTTTGCCAGTCTCAACGCCTTCATAGCGCTCGATCCGGAGCGCGTCCGCGAGGCCGCACGCAAAGCCGACAAACAGCGCGCCGCAAACGCATCGCTTGGCCCACTCCACGGCGTCCCGCTGGCGCTCAAGGACAACCTCAACACGGCCGAGATGGCCACGACCGGTGGAACGCCAGGTCTCGCCAACAACCGTCCCAAGCGGAACGCCGTGATTGTCGACAAGTTGTTCGCCGCAGGCGCTATCAACTTCGGCAAGACCAACCTCCACGAACTCGCTTACGGCATCAGCAACAACAACGCGGCTCACGGTCCCGCGCGAAATCCTTACGCGCCAGACCGCATTCCCGGCGCGTCGAGCGGCGGGACCGGTGTTGCCGTGTCGGCGCGGGTGGTGCCGGGCGGTATCGGCTCGGACACCGGCGGGTCGGTGCGAATTCCCGCCGCGCTTTGCGGGATCGTTGGTTTTCGTCCGACGACGGGGCGGTGGTCACAGGCTGGCATTGTGCCGATTTCGCACACGCGCGACACCGCCGGCCCAATGACGCGCAGCGTCGCCGACTGCGCGCTACTCGACGGCGTCGTTACCGGTGGTCCCACCGAGGTGGCGGCGGCACAGCTCAAGGGACTGCGCCTTGGCGTGCCGAAACAGCATTTTTGGGAGAATCTTGACACCGAACTTGAAAAAATTTGTCGAAGCGCATTGGACCGGCTGTCCGATGCCGGCATCGAGCTAATCGATGTCGATATGAGCGAGGAAGCCAGGCTTGATCGCGAGGCCGGTTTCCCAATCGCACTTTACGAGACGGTCGCGGATCTAAATGTCTATCTTGCCGAACATCAAACTGGACTGGACTATGCGGGTCTCGTCGCCAAAGTCGCGAGCCCCGACGTAAAGGGTATCTTGCAAAGTCTGCTCGGCGCCGGTGCAGTCCCCGAGACGGCATATCGCCAAGCGCTCGAGCAGCGAAAAGTTCTCCAAGATACTTACAGCCGACATTTCCGCGACCACCGCCTTGCCGCCATCGTATTCCCGACGACTCCGGCGCCGGCCGCGAAAATTGGAGACGATGAAACGTTTCTGCTCAACGGCAAAGCAGTACCGACATTTCCGACGTTCATCAGCAATACCAGTCCGGGCAGCGTTGGCGGCATTCCCGGCATCAGTTTGCCGGTCGGAATAACTGCTGCGGGATTGCCTGTGGGCATCGAGCTGTCGGGTCCGGAGGCAAGTGACCAGCAATTGCTGGCCCTTGCGGCAGCGGTCGAGAATTTGTTCCCTCGACCACCGGCACCGCGCGCACCCTTATGATTGTTAAGAAACCTGCAAACAGGAGAAGAAGCAAATGAGCATTCGCAAACAGGGCCCGACGCGGCGAACGCTTCTCGGCGCGGCCGCCGCCGGCGCCGCCTTCGGTACGATGCCTGGATTGATCCGACCGGCCGCCGCGGCTAATGAGTTCAAAATCGGTCTTTTCATAGCATTGAGCGGACCGGCATCCTTGTTCGGTCCGACTCAGCGCGCCTGCGCTGAACTCGCGACCGAGGAGATCAACAAGGCCGGCGGTATTTTGGGACGCCAGATCAAGCTTATTCCGACCGACGCCGGCGGTCCGCCCGCCGAAACGACGAAATCGGCAATCCGCCTCATGCTCGAGGAGAATGTCGACGTCTTTGTCGGCTCCCACGACAGCGCGACGCGCGAAGCGTTAGTCGGCACTATCAAGGGCAAGGTGCCTTACGTTTATACCCCGGTCTACGAAGGCGGCGAGTGCTCGTTCAACACCTACGTCACGGCGGATACGCCGGAGCAGCAGATCAGGCCGTCGCTTACCTGGATGATGAAGGACAAGGGCGCAAAGTCGATCTACATGATCGGCGACGATTACGTCTGGCCGCGTAAATGTAACGAGCAGGCCAAGAAATACATCGCCGAGAATGGCGGCAAAGTCGCCGCCGAAGAATACGTGCCATTTGGCGCGCCCAACAAATTTGAAGAGGTTGTCACTCGCATCAAATCGGCCAAGCCGGACGCCGTCCTGATCACGCTGGTCGGCGCCGACAACGTCAACTTCAACCGGACTTTTGCCGGCTTTGGCTTGGATAAGGACATCGCGCGGCTCTCGCTCTTGCTGGAAGAGAACACGCTGCATGGCGTTGGCGCCGACAGCAGCAAGAATCTTTATTCCTGCATGTCGTACTACGAGAATGCCCCCAGCGCAGCGGCGAAGAAATTCAAGGCCGACTATATGGCCAAGTTCGGCGACAAGGCGCCGCAGCTCGGAAGGATCGGCGCCGACTGCTACGAAGGCGTCTATTGCGCGAGCACGCTGGTCACCAAGGCGGGCGGCACCGACGCAAAGAAGTGCATGGCGGCGTCCGAAGGAATAACCTTCCCGACCGCCTCCGGTGACGTCACTATGCACGGACGCCACGTCGACAAGACCATGTTCCTCGCCGACTGCAACGGCACCGAGTTTAACATCATCAAGACCTTCGCCGACATCAAGAGCGGCGACGAGTGCAAGGCCTGACCGAAACTCGCGGTGTCGGAGGTTGAGTGAATGGATCCGTTGATCGTCACGCAGGCGATCAACCTCGTTTACGCGGTCTCCACACTTGCAGTCCTGGCGCTTGGCCTGGCGGTAATCTTCGGGCTGCTCGGCGTGCTGAATATCGCGCACGGCGAGTTCATCATGATTGGCGCGTATTGCGCTTACGTCACGCAATCCGGCCACTGGCCTTATCTTGCGGCAGTCCCGCTGACCTTGATCGTCTGCGGTATTCTCGGCTGGGCGGTGGAATGGATCATGATCCGCCCGCTCTACCGTCGGCCCTTTGACACGCTGGTTGCAACATGGGGATTAAGTTTATTGCTGCGTAAGATCGCCGAAGCGATTTTCGGGCTCGGATTCTACAGCGTAAATATCCCGCTTCCTGGAACCGTCCATTTCCTCGATACGGAATATCCGATTTACCGGCTGTTGTTGATCGCAGTCTCGCTCCTCATCGTCGTCGGGCTGGTGATCTGGTATGGCGGCAGCCGGACCGGCAGCCGGATTCGCGCCATGGTCAGCAATCCCGACCTCGCCCAAGCCCAAGGAATCTCGGTGCGGCGGCTTGCGGCGGGCACATTCATCGTCGGCACGTGTCTCGCCGGCCTTGGCGGGGTCATGCTCGCGCCCCTTATTCCGGTGCAGCCGTTTATGGGGCTGGACTACGTGCTGCGGGCGTTTTTTGTCCTCATTGTCGGCGGCCTCGGCAGTGTATCGGGTCTGTTGTCCGGCGCCGCCGTTATCGGCGGAGTAGACAGCATCATCTCCGCCACCAGCAGCGCTACCGACGGGTATTTTGCGGTGTTGGTTTTGTCGATCCTGTTCCTTTGGTTGAGGCCGCGAGGCATCGTTGCGCGCAGCTAGCCTCATTGTCATCGTTGCGGTTGCGCTTCCATTTTTGCTCGGACCGTTTTGGGCTTATCAGCTTGGTCTCTATGCGCTCTACGCCGCCGCGGCAGTCGGCGTCGGACTTTGCTGGGGCCACGCGGGATTTCTGCCGCTCGGCCAAGGACTGTTCTTTGGACTAGCCGCGTACCTTTCCGGGCTAACGTTTATCGCCTTTGCGGACCTTCCAATCATTGCCGTTTTGGCAATGCCGATTTTCGCCGTCGCCTCGGCGTTGCTCGCCTATGCCATCGGCGTCCTGGTTTTTCGTCGCCGCGGCGAAAGCGGCCCCTATTTCTCGATGATCACACTAGCGCTGTCGCTTTTGGCATTTCAGATCGCGACGAGCTGGAACTCCGTCACCGGAGGCTTCAACGGCCTCAAGGGCATTCCGGGTTTGCCGGGCCTGAACGATTTCTCAGACGTCTACTACGTATCGGCAGCCATGCTCCTCGCCGTGCTGGCGATTGCCGGCTGGCTTTACACCGCACCGGTCGGTGTGCTTTGGCGGGCGCTGGCGCAGAACGAACGCCGGGTTCAACTGTTCGGATTCGACACTAACCAGCTAAAGGCGGTCGCCTTTGGCGTGAGCGGGTTAATGGCCGGAATCGGCGGTGTGGTCTACGCGCCGCAGCAAGGAATCGTCACGCCGCAGGCTGTCGGCTTCGGCGTTTCCGCCGATCTCGTGATCTGGACCGCCGTCGGTGGTCGAGCAAACCTCCTCGGGCCCGTTGTCGGAACTTTACTTGTCGGCTCGCTCACCGCGCAATTACGCGACACACTGCCATTTTGGGAAGTGCTGATGGCGATATTCTTCATTGTCATCGTCTTGGCATTTCCCAGAGGGATTGTAGGGCTCGCCGACCCGCTAGCGAGCTTTCTGAAAGGTCGGCGCAAACAAGCACATGTTGCCGCCCCGAAACGTTTAAGCAGCGATCAGCCCGCTCGGCTGGTCCTCAACGGTGTCGGCGTTCGGGCCGGTGAATTCACCATTCTCGACCGGCTCTCGCTCGACTTCGATCCGACTGGAATATTTTGCGTTATCGGCCCGAACGGCGCGGGTAAAACGTCGATGTTCAATGCCGTAAGCGGCGAACTGGCGACCGTGACAGGATCCATCGATCTCGGTGATGCGTCAGTCAGCGGGTTGACGCCGCACCGTGTGACGCGTCTCGGCGTCGCCCGCAAGCTCCAGATTCCGAGCGTGTTCCAACACCTATCAATCGCAGACAATCTTGCCATTGCGTTGTGGAGCGGTAGGGCACGTAAATTGCAATTGCTCGACCCTCGGCTGCGGCGTTGGACCACCCCAATGCTGGAGGATTTGCAGAAGCGCTATCCCTTTCTCGCATCCGTAGAGCGTAAAGCCGGCGAATTATCGCACGGCGAACAACAAATTCTCGAACTCGCCATGGCGCTCCTGACCGAGCCGCGCGTGTTGTTGCTCGACGAACCGTGCGCCGGCCTATCGCCCGAAGAGACAACGGCAGTGATTGGCATTGTGCGCTGGGCAGCGCAACGCCTCGGCGGCGCCATCATCGTCATCGAGCACGACATGAGCCTGGTCAAGGAGCTCGCGGAAGTGGTCTATGTGCTGCACAACGGAACGCTTCTGGCAAAGGGTAGCGTCGCGGCGATCCAAGCGGATGCTGCTGTTCGCGCGGTCTATGTCGGGGGCGAGAAATGATCGCCGCGCGGCTCGCGTTCGAAGCACTGACCGGTGGATATGGAACCACCACTATCGTCCGTGATCTGACCGGCGCCGCCAATTCCGGCGAAGTTCTCTGTGTGCTCGGACGCAACGGCGTCGGCAAGAGCACGCTCATGAAACTTCTTTTCGGTTATTTGCCGTGCCGCCGCGGACAAGTGCTTTTCGATGGCAAGCCGGTTTCGCAACTCGATCCGTCCGCCCGCCGGCGTAGTGGCATGACATATTGCCCGCAGGAGCGCCCGGTTTTCGACGACCTGTCCGTTCGCGACAATCTCACCCTCATGCGCGCAAGCCGCCAGCTCGGCGCATTTCGTCGCTATTTCGATCGTTTTCCGATCCTCGAGCGCAGACTCACGCAGCACGCCGGCACGCTCTCCGGGGGAGAAAAAAAGATGCTGTCGTTTGTACGCGGTCTCGCCGAAGATCAGCCGATCATCTTGCTCGACGAGCCGAGCGAGGGCGTGCAATGGGAAAATATCTTGCACATGATCGCTACCATTTCTGAAAAGAAGGCCGCCGGCGCTGCATTTGTCGTCGTCGAGCAGAACCTCTCGTTTGCCGAGCGGATCGCCGATCGCTATTTAATCATGGATCAGGGTCGCGCGGTTTTGGAGGGTTCAAGTTCGGTCATTGATCGTGGCCAAATTCTCGCTCATTTGCACGTGTGAAGTTTCTCCGCGCGTCGCGCGAGATCGGTCCTCCGGAAGCGCAGTTCGGCAGCTGACAAAGCAGAGGTCGGGAAAAGTCATGCGTATCGAAGTCCTCGTCGACGTGAAAACGACTCTTGGCGAAGGGCCGCTTTGGGACGCCGCGCAAGAGCGCCTCTATTGGATCGACAGCGTCGATGGGCGCGTCTTTCGCGCCACTGCGGCGGGCCACGAAATTCGATGCTGGAATGTGCCGCAAAAAATCGGCTCCATGGCGCTGCGCAAGGATGGCAATGGGGCGATCGTTTCGCTCGCGCGCGGCTTCCATACTCTTGATTTCCGGACCGGCGACGTGGACCTCATTGTCGATCCCGAACCCGGCAAACCCAACAATAGATTAAACGACGGCAAGGTCGACAAACGCGGCCGTTTTGTCGCCGGCTCTATGGATACTACGGAGGACGGACCAAGCGGCGCGCTATATCGTCTCGATCCGGATTTCTCGCTGCATAAGCTCGATCAGAACATCGTTGTCTCAAATGGACCATGCTGGAGTCCCGATGGCTTAACTTTCTATTTTGCCGATTCCGCGAGCGGCGAAATCTGGGCTTACGATTATGATCAATCGACCGGCGCTGCCACCAACCGGCGCACCTTCGTCAAAGTCGACAGGTCTCGCGGCGGCGCCCCCGACGGCTCGACTGTCGATGCCGAAGGCTGCGTCTGGAACGCGCTGGTCTACGACGGACGCATCGTGCGTTACGATCCAAACGGCCGCATCGACCGCACCATAGAGATGCCGGTCAAGAAGGTGACAAGCGTCATGTTCGGGGGGCCGAAGCTCGATATCCTTTTCGCCACGTCCATGGCCAAACCGCCACTGCCGCGCTTTCCCGGTGACGGCTTATTACGCGGCAGCCTGTTCGCGATTTACGAGCTTGGCGTCCAAGGTCTGCCAGAGCCGCGCTTCGCCGCTTAAGGGTTCCGCCCTCGGTAGGAGGCTCCGAGAGCACCGCCTCATTTTTGTCGAGAGCTGGGTGTCAATTCACCACGGCAATTTCTAAATCGACGTTCTTAAGTCCTGCACGAATGGAGATCACAGCTAATTGGCTGCCGAGCAATTGGCCGCTCCATTCAGGAAGCCTTTCGCCTTGGACCGATAACCTAATATTGCCCAAGGCAATTGGCTCTTCGAACAACAAAACAAAAATCAGAGTTTTGGATTTTTGCCAGCAATAGCCTGGCTCGAGATTGTTTGCGGAACCGGCGGTTGCCGGCGGCGGCAACCACGGTCTGTAGACGAACGGTTGCTCGCCGTCGGGACAATCGCCGTAGAACGGCGCCTTTACGCGTACGCTCGGTCCGTCGGTCTCCGCTACGTACCAATTGAGGTTTCGCTTATCAAGCTCTTGCGCTTTGCCGCTCTCGTCGAATCGCAACCGCAGAAAAGTCGCAACTTCGCTGCGGTCCGAAATGGCCACGCGAAACGATTTCTCAGCGTCCTTTGCTCGAACACCAAAGCCACTCATCGCAGTTAGAAAGGCGGCAAGCAGCAAACAACCGATAGCCGGCATGTCCGTTCTCGCGTCCTATTGCGTGCCGGCATCATTACGTGCCGCTACCGAGCTGACAATCGTCTCACACAAAGGATTGATGAACGTCGATGTCGATGCCGCGGCAACGAAGCATCCCGAGTTGGGCCGCGACTGCGATCTCGCTGGTGAAACTCCTTAACGCATCGCCGCATGACAAAACGGACGGCGCGACGGTCGCGACAGCAAAGTCGAACTCTGGGACTAGCCGGCGGAGTCGCTTCACCTGCCGATCGTCGCTTTCGGCTTAATGCCCAAACCGTATTTCGCGGCGTAGCCCAGCGCATCCCATTTCGGGGGCGCAGAAACGCGACCCTCGTCGCCGAGCGTGGTAATTGGGCGGACCTGCACGATCGAAACCGGAATTCCGGGCCTCCAGTTCGGCTCTATGACCCATTCGATATCGACCGGATGCCCGAAATGACGCTCGATTTGAGTGAGCGCTTGCCATAGCGCATTGATCATTTCATCCGACAAGCACCGCGCCGCGTGAAACCGAACCGGAAGTTCCTTATCGGCGACGGCCCCGAGAACTCTGTCGAAAACAGTGGCGATCTTCTTGTTGCCGACCCGGTATGAAATCACGCGCCCGTCGGCGCGATCGATCTCTACGTGATCAGGTTCGACCGTCCCTTGCACAATGGCCTCGCCCCACCCCCACGAGCCTTCGACAATGAAGCGATCAAGCTTCTTTCGGACCGGATCGGCGGAAAAGCCGACACCGGCACACCGCGCGTGCACCAATCGCAAGACCCCGACCGCCATCGGCGTATCCCGATAGTGCTGTCGCTGCCGTAGCCGGTAGCTCAGGGCGCGGGCAACAAACAGACTGCTCCATGCCTTGCGGACAGCCATCATGACCGCGTCGGGGCCGATAATTCCAAGATAGCTTTCGTATTGTCCCGCAAAACTTGCCGCCGTGGCGTCTTCGCCGACGGCCGAACTCCGCACCGCCACCGGCAGCGCGATATCGCCGTAGCGGAAACACAGTTCGTGATAGGCGTCTTGCAGTAGCACCGCAAAATTTTCGTTCAGCGGCGCCTTTTCGATAGCTTGGCGCAAGCGTGCTGCCGCCGCATCGAGAGAGGCCAGATCATCTGCGTCAGTGATGGCGGCAAGCTCGTCGTCGATCAGTGATTCCAAAGAGCTCTCGCTCAGAAATGCACGAAACGCCTCCGTCGTGATGGCGAAACCGTCGGGCACTTCGATCCCGAGCCTGCGCAACTTTTGCAAACGCGCAATTTTTGGTCCGACGACCGCCGCGTCTTTTTCAGTCAGGTCTTCGAGCCAGAGTAACATTAAGGGGGCGCTTCGGCGTTTCCGTTGTGGCGCGTTCAGCTTCGCACCTTCAGCATAGAACTACTTCATTACGGCCGGCGCTGCCACTAGTGCGATGCGGACAGTTCGTTCTCATTTTAACCAGCACAGTCGGGTCGCTGGAACAGTTCCTGTTCGGATCGAGTGGCACAGATGACGCGGCAGGCAAAAAACGCTCGTTTGTCCTTGTAGCGCCCGTACACCGATGTTAGCACGCGCTTACAGTGCTCGCCGAGCCGCTCGCGCCACAGCGCGGACAGGCTCGTCAGGAAAATACGGAAAGGCAGCGATGATCACGGAACCGCCATTTCGCGCCGAGCACGTCGGCAGTTTGTTGCGTCCGCCAGAAATCAAGGATGCGCGAGCGAAATTGGAGCGAAAGGAAATCAGCCGAGGCGACCTTAAAGAGGTCGAAGATCAAGCCGTTCGCCGGGCCGTTCGCAAACAAGAATCGCTCGGAATGAAGGTCGTGACCGACGGGGAATATCGGCGCAGCTTCTGGAGCCGCGACTTCTTCCGCCATCTCGACAATGTTGAGACTTTCTCAACCCCGGATGTGAAGCGCTTTCAAGGCAGCCAGCCGAAAACACTCGCGCATCGTCCCACTGCGCGGCTCGGATCATTCAGCGGCCATCCGATGGTCGATCATTTTCGCTACCTGAAGTCTGTTTCTTCACCGGCTTCGGTACCGAAAATGACGATTCCAGCGCCGAGCGCATTTTTGGCGCATCGTGGAAAGACCATCATTGACGGATCCATCTACGGATCGTTTGAGGAGTTCTACGCCGATCTGGCGCAAACTTATCGTCAGATCGTACGCGCCTTCGGGGACGCGGGCTGTCGCTATCTGCAGCTCGACGAGGTTTACATGATCGTCCTTGTCGATCCGAAGCAACGGCAGTTTTTCGTTGAGCATGGAAACGACGCTGACAAGCTGCCGGAGCTTTACTCGCGGGCGACCAATATCGCGCTGTCCGATAAGCCGGCCGACATGGTAACCGGCATGCACCTTTGCCGCGGCAATTTCCGTTCCACGTTCCAGAGCGCTGGCGGATACGACGCGATCGCCGACATTCTTTTCAACAAGACCAACATCGACGCCTACTTTATGGAATACGATACCGAACGCGCCGGCGGCTTTGAACCACTGCGACTCGTGCCCAAAGGTAAAAAGGTCGTGCTGGGTTTGGTGACATCGAAGACCGGCAAGCTCGAGAGCAAGGACGAAATCAAGCGTCGCGTCGAGGAGGCTGCCAAGTTCATCGACATCGATCAGCTCCGGCTCAGCCCGCAATGTGGATTCGCCAGCACGGAAGAAGGAAATCTGCTGACCGAGGACGAGCAGTGGGCGAAGCTCGCGCTAGTCGTCGAAGTGGCGGACGAAATTTGGGGCGGTCGCTAACGGCGTTTGCATCCATGCAAGCCAATACCAGCCACATCCAAACCACTCATGTCGGCAGCTTGGTCAGGCCGCCCGAGCTGGTCGCTTATATGCGCAAGCGGCTGGAACGCGAGGCGATCGACGACCATGCCTATGCGCAATATCTGACCAAGGCGATCAATGAGGTCGTTGCCCGGCAGGCAAAGACCGGTCTCGACGTTGTCAATGACGGGGAATATCCGAAGAGCTCGTGGTACAGGTATGTGACCGAGCGCCTAAGCGGGCTCGAGTTTCGCGCTGCACCAAGCGAGCGGCCAAAACCGACGCCATCAGCCGGCCTCGACTTCGAGCGTTTCCGCGATTTTTACGCGGTATATCAAGCAAGCCAGCAGGCAAATGCCGGCGCTGGCTACTGGGTCGTGACCGGACCGATCAGTTACTGCGGTCATGCCCAGGTGCAGCGCGACATCAGCAACCTCAAGGCGGCACTCCGTGGGCATCCTGGCGTCCAGGGTTTTCTTCCGGTGGTCGCTCCCGCCAGCGTTTTGCAAGGATTGCGCGACGAGTATTATGGCACCGAAGAGAAACTTAGCTCCGCACTCGGGGAAGCCCTGCGCGAGGAATATAGGGCGATCACCGACGCCGGACTTATCGTGCAACTCGACGATGCATGGCTCGCCGCCAAGTACGACGTGATGGTGCCCCCCGCAAGCTTCGCCGATTATTATTCCTGGGCGGAGCAGAAAGTAGCGGCGCTGAACCGCGCACTGGAGGGAATCCCCGAGCAACAGAGTCGCTACCACGTTTGCTGGGGCAGCTGGAACGGCCCACATACCAACGACGTCGCGGCCGAGGACATCGTCGACCTGATCTTGAGCGTGAAGGTCGGCGGCTATTCACTCGAAATGGCCAACCCACGTCACGAACACGAATGGCGCGTTTGGGAAAAAGCCAAATTGCCGCCCGAACGCGTTTTAATTCCCGGCGTCATCGCCCATACGACCAACGTAGTTGAACATCCGAAGCTGGTCGCGGAGCGTTTGCTGCGCCTCGCCAAGCTGGTCGGGCGTGAGCGGGTGATCGGCAGCACGGATTGCGGATTCGCGCAGGGCGTCTTTTATCAGCGTGTTCACCCGTCGATCATGTGGGCAAAACTTGAAGCGCTCGCCGAGGGCGCTCGCCTTGCATCGGCGGAGTTGTGGGGCCGTGCCGCCGCGGCGTAGCGCGGCCCGCGCTTCAGGCGTGGTCGCGGATGAGTTCGCCCACGGCTTTCAGGCGCGCCTCCGCCTCCGCTGTCCAGGGAAATGAGAGGTTCAGCCCGATATAATTGTGGAATCCCTCGCGCGCCGAGAAGACCGGACCCGGCGGCAGACCGACGCCACGGGTAAGTGCCTGCCGGCAGGCCGCGACCGAGTCGAAGCTGGGCGGTCCCTCGACCCAGCACATGAAACCGCCGGATGGCTTGGTCACTTTGCAGGCCGGCGGAAAATATTTCTCCATCAGGGCGACACCGTGCTCCATGCGATCGTGCAGCTTGGCGCGCAGGTTTCTCAGGTGACGATTGAAGTTTCCGCTCTGCATATAGTCGGCGACCGCGCGTTGAAAGATTCCGCCGCTGATAAGATTGCTGGCGAACTTCATCTGCATGATCTTCTCTTGGAAGCGGCCAGGCACCAGCCAGCCGATGCCATAGCCTGGCGCAAGGGTGTTGGAAAAGCTGCCGATCTGCAGAACCAGTCCGCTTTCATCGAAACGCTTGAGGGTCGGCGCGCAGATCTTCCCATATTGCAGATCCATGTAGCCGCCATTTTCGATAATAGGCAGATTTTTGCGCCGCGCAGTTTGGACGATCCTGCGTACGGCGCTTTCCGGCGTGGATACCCCGGTCGGGAATTGATGGGTTGGCATCAAAATGCACGCCCGGATGTCGTGTTGGTCGGTCAGATACTCAAACTGCTCGGGGTCGAGTCCGTACTGAGCTGAGTATGGAATTTCGATTGCGCGCAACCCACGATGTTCCAGCGCGGTGAAAACGGGAAACATGCCTGGCGATTCGATCAGCACGATATCGCCAGGCTTGGTGAGGATGTTGATGCAAAGATTGAGGGCGTGCATCCCCCCGGCGGTGAGAACGATATCGTGCGCAGATAGCGCGATGCCGTGCTCGACATAGCGCCGCGCGATGGCCTCGCGTAGAGCCGGGTCACCCTGTGTGGAGCTTGCAGTATCCGCGCCCTTCGATCCCTTGGGATTGCGCAGGATGCGCCGGAAATGGCGATTGACCTCATCAACCGGGAACAGGTCGGTGCTGGCGTAAATAGCGCCGAATTGCTGAATCTCGCTGTTGCTCCATGACGCGAACAGACGGAGCGTCAGCTCGCTGATCGATATCTCGTGCGGCGGCCCTGAGGACGCTCCCTCGCGGAGGCCGTCATTGCGCGTCCCGCCGACCGCGCCATCCAGATAGAATCCGGAGCGTGGCATGGCGACGAAAACGCCGGCGCTTTCCAAAAGGCCGTAGGCCTGATGCACCGTCGACATGCTGCATCCGGCGATCCGGCTCATCTGTCGGACGGAAGGCGCCTTCGCGCCCGGTACCAGTGTGCCGCTATCGATCCATTGGCGGACGAGATTCACGACCCCTTCGGATCGCTTCATGCGGCCCTCCCTGTACCGAATACGGCCGTTCGCTCTTCGGCGAAGCTTGCCACGACACGCGTCACGACTTGGCCCGCGGCGCCGCCGCGGTATCGGCAGCGTCGAGCGGACGAATTATAGCGCGCGGCAGCGTCGCCGCTAGCGGGCAAATGGCATGATTATTTGCTGCAATAGCGCCGCCAACGGTTGCAGTATCGCGTCGGTATTCAACTGTGCTGATGGAAACGTAGGGATTCTGTCACTTCTATCGGGACTCGCGGCCACGTAAGGTCCAAGCTGATAATTGGGGCAACGTGCGCCGCCTTCCGCACGGCGCCTCAAGCCGCCTGAGGCAGGCGCTGCCAGGGCGCCAAATACGCACCCCGTGGCGTGAAACGGCGGCAAAAGGAGGAAAGGCGTGATCACCTTCGCAGAAATCCTGAAGGACAAGGGCTATCCGGGTTTCGATCCGGTCAAGCACATCGATGCTCCCTGGGTCAGTGATCAGCTCTCTTTATTCAAGCCCGAAGACGAAGCGCGGTTTTGGTTCAAAGGGTTTCAATGGCCGCGCGCCTGTCCCCTCAATTTTGTCTGGCTTGAGGACGGTTTCGCTTGGGGTACGCAATCGGCAGCGCACAACATGCCGCTGCCGCCGAGCGATGGGTTGGCGCCGCGCGTAGCTGGAATCTTTGTCTACGGCTCGGACATTCCGGTCAGCCCGTGGGTTGCCGGTAGCCGCGGCGAACGCGTCGGCTCGGTACTGCCGCCCTTTCTGCAAAACTTTCCCGCTATCTGGGACGAACGCCGCAACGAAATCGTCAAAGGCCTGCGCTATCTGGAAACCTACGATTTGTCGGGCAAGTCGCCCGCGGAAATCTGGCAATTCATGGTCGATGCGCGCGCGTTTCACGTGCGCGCCTGGGAAATCCATTTCGACCTGATGTATCCGCTGACCGCGAACTATCTCGGGTTTTACGGCTTGTGTAAGGAATTGGGGATTGCCGCGGCCGACATTCCGAAGTTTCTGCAAGGTTACGAAACCCAGCCGATGAAATCTGACCGCGCGATGTGGCAACTTGCCAACACCGCTCGCGGCACTGTGGCAGCAAAAATCATCGCCGATGCGCCTGCCGGCGGCATTTACAAGGCGCTCAAGAAGGACCCTTCGGCAGCCCAATGGGTCACGGCGCTCGATACGTTCTTGCAGGAATACGGCTGGCGCAGTGACAGCGTTGTCGATGTCAGTTCGCCGGCCTGGATCGAAGATCCTGATCGCTGCCTTGGCATCATCAAGTCGCTTTTGCAGAGCAACGATCCCTATGCCTTCGAAAGCAGCTTGAACGCGGCGATCGCAGAACGCCAAGGCCTGATCGAGCAATCGCGCGGCAAGATGAGCACCCAGGAACGTGGTGCGTTCGATCAAGCGCTCGCTTCCTGCCAACACGCAAATTTTGCGTGGTGGAACGATGACCATAATTGGTACGTCGACATGCGCTGCACCATTCCGATCCGCAAAGCGGCGCAGGCGATCGCCAGAGCGGTCGACTTCACCGATCCAAATGATGTGAATTTTCTGTTCTATTCCGAGTTGCGTGCGCTCGCGACCGGCAAGCAAAGCCGCAAATCCTTCGAACCGGTCATCGGCGACCGCAAAGCTTATTTCGATGAATGGAACAAGCGAATTGAGGAAATGCCCATCGTGCTTGGTACGCCGCCGGAAACGATCGCTGATCCGGTAGTGATTGAAATTTTCGGCATCACCGACGAATTCCTCGAACGAATGCGAACCGGTAGCGCCAACCTCACGCAATTGTCGGGCGTGCCGGCATCTTCGGGAGTCGCGCGTGGCATCGCGCGGGTGCTGCGTTCGCCGGACGAGCTGCCGCGGTTGCAGCAGGGCGACGTCCTGGTCTGCGTGGGTACCACTCCGACATGGACACCCGCCTTCACCAAAATTTCCGCCTGTGTATGCGACGGCGGGGGCACGCTTACCCACGCTTCGGTGGTGAGCCGCGAGTATCGAGTGCCGTGCGTAGTTGGAACGGGGCTGGCGACGCAAGCGATCAAGGATGGCGATGAGGTTACTGTCGATGGAGACAAGGGCTTGGTAACGGTCCACCGCGCCGGGTGACCAACGAAACTGCCCCGGATTCAACTGCGCCCTTATTGGCGCGGAATACATAGAACAGGGAGGAACGACGATGGACAATCTCAAGAAAACCAAATCGGCAATGACTGAAACAACGAAACCGGCGGTTTCGCGCCGCAACTTCGTCAAAGCGGTCGCCGGCGCCGGCGCGTTGACGCTCTCCGGCCGTGCCTCGTACGCGCAATCCGCCGATGTCATCAAGATCGGCTTCATCACGCCGCGCTCCGGCGCGCTGGCCGCTTTCGGCGAGCCCGACGGTTTTGTGCTTGATTTGGCACGCAAAGCGGTGGCCAACGGCCTCCCGGCCGGGGGCAAAACCTACAAAGTAGAGATCCTCGATCGGGATACGCAGTCGGACCCGAGCCGCGCCGGACAACTCGCCAAGACACTGATCACCAGCGACGGCGTCGATTTCATGTTGTCGTCTTCAACCCCTGAGACCGTAAACCCGGTCGCCGATGCCTGCGAGGCCGCGGGCATGCCCTGCTTGTCCACCGGAATGCCCTGGGAGCCTTGGTATTTCGGGCGAGGCGCGAAGCCTGGTGAGCCATCGCCGTTTAAATGGACCTATCACTTCGGGTTTGGCGTGGCGAACTTCTCCAAAGCGTACATCGCGCAGTGGAACGGCCCGGTTAAGACCAACAACCGCGTCGCTTTCCTCATGCCGAACGATGCCGACGGCAACGCGCTGCGCGCCATCTTCAAACCCATCCTCGAGAAAGCCGGCTTCACTGTCATCGACCCAGGCGGATACGAGGACGGCACCAGTGACTACTCGGCGCAGATCGCCAAATTTAAAGCCGAGAACTGCGAAATCTTCACGACCGGACCGATCCCACCGGATTTTGCGACGTTCTGGCGTCAAGCTGCACAACAAGGTTACACGCGACAGGTCAAAATCGCCCAAATTGCCAAAACCTGTCTGTTCCCCTCGCAAGTAGAAGCGCTCGGCTCGCTCGGCCCGAAACTCGCGACCGTGGCTTTCTGGCACCCGACTTTCCCCTATCAGTCGTCACTGACCGGTCTCACATCGCAACAGCTCGCCGACAAATACGAAAAGGATACCGGCCGGCAGTGGAACCAGATGCTGGGCGACAATGTCTCCCTGATGGATGCTGGCATTGCAGCGCTTAAGGCCAGCGAAAATCCAAAGAAACGCGACGCGCTCACCAAATCGCTGAGCACACTGAAAGTCATGACCCCGGTTGGTGAACTCGACTTTACCAAGGGCCCCTTCCCGAATGTTTGCCCAATGATTTTCGCGGGCACCCAGTGGACGAACGCCAAGCCGGGCAGCAAATTCAAGCTCGACATGATAGTGACGAACAACGCCGACGACCCGCAGGTGCCGGTCGGCGCTCAACTCGTGCCCTATAACGGCTGACGGCATCGGCCCGGCGTCAGTGGGTGCGGCGAATGAACTTGAATAGCGCGCTTCGTCGCGACGTCGGGATTACCAAGAGCTGCCAGGCATGAACGTGGCTGTGAGAAAAGCCGGCGACAACGGCCGCCGGCATTATAAAGCATTGTTGCTTGACTTCGGGAGCGTCATTCAGAAAAGCTTTTTTGAAACGCGCGGCGCGCTGGAGCGGCTGCTGAAGCTTCCGTCCGGCTCTTTGAAATGGGCGGGCCCTTTCGATCCCGCGGGCGACACGCTGTGGCAACAGGTTCTCAGTAGCGAGATTTCCGAGCGCGATTATTGGGGCCGCCGCGCGCAAGAAGTCGGCCGCATGGTCGGGCAAAACTGGGCCATTCGCGAATTCTGTCTCCAGCACAATGAACTTTCGACCCAAGTTACGTTGCGACCGGAAGTCCTCGCGCTCATTTCTGATGTGAAAAACGCTGGCCTCAAATTCGGCATTCTAACAAACGAGCTGGAATTGTTTCACGGCGAAAACTGGCTCGAGACCATGCCGTTCGCGAATCAGGTGGATGCGGTCGTCGATGCCACTCGTACGAAAATTCTCAAGCCTGACCCTCGCTCTTACGCATTGGCGCTTGACTCGCTGGCGCTCGCCGCCGACGAAGTTGTCTTCATCGACGATCAGCCGCGCAACGTTGCCGGCGGAGAGGCGGTGGGAATAACAAGCCTGCATCTCGACATAACCCGGCATCAGGATTGTGTTGCACAAGCCCGCGCTCTCTTGAAATTGTAAGAGCCTTCGCCGCTGCCTCCCGCCGCGCTCGAATTTCCTCAATTCACACGACGTTCGTAGCCGGCCCAGTAAGGCTCGCGTAGCGCGCGTTTGAGCATCTTGCCGCTGGCGTTGCGCGGCAGTGCGTCGAGAAAATCGACCGAGCGCGGACGCTTATACCCGGCGAGTTTGTCGCGGCACCATTCGATGAGCCCATCTACAGTCAGCGCCGCCCCCTTGCGCGTGACCACGCAGGCCTTCACGCTCTCGCCCCACTTGGTGTCGGGCACTCCGATGACGGCGACTTCCACAATATCGGGATGGCCGGCTAGCACCGCTTCAACTTCGGCCGGATAAACGTTCTCGCTCCCGGTGACGATCATGTCTTTGATGCGATCCTTGATGAACAAGAAGCCGTCATTGTCCACATAGCCGGCATCGCCGGTCCGGAACCAACCGTCGCATATCACCTCGTCGGTTTCTTTCTGCCGTGCCCAATAGCCGCTCATCAGGCTCTCCCCTTGATACACGAGCTCGCCAACTTCATAAGGGGGTAGTTCTCTTCCAGCCGCGTCAACCACCTTGGCGCGCGCGCCAAACATTGGACGGCCGCATGACGACAGTTTTTCGCCGACGTGATGCTCGTGCGCGAGCGACGTAAACGGTCCGGTTGTTTCGGTCAGGCCGTAAATCTGCGAGAATCGGCACTTAAAGGTCTCGATCGAGCGCCGTAGCACTTCCGGGGAAATCGGAGCCGTGCCGTAGGTGATGTGCTTTAGCGCCGAGAAATCCGCAGTCCTCGACTGCGGCAATTCGCACAGAAATAGCATGACCGCAGGCACCAAAAGCGCGGTTTCGACGCGCTGTCCGACGATGGTTTGCAGGAGTGATTCCGGCACGACTTCGCGCACGATTACCAGCGAAGCGCCCTCCTGCATGCTCCAGATTGCCCATCCGGCGCCGCCGAGGTGAAACATCGGCATCGCGACGAGAGAGCGACAGCCCTCGCGCAGCTCCGGCATCTCTAACGCGAGGCATAGGCCGGTGTTGAGCATGTTTCCACCGGTCAGCATCGCGCCTTTCGGCAACCCGGTCGTACCCGAGGTGCAGAATTGGGTGGAGACAGCTCCATCCTGGTCGCGGCTTGGGTCTTCCCCATCGCGCGGAAGCTCGTCGAAAGTGAAAGTGCGGACGCCGGCCGCAGCGCCGTTGGCTTTAAATTCAGGTCCAGTGGCAACAAGTTTCGGCTTGATGTCTTTGATGATTGACGTCACCTCGCTTGCGGTGAGCCGCCAATTAATCGGAGCGGCAACCGCACCGGCTTTGTCGCAGGCAAAGATCAGTTCGAGATAAGCCGCACAGTTCTTGTCGAGAATGGCGATACGATCGCCGGGCTGGATACCGAGCTGTGAAACCAGCGCGCCGGCAAGTTGCGAACTTGATTTGTTAAGCTCGGCGTAGGTCTGGCTCCTTCCATCGTACCAGATCGCTTCCACATCGGGATGACGCCGCGCCCGCCAGCGAATAAGCTCCGCGATTGTGCGCATGGAGCAATTCCTCAGCCTGTTCTGCCCTATTTGATCCGCGTCCCACCTAATTCAGAGGTGGCGTGCATTACGCGTCGCGCGGCGACGAGCACCGCGGCGCGATTAAAGGCTCACATACGCCGACCGCTCGGTTTCCAGCTGTGTTCGAGGTTCTCGATCAGTTTCGGATCGTAAAAGCAAAGCGCCTGCTGCCGCGAATAGGTCGCCATGAACCGCCGGTAGACCGACAACGGCTCCTGTCCGACGCGCAACGCCTTGCGGTTACTCACAGTGCTGGTGAAGCCGGCGCGTACCATTTGGGCGGTATTGGCCTCGATCGCCGTGTCCATCTCCTCGTACGCGGCAGTCTCATCGCAGATCATTTGGCCCTCAGGCGTATCTGCGGCGAACTTGCGCTCGAAGAAAATTCCCTGCCGGGCAAGCTGGATGCCGACTAGGCGTGGCAAACGGAGCGGCGCGCTGCCGGGGATGAATCCCTCCTTGCTGGCCGGAAGATTGAAGTAGCTGCCGTGGGCGGCGACGACCCGATCCATCACGCACAAGAGCTGACAGCCGCCGCCAATGGCATGGCTTTCCACGACGGCGAGCCACGGCTTTTCCAAATAGTCTTCAAACTGCTCGTCGAAGGAGTCGGAGCGCCACAGACCGCGGTATATCTTGTTGAGAAGCCCGAGTTCGCGCTCGAGGATGAAATCGGTAAACGAGATCTGGCCATAATAAAGATGGGTAAGATTGATGCCGGAATTGAAGATTCGACGGCCGTTATATTTAGGGTGATCGACCGGACCGCCGCGCAGCACGCACACCTCGATGCGGTCGTCGAGTAGGGCCAAATCTGCCGCGGTTTCGAGATCGGCAGCTGTACGGTCACCTTCGGCGTTTAGGAAATTCGGATTGGTGAGCGTGACGTGCCCTACCCTGCCCTTGCGCTCCACCCGCGCCTCGCCGAGATCGGCCACTCCGGATTTCTGAAAATCGGCGAGCTTCTCGAGGGCCTCACGTTTCGGTCTGAGCATGGCGTGAACGAGATGCAATCCGCGATTCGGGTCGGCCAGAACATGGGCGATGAATAGACCCTGATCGATCTCGTAGCCTTCTTTGGCGCTTTGCTGCTTGAGCGCACGCTCCAACTCAATGTCATGCCGTGTCGGCAATAAACCAGGGAAACGATCTGCGACCGTATATAGAAGTTCGCATACACGGAGTGTTTTATTGCGATCTTCGGTAACCGCGTCGTAGACTTCACCCACGTGCCGGCGCAGAAAACTCTCTTGAGCAGCCCGCCAACGCAACTTGATTTGCTGTGCGTCTTTTCTGGCGCCGTCGCTTCGCGCCGACGGGGCGCCAAGCGACTTCAGGGCCGTTGCGGCGGTTTCGAAATATTTGGCGGCCGTGACGCTGTCGGCGGCCAGCGAAGAGCGAAAGTCGATATCCCGCGCGGCGCTCTGGATATTCATCAGGCGTCTCCCAGAGGATGTTGTTTTTGGTATAACGATGTTCTATAAAAAGCCTACGGCTGTCAACCGTCGGCGAAATGCCGCTAGCGCCGCGTCAAACGGCAGGTCCTTGAAATCGGAATCATATTATTCTAATTCCCGGACGCTTTCCTGGGGCAGCAGGAAGGCGGCAAAGAGGTTCGGAATGCCGGCAGAGGTCAAGCTGCGTCAGCGCGAAAGTACTCGTGCAGACCCGACGGCAAACATACCGACCACCATTAAAAACCCCGAACGGGTCGCCCATCGGCGCACCGAACTCATCGAGGTTGCCACCAAACTTTTTCTGGAACGAGGATTTCACAACACCTCGATCCGCGACATCGTTCGCGCCTGCTCGTTCAACATCGCCAGTCTTTACATGTATGTGTCCTCCAAGGAGGACATTCTTTATCTGGTCGCGCTCGATCTCATGAATAGCATCGCCCGCGAATTGGGCGAGACCAAACTCGATGCGAACTCCGCGCGGCAGTCGCTTGCCGACGGCTTTGCCAGCTATTGCCGCATTTGCGACCGGCTGCGCCGGCCTATTCGCCTGCTCTATCGCGAGGTCGGCTTTCTGCCGGACGAGCCCCGCTCGAACGTGCTGCACACGGTAGCCGACGTGGTGTCATTCTTCGAACGCATCGTCCGGAAAGGCATCGAGAGCGGAGAATTCCGCAACCTCAACCCACGCATGGCAGCGCTCGATATACTGATGCTGTGTCACACCATCGCGCTGCACACCCGCGAAGTGCGCGAGCTCACTAACCTCAATCAATACATCGATTATCAGCTCAACATGCTGCTCGCCGGACTGATGGCCGAACGCGTTGCAAAGAAGAAGACGGCTGCCAAACGCGCGGCAAGGTCGCGCTGAACCCGCTCAAACGCCTAGGTAGGCGGCACGGACGCGTGGATCGCTCAATAGCTCCTCGCCTCGCGCGCTGATCGTGACCCGTCCGGTTTCCAGAACATAGCCGCGATCCGCGATTGCCAAAGCCGCGTTGGCATTCTGCTCGACCAGAAGCACGGTTAGTCCGCGGTGACGAAAATCGGCGATGACTTGAAAAATCTGCTCGACGAGCCGTGGAGCCAATCCCATCGACGGCTCGTCCAGCAAGATGAGTTTGGGCCGCGCCATCAAAGCACGGCCGATGGCGAGCATTTGCTGCTGACCGCCGGACAATGTGCCGGCGCGTTCGTTCCTTTTTTCGGCCAAAACCGGAAACATGGCGAAGACGCCATCGAGATCTCTCGCAATGGCGTCATCGCGGCGGCTCACGGCACCCAGCCGGAGATTGTCGACAACTTGGAGGGAGGTAAAGACTTGCCGGCCTTCCGGCACCTGCGAAATGCCTAGGCCCACTCTTCGGTGCGGACGCAGATGCGTTATTGGCGACCCGGCAAATACAATCGCCCCCGCCGTCGCCGGTTGAATCCCCGAGATTGCGCGCAACAGCGTTGTCTTGCCGGCGCCGTTCGAACCCACCAGCGTGACGATCTCGCCCTCCCGCACATCGAACGAAATCCCGTGCAGGACTTCGATGCGGCCGTAACGACACTTGAGATTCTTAACCGAAAGCACCGGGTTGCTTCTCATTCACACCAAGATATGCGGCAATTACTGCGGGGTTGGACCGCACCGCTGCCGCGTCGCCGTCCGCCAGCGTCGTGCCATGGTCCAGAACGTGGATGCGATCGGAAATCTTCATAACCAGGCGCATGTCGTGCTCCACCAGAACGATGGTAACGCCGCGCCTTGATATTGTCTTGAGAACGGCATCGACTTCTTCGGTCTCGATCGGATTGCAGCCGGCGGCGGGTTCGTCGAGCATCAGAAGACTGGGCTCGGCAGCCATCGCGCGCGCGATTTCGAGCCGCTTGAGAGCACCGTAAGGCAAACTTCCGGCCGGTTTGTCAGCCCAAGCTTCAAGACCGACGAGTGCCAGAAGTTCATCGGCAGCTTTTCGCGTTTGCCGATTTTGCCGCAGTACCGATGGAAGCGCCAGCATGTGCGCCAGCACGTCACGGTCCTCGTGCATATGCCGGCCCACCATCACGTTCTCGGCGGCGCTCATGCGGAAAAATATCTGTAAATTCTGAAACGTCCGCGACAAGCCAAGCCGCGCGAGGCGGTGCGGTGGCAATCCAGTAACCTCTCGGCCATTGATGCTGATACGTCCACGCTCCGGCCGACAGAGGCCTGAGATAGCATTGAACAATGTCGTCTTGCCCGCGCCGTTCGGGCCGATGACGGCGAAGACCTCGCCGCGGTGTATCTGCAGCGACACACCGGACAGGGCGCGGACCCCGCCGAAGGCGACCGCGACATCTTCCACCGCCAGCAAAGCGGTCACGCGGCCCTCCCGCGCCAACGCGCAAGCGATGAAGGGACGATGCCCGCTGGAAGAAAGATCATGAACACGATCATGATCAGCCCCAGTACAATCTCCTCATATTCGTGAAAGGAGGTAAGCGCCTGGGGAAGTACGACGAGCAACGCCGCGCCAACAATACTGCCAAAAACGGAACCAAGGCCGCCGAGAACGGCCATGACGACGAATTCGATCGAACGGAGGAAAGAAGCCGAGTCCGGCGTCACAAAACCGTCGAATAGCGCTAAATATGATCCAGCGACGGCCGCGTAAACTGCAGAAAGTACAAATACCAAAAGCTTGTATCGAACGATATCAACGCCGAGCACGCGCGCGGCGATCTCGCTGTCGTGAATGGCGCGGAACGCCCGACCAGTAGGACTATCGATGAGGTTGATTGCAAGGTACGCGGCAAATAAAAGCGTTGCGGCGGAAATCCAGTACCAGGTGGAAGTCCCGACCGCTCGCCAGCCGAACAACACAAGCCGCGGCACTTGCATGCCGTTGGGCCCACCGGTCAGGTCCGACTGGTTGTTTAAGAACATCCAGATCAGGAGCCCGAGTCCCAGCGTCGCGACGGCAAGGTAAAAGCCGCGGAGCTTGAGGATCGGACGGCCCACAATGAAAGCCACGACCCCGGATAAAGCGACGCCGGCAAGTAGTGAGGCCCAGACCGGCAGCCTGAACACCGCAGGGCCGAGACCAACGGCGTAGGCGCCGATGCCGAAAAAACCGGCGTGGCCGAGGCTCACCTGTCCGGCATAGCCCATAAGCAGGTTGAGGCCGATGACAGCGATTGCATTGATATAGACCAGCGCGGCAACGCGCAAATAGAAGGCGCCTGGGGCCATCACCGGCAACAACACCATTACAATCGCCAGTCCGCCGATGAGCCAATAAGCGTGGGCAAACAAGCGATGGCGCATCAGACGCGCTCGATCCCGGCTTTGCCGAACAAGCCGCTTGGTCTGATAAATAAAACGAGCAGCAAAACGACGACCGCGATCGCATCCTTGTATTGCGAGGACAGATACCCGGCGCCGAGTTGCTCGATCAGGCCAAGCAGCAATCCGCCGATGACCGCTCCCAGCGGGCTACCCATCCCGCCCAGCATAGCCGCGACGAATCCCTTCAATGCCAGGAAGGTGCCCGTCGAATAGCTGGTTAGCGCAATTGGCGTTGCAAGAATTCCTCCGACCGCACCGATCGTCGCCGAGACTGCAAATGAGATCTCGATCATACGCGAGGTGTCGATGCCGACGAGCCGCGCCGCCAGCGGGTTGTCGGCCGTCGCCAGCATCGATTTTCCCGTAAGAGTTCGCTTGAGAAAAATCGAGAGCGCGGCGACGATAAACGCGACACCGGCAAAAACGAGGAGGCTCTGCGGCAGGATCGCCGCGCCGCCGATCTTCAACGGCGCATCCCCGAGCGGCGAAGCAAAACCATGAAAGTTCTTATCGAAAACGACGGCAGCAATACCGCGCATCATAATGGACGCGCCGATGGTAATGATGATCAGCGTCACGGGTGACGCGCCACGCGCAGGCGCGATGGCGAACCGGTACAGCGCCACGCCGAACAAGACCGCAACGACGACGGCGAGCAGCGCGGCTAACGGTAGGGGAATGCCGGCGGCGGCTCCGAAGACAGTCACCATGCCGCCAAGCATGACAAATTCGCCTTGGGCGAAGTTTATAACTTGCGAGGTGTTGAATATCAGGGTGAAGCCGAGCGCAACGAGCGCATAGATCGCGCCGACAGTCAGACCCGAGAATGTAAACTGCAGCAATTCCGACATGGTAGTCGACCGCGCGAGGCGCCGAATTTGACCTTTTACGCCCCGCCGATGCCGACGAGGCGTCAAAGGGCGAAATGATTGACATCCGCCTCGTTAGCGACGGGTTATTTCACCAGGACCCAGTCGCCGTTCTTGATTTCCAACATACGGAACGCCGTGAGATCGAGTCCAAGATGATCGGTCGCCGACATGTTGACCTCGCCGCCGGTTCCGACAAAACCCTTCGTCTTCTCAATTTGATCGCGAACCGCCGCCTTTTCCGTGGTTTTGGCGCGCTCCATGGCTTGCACGAGGATCATCAGGGCGTCGTACATGTGCCCGCCGAAGGTCGATACCGGTTCGCCGGTCTCTTTTTCGTATTTGGTCTTGTAATTCAATGCCACTTTCTTCAGCGGGTCGCTGTCGGGCAATTTCTCCGCGACCAGGGTCGCCGCGGCAGGTAGACGTACGCCATCGGCCGCATCGCCGGCGAGCTTGATATAGCTTTTGGACGATACGCCATGGCTCTCGTACAACGGCACCGCAATCGCCAACTGCCGATAGTTGCGCGTGACAATCGCCGGGCCTTGGCCGAAACCACAATTGACGACCGCCTGAACGCCTGGTGTGTTTTTTATATTGGTGAGTTGCGGCGTCATGTCAGTATCGGTCGCGCCATAGGTCTCGTCTTTGAGGACAGCGATACCGAAGTCTGGCGCCATTTTCAGGCATTCGGCGCGCATCGCCTTGCCCCAACCGTCAGTACCCGAGATCATGGCGATCTTCGTGAGATCGCGTTTCTTCAGATCGTCAAAAATCTTTCCGCAGGACATCGGCTCGGTGTGCGGGGTCTTGAATACCCATTTGCGTACCGGAACGACAATCGCCGCCGCCCCCGCGAGCGCGATAAACGGAACGCCGGCCTCCTCGAATACCGGCGCCATTGCCAGCGCCGGACCAGTCGCAGACCCACCGAGCACCGCATCGACTTTGTCTTCTTCGACGAGCCGGGTCGCGAAGGTGCGCGCCTTGCTCGCGTCGCCGCCATCGTCGTAAACGACAGTAGTGATCTGCTGGCCAAGTACGCCGCCGTGGGCGTTGATGTCGCGGACATACATCTCCAGCGTCTTCTTCTCAGGTTCTCCCAAGAACGAAGCCGGTCCGGTGACTGAAAGGACGGCGCCGATTTTGATCTCGGCATGCGCCGCCGCCGTCGCCATCAGCACGACGGCCGCAGATATCGCCAACTTGCGCATGCTCCTCCCCCGTGTTTGCCGCGGCTGACGTTCAATAAGCGCCGGGCCGATTTTGGTATAACGCTATTCTAGAATGTTGCGGTGTCGATGGGCAAGTGTCGCAGCGCCATTTCAGCAGGGCGCCGTTCTTTTCGCGACCGGGAACCAGCGGCCAGGCGCGCGCGCTTGACAAGTTGGAACATCGTTATACCATAAATCCACCCGGCGCCGTTTAACCGTGGCGCGCGAAGAAAAATGCAAAGCCAGGAACGGGCGAGGAAATGCCAAAAGCTTTCGTAAGCACGGTGATCAGTGCGCCGCTCGAGCGCGTATGGCGCGTGGTGAGCGATTTTAACGGATTGCCCGCCTGGATGCCGGGCATGAAGGACAGCGTGATCGAGCCGGGTAAGAAGGACAAGGAACTCGGCGCGGTCCGCAAGCTCACAATGGCCGGGACGAAGGATGTGCTGCGTGAACGGCTGGAAGCGCTCTCGCCGGAAGAATTTCTGATCACCTATTCCGTTCTAGAAGGTCCCCTGCCCGTCAAAAATATCCGAACGAGCATGCGGTTGCGGCCGATCACCGACGTTTACGGAACGCTCGGCGAGTGGTCGACCGAATTCGAGACGGAAAAGGGCAAGGAGGAGGAAGGCGAGCAATTCATGGCGCGCGTATTCAACGCCGGCTTCCGGTCGCTCAAAAGACACTTGGGCGTCTAACCGCGCGCCGACACGGCTGGCAGGTATTGGCGTGACTGTATCCTATTCACCCGGCATCGCATCGCCATCCGATCCGGAGCGAGCGCCCGCGCTCGTTGGCGCCAAGTGCGACGGTTGCGGAACAGTGGTGTTTCCGAAGATGCCGGTCTGTCCCTCATGCGGCCGCAACGGTGCCATGCGCGACATAGAGATAGGACGGAGGGGACGGCTCTACAGCCACACTATCGCGCGCTTTGCACCAAAAGGCTTCAACGCGCCCTACTTTCAGGCGTTTATCGACCTCGACGAAGGCCCGCGCATTTTTTCGCTGATCGGCGCCGAGTGCCCGGTCGAGGACGGCGTCCTCGATGACGGCATGGAGATGCAGCTCGTGATCGAACCGCTGGCGGACACACCCGAGAACAAGGAGATCCTTTCCTACAAATACGTGCCGGCTAAGGCTCACGGCGATGCGTGACGTTGCCATCATCGGTGTCGGCGCTCACGCGACCGGCCAATTCGCCGGAAAGGAGCTGAAAGACATAGCCTATCCGGCGGTGTGGAATGCGATCGACGACGCTGGGGTGCGACCCGCCGATATTGAGGTCGCCTATGTCGGAAACTCGCTGGGCGGTCTTCTGACTGGACAGGAAGGCGTACGCGGGCAAGTTCTACTGCAGCACTCCGGCATCACGGGCATTCCGATCGTTAATGTCGAGAACGCCTGCGCCAGTGCCGCGACGGCCTTGCGCGGGGCCTGGCTCGAGGTCGCGTCTGGCGCAGCGGATGTGGCGCTCGCGCTGGGCGCCGAAAAAATGTTCATCGGCGACAGCGCTCGCACCATCGGCGCTCTTTCTGGCGTTTCCGAACTCGATCTTTCTCGAATGGGAATGCAGTTCACCACGAGCTATGCAATTCATCCGAAGATCAATCTCAAATCGCGGATGGCGGAATATGGCTGGACGATCGAGGATTTTGCCAAGCCCGCGGTGAAGAACTCAGCTAACGGCGCGCTCAATCCGCTGGCGCAGCATCGCCGCCAGCTGACCATTGAGCAGGTCGTACAGTCTCGCGTTGTCGTCGATCCACTCACGCTCTACATGTGCTCGTCGATTTCGGACGGCGCGGCCGCGGCAGTCGTGTGTTCGCTCGACGCGGCGAAGAAATTCACCGCCAAACAACCAATTCGCATCGCCGCCTGCACACTGCGCTCCGGCGTTTACCGGCTGCCTGACGATGAGCGACTGGACACTGCCGCCACTACCGCGCAGGCCGCTTATGAGCAAGCGGGCATCGGGCCAGAGGACCTCGATGCGATCGAACTTCATGATGCGATGGCGCCGGCCGAACTCATGCTCTACGAGCGGCTTGGGCTCTGCGGTCCTGGCGACGGACCAAAGCTGATTGACGAAGGCGTGACGACACTGAACGGCCGGTTGCCGGTCAATCCAAGCGGCGGGCTCTGCTCGCGGGGACATCCGGTTGGCGCAACCGGGCTCTTACAGATCGCTGAACTCGTCTGGCAAATGCGCGGCGAAGCCGGCGAGCGGCAGATCGAGAAGCGGCCGAAAGTCACCTTGGCACAAAACCAAGGCGGGCTCCTGCTCGGGCAGGACTCCGCGGTCTATTGCTGCACGATCTTAAAATCCTGAAGCGTAACTTTGAGAAAAACGAGGAATTGCGGTGAGCAAAAAGAGAAAAGAAGTCACTAAGTCCATCGAGGATGCGGTAGCGCTGATCAAGGACGGGCAAACCGTCGCAATCGGAGGGTTCGGCGCCGACAATCACCCGATGGCGATTGTGCGCGAGATGATCCGCACAGGAAAGAAAAACCTCACTATCGTTGCCTCAGCGACAGCCGGGCTCGAGATCGACCTTCTCATCGGCGCTGGCTGCGTCAAAAAGCTAATCGCGCCTTACGTCGGACAGGAAATGTACTGCCCAATCGGTCATAACTATCGCAAATACGCCGAGTCCGGGCAGATCGAAATCGCCGAGACCAGCGAATATCTCCTCTACGCCGGCTTTTTTGCCGCTGCTTCAGGCCAGGAGTTTTTCGCCTGGCGCGGCGGCGTCGGGACCAGTATTCCGAAGCTTAACAAGGATCTTGTCGAATTCATCGACCCGATCGGGAAGACGAAAAAGATCCTCGCCGTCCCACCGCTGCGGCCGGATTGGGCGATCATCCACGTCGGATGGTCTGACGCTTATGGCAACGGCCAGCATCTCGGCGCCCGCTTCGGCGATCGTTGGATGGCGCGAGCGGCCAACCGCATTATGACTCAGACCGAACGCGTCGTTCCCAACTCGGTCATCCGCAAAAACCCCTTTATGACAACGATCGCCTACGCCGATGTGGTGGTCGAGGCCCCCTATGGCGGCCATCCCTATGCCGCGCACGGGTTCTACAAAGAGGATGTCGATTTCATCCTCGATTACGTCAAATGCAGCGAAGCCAATCGCAAAGGCGACAGCAAGATGTGGGACGATTACCTCAAACGGCACATCCGTGATCACTACGCTTATCTCGACACGGTCGGGATCAAGAAGCTCTTGAGCCTCTACACCCACCCCATCGTCAGCTGGTAACCAGCGATTGGCATTCTGCGGTCACGAAATTGAAGGAAGTTCGATAGATGAGCGATTATTCCTGGAAAGAAATGATGGCGGTCGTGTTCTCGCGCGAGATCGAGGATACCGACAAGATCACCTCGGGCGCGCACACCGAGATCTTCTTTGCTGCGACGATGTTGGCGCAGAAGACGCATGCGCCGAATCTGAAGCTGCAGCTCGGCGGTTCGGTGACGCTCTGTCAGGTCACCGACGTCGACGTGCCGGAGCTGCCGAAGACGTCAACCGGCTACGAGCTGATCCGCTACGCTGAATCGGTGCATGACCATCCCGACACTTTTCTGTTCTACGGCGCACCGGGCGGCAAGGACTACTACAAGGACGGCAGCGAGTACCGCGACGTCAATCACTTCTGGTTTGCCGACAAATTCTTTGTCGGTGGCATCCAGGCCGATAAATGGGGCAATACCAATATGATCGGTCTCGCCGGCAAGGACGGCAAGATGTCGTTCCGCGGCCCCGGCACCATCGGCATCAACGATATCGCCGTCGGCGTACGGGACACCTACGTGTTTCTCACCGCGCACGACAAGCGCCGCTTGGTCGAGAGCGTGGATTACATTTCGCATCCGGGCAAAAAGGTGTGCCGCGAGAACGAGTTTTATGGCGACGGCCCAAAATGGATCGTGACGCCAAAATGCATCTTCGATTTCGATCCCGATACGCTCGAGGCGCGACTTTACATGACGTTCCCCGGCGTGACCGTCGACGATATAAAGGCGAATACCGGTTTCGAAGTGAAGACCGCGACGAAGGTTGGCTCCGTCGAGCCGCCAACCAAGGCGGAACTTGAGGCGTTGCGCACCGAAGTCGATAAGACCGGCGTGCTGCGCCACTAGCCGACCGGGTTGGTCGACCAAAAGCAACCGATAACGAGGACAGGAGAACCCCATGAACAAGGTCGAAACGCAGACCGTCGCCGAATTCAAACCGGAAACATGGGGCGCCTTCATCAACGGCGAGTTCGTTCCAGCCATTAGCGGCAAGACGTTTCCAACCTTCAACCCCGGCAACGGTGACATCTGCGGGCAACTTGCCGAGTGTGATGAGGAGGACGTCGAGAAAGCCGTGCGCGCTGCGCTTACGGCTTATCCGGCGTGGCGCAAGAAGACCGGAGCAGCGCGCGCCAAAGCGATCATGAAGCTGGCTCAGCTGGTCGAGGCGCACGCGCCCAAACTAGCCGAACTAGAATCAATCAATGCCGGCAAACCGATCCGTGATTCTAAAGCGATCGACGCCGTGACCGCGATCGACGCACTTGAGTATTTCGCCGGCATGGCCACCAAGATCGAAGGCCAGACGGTCCCGGTCCCCGGCCCCTACATCAACATGACGCTACGCGAGCCGCTCGGTGTCATCGGCGGCATCATTCCCTGGAACTATCCGCTGCTGCAGGCGATCTGGAAGATCGCGCCCGCCATCGCGGCTGGTAACACCGTGGTTCTCAAACCAGCGGAGCAGGCGTGTCTCTCTGTCATGTATATCGGCAAACTCTGCCAGGAGGCGGGTATTCCGCCGGGGGTCGTCAACATCGTGCCAGGCTATGGCAGCGTCGCCGGACTGGCGTTGGTGCAGCATCACATGGTCGCCAAGATCATGTTCACTGGTAGCACCGTCACCGGTAAACGTATCGCGGCGGAAGCCGCAGCCACGCTCAAGCCCGTAGGCCTCGAGCTCGGCGGCAAAAGCGCCGTCATCGTTTATGAGGACGCACCGATTGATCAGGCGGCCTCGGTCGCCGCCATGTCCATTTTTAGCAACCAAGGACAAGTCTGCACCGCGGGCTCGCGTTTGTTCCTGCACGAAAAAGTGCACGACAAAGTACTTGAGAAGGTGATTGAGGCCGCGAAGAAGGTGCGCCTCGGCTATCAGATGGATCCAGCGACGACCATGGGCCCGCTCATCTCGGCCAAGCAGAAGGACCGCGTCGTCGGCTACATCAACAGTGGCAAAGCCGACGCGCAGCTTGTTTATGGCGGCGAAGATCCAAAGGGGCTCAACGAAAAAGGACACTTCGTCGGCCCGACCATTTTCGACCGAGTGCAGAACTCGATGAAGATCGCCCGTGAGGAGATTTTCGGACCGGTTTTGTCCGTGCTGACCTTCAAAGAAGAAGGCGAAGCGCTGGCGTTGGCCAATGACTGTTCATACGGGCTCGCCGCTTCCGTGATCACCCGCGACGTCGGACGCGCCATGCGCGCGGCGCAAGCATTCGAAGCCGGCAATGTGTGGGTCAACACGTGGGGGGCTGTCAGCTCGATGGCGCCGTACGGCGGCTACAAGCAAAGCGGTTATGGACGCGAAATGGGCTTCTCCGTGATGCGCGAGGTCACGCAGGAGAAGAGCGTTTGGGTGAACGTGAGGTAAGCGCGGGGGCGACGTGCACGGGTACAACAAGCTGCGGGCTCCGGAGCTTACGACCCGGAGCATTCCACAATGGTTTCTCGCTCGCTGTGCGGCGACGCCCAACTGCGTCGCGCTACGCTACAAGGATCAAGGCATCTATCACGAGATCACCTGGCGGCATTACCACCGCCTGGTGACGGACTTTCTGGCTGGGCTTGAAGCGCTGGGGCTGCGTCGCGGCAGCCGGGTCGCCGCCATGGCCGACCCCTGCTGGGAATTCATTGTTGCAGACATGGCGGCGTTGTGCGGCGGCGCCGTCTGCTACGGCATTTACACGACTTGTTCGGTCAGCGAGGTCGAATATCAGCTCGATAATGGTGACGCCGAGTTCTTCTGCGCCGAGAACCAGGAATTCGTCGATAAGCTTCTCAACACCGCGAGCCGCGTGCCGCGGATCCGCAAGATCATCGTGTTCGATACCCGTGCGTTGTTTCAGTATACCGATGACCGACTGATCAGCTTTCAAGAAGTCCTCGCGCTCGGCCGGGACCGCCAGGCGGCAATGCCCGATCGGGAGACCTTTCTGGCAGAACGGGCCGCAAGCGTCGGCGCCGACGACATCGCCGTCCTGGTCTACACCTCCGGAACGACCGGACCGCCGAAGGGAGCTATGCACGACCACGCATCGCTAATGTGGGGCTTTGCCAATTCGTATCTGGAGGCGTTCCCGGAGCTTCGAACCGGCGAGCACCGCGCGGTCGCACATCTGCCGATGGCACACCTGATCGAGCGCTCGATGTCGATCTACCTACCTCTCGTAGCGGAAGTCATTCCCCACATCGGCGAGGAGGTCGAGGACCTGCTTGGTACGTTCTACGAGGTGCAACCGACATTCCTCAATGTGGTCCCGCGCATTCTGGAGAAGATCGCATCGCAGGTGGCCGTTGGAATTCAGCGCAGTTCGTCGGTCAAGCGACACATGTACCATTGGGCCATGGCAATAGGCGCGCGTTTTCGCCAGTCTCGCTGGGCTGGGCGAAAGCCCGGCGCTTTCGTCGCATTACTCAACGCGATTGCAACAATCGTCGTCTTCCAGCCGCTACTGCGAAAGATCGGTCTTTCCAGAGTTGAGGCGATACTGTGTGCTGGAGCGCCCCTGCCACTAAAAATCCAGGAGACGTGGCAGATTTGGGGCGTCAACGTGCGCAATCTCTATGGGATAACTGAAGGCGGATACGTGCTCTGCCAAGGCCCAGCGTTTCCCTCACCGGACAAGGGCGGGTTGCCGATTCTGCCGCGAGAAGTGCGCCGCGCCGATGACGGCGAGCTTTTGGTGCGCGGCCCTGGCTTGTTCCGCGGCTATTGGAAAAACGAGCAAGGGACGGCGGCAGTCCTGATCGATGGTTGGCTGCACACCGGCGATGTCGTCGAAGCCAATGCGACGAACGAATGGCGTGTTATCGACCGCAAGAAGGACATCATGATCACGAGCGGCGGCAAGAATATTGCGCCGAGCGAAATTGAAAGCCTGCTCAAGAGCAGCCCGTATATCAGCGAGGCGGCCCTGATCGGCGATGGCCGCAAGTTTGTGAGCGCCCTCGTCGAGATCGATTACAGCACCGTGTCAGAGTGGGCGCGCCGCAACACGGTGATCTACACGGGGTTCACGTCACTTGCCTCGCACGCCGCCGTCGTCGCCCTGGTGGAAGGCGAGATTGCTGCGGTCAACGATCAATTGTCGCGGGTCGAACAGGTAAAAAAATTTCGCATTATTCCCAAGGAGCTTGATCCCGAAGAGGGCGACACCACGCCGACCCGCAAAGTCAAACGCAAGCACCTTGCATCTATGTTCGCATCGCTGATTGACGAGATGTACGGCGATGACGGCGGGCACACGACGATCGAAAATGCCGCGCAATCTCGCCGCACCAAACAAAAAGTCGAAGCTTAGGGAGGATATGATGTACAACGTGAGAGTAATCGGCACGGCGTTTGTCGTGCTCGCTGCCGCATGCGCCGCGACGGTGGGCGCGCGCGCTCAGGACTATAAGATCGGTTATATCACCGACCTGTCGGGCCCGCTCGCAGGTTCATATACGCCAACGTGGCAAGGATTCGAACTTTACATCAAGGCGCTCAATGGGCGCGGTGGCGTTAATGGCCGCAAGGTCAATGTGACAATTGATGACGACGGGCTGCGCGCGGACCGTGCCGTTGCCGCCGCCAAAAAGCAAGTCGAGAGCAATGAGGTGCTTGGCATCTTCGGACTGAGCCTGAGCAGTACCCAAGCGCCGGTCATTGCCGAAATGCAGAAGGTCGGCGTTCCGGTAGCGAGCACGTTCAGCGCCATTCTCGACGCACTGCCCCCCGCCAAGCCGGACTATTTCAGCACCGGCGTGACGTTTGAAGTGGCCGGCGAAGCGATCGGCACGCTGCAGAAGCGGATCGTTCCGAGTGGCAAGGTCGTCGGGATCACGTTCGACAGCGTCGGAGGCCGCGCCGCCAACAACCACAATAAGCTCGCCGTGGAAAAAGAAGGATATACCTGGGACGAAGTCCTTTTCCCCGTACGTACCGCCGACTTCACTCCGTTCGCGCAGACGGCAGCGGCGATGAAACCGGCAATGATCGTCGGCCATTACGGAGCCGAGCAGAACATCGGCGTGATCGCGGCGTTGCGTGGCGCTGGCTATGCTGGACCCTACATCATCGCCGCGTACGGAGCGTCGGAAGACACCGCGCGGCAGGCCGCGGCACAAGCCGGCAGTGGCGAAAACATCTACATGGTTTCCCGCTACGCGGTGCCGACCGACAACGCTCCCGGCATGTCCGATCTCGCCGCCGCGGCGAAGAAATACGGGATCGCCAACCCGACTAGCATGCATGTGACGGGCTGGGTGCTCGGCATGTTCGCCGAGCAGGCGCTGAAGAATTGCGGCGCCGAGTGCACGCGTGAAGGCCTCGACAAAGCGATGCAGAGCGTGAAGCTTGATACCAAGGGTCTGACCGGCGGCCCAATCGAGATGTCTGCCGACAACCATTACGGTCCGACGTATTGGCGGCTTTACCACTGGGAAACCGACAAGTTCGTCGGCGTCGGCGATTGGCTGAAGAAAACCGGTCTTGAGTTTCCAGCGAAATAAAGCAAGACCGGCGAAGCAGTGGAGCTTTTGGTCAGCATCCTTGCGCTGGGCAGCACCTACGCCCTGCTCGCGGCCGGTATCGTCATCATCTATAAGGCGTCCCGCGTGATCAATTTCGCCCACGGCGAATTGGCAATCGTGGGCGCCTACGTCTTTCATTCGGCGGGGTTCCTCACCGGCACGACGCTGACCGCTCTTTCCTTATTCACCGCGATCGTAGTCGCGGCGACGGCAAGCGCGCTTTTCGGAGTCGTCATATATTTTGCGCTGATGCGGCGTCTGCTCGGGCGGCCGACTTTTGTCGCCGCGATGGTCACTATTGGCTTGGCCATTATCTTGAAGGCCGCCATTGTCGTGATCTGGAATTCACGCAGCGTCGGCATCCCGATCGGGCGGCAAGCACTTTACAACTTTGCCGGCGGCGGCCGGATCAGTTGGATCGACGTTATCTCGGTCCTGACCTGCGCTGCCGCATTTGCGGCGTTGGCTATATTCTTTCAGCTCACGCGTCTCGGCAGACAGTTCCGCGGCGCTGCGGAAAATCCGCTGCTAGCCGCACAACGCCAGGTCAACATCAATCTTATTCTCGCGATCGCATGGAGCGTGGCGGTATTCTCCGCGGCATTGGCCGGCGTTTTGTTCGGCTCGCGCTCAATGCTGAGCCCGCAAAGCACCATCATCGGGCTCAGTGGGCTGACTGCGGCGCTCGTGGGCGGCCTCGACAGTCTGCGCGGCGCGGCTATCGGCGGCCTGCTCGTCGCCGCGGCTACCTATCTCACCGCTCGTCTGATCAGCCCAACGCTCGCTGAGACCGTCCCATTCCTTATTCTCTTAATCGTGATGAGTTGGCGGCCTTGGGGGTTGTTCGGCACGGTCGAAGAGATCAATCGCGTTTGAGGGAAACTGGTGGCCAAGCCGAGCCCATATCTTCTAGTTTCATATGCGCAGGCAAATCGGATGTTGCCGGAGCCTTACCAGCGCGCGGTAATCGCAATTGTTGTCGCCGTGGTTTTGTGCCTTCCGGTGTTCAGCGGCGATTACTTTCTGCATTTGATGAATCTCTCTCTGATCGCGGTAATCGGCGCGATTGGCATCAATCTTTTGACGGGTTACTGCGGGCAACTATCGCTCGGTCAAGCTAGCTTCATGGCCATAGGTGCATTTAGTACCGCCATTCTGGCGCAGCGCTATGGCATGCCGTTTTTCGTCGCGATTCCAGCAAGCTGTTGCGCCGGAGCTGCCGTCGGCTTCCTCGTCGGGCTCCCGGCCTTGCGTTTTCGCGGGATCTATCTCGCCATCACTACTCTGGCGATGCATTACGCCATCATCTACGTGCTGACAAATTATCAAGCTATTGTCGGTCCCAGCGCGTCCGCGGGCATTACGGTGCCGCCGCCATCCATCGAGGGGTTCAAACTGACCAGCGAGCGCGGGTGGTATTACGCCCTGCTGATCGCGGTGGCCGCTGTGTTGATGTTCAGTCTCAATCTGGCGCGGAGCTATATCGGGCGCGCCTGGGTCGCGATCCGCGATCGCGACATCGCCGCTGAAACCGCGGGCGTAAACGTTCCGCGCTACAAGCTTCTGGCTTTCACCATCTCGGCAGCGCTTGCCGCGCTTGCCGGCAGTCTCGGTGCTTATTTCACGACGGTAGTGACCGTCGAGGAATACACGCTGGAACTCGCGATCATTTATCTCGCCATGATTATCGTCGGCGGCATGGGTTCGGTCGTCGGCTCCGTGTTCGGCGCGGTCTTCATCACGCTTTTGCCGTTCGCGGTCCAGCGCGCTTTTGACGCCCTACCCTGGCATTTCGGCACGGGCATCTTCGGCGTACAGGAAGCGGCAATCGGAGCGGCGATTATTGGCTTCCTATTGTTGGAGCCGGACGGTCTGATTGAAATCTATCGCCGCATCGCAACGTATTTCGAGCGCTGGCCGTTCCGCTATCGCGAAATCAAGCCGAGCGGCGCGCGATGAGCGAGGCAGCGTCAGCCGCGCCGCTGCTGAACGTGCGCCAGCTCGAAGTCGTTTATCACGATGTCGCGACTGCCATTCAGGGCGTCAGCATCGAAGTTGCGCCTGGGAGTATCGTTGCCATGATCGGCAGCAATGGCGCTGGGAAGACGACCACACTGCGCGCGGTTTCGGGATTCCTCCCAGCCGAGGACGTCGCCGTCACCGACGGCGAAATTCTGTTCGCCGGCCAATCGCTTCGTGGCCTCCTGCCGCATCAAATCTCGCGGCGCGGAGTCGTTCTGGTGCCCGAGCGCGAGAAGCTGTTCCACACGCTCACCGTTCGCGAGAATCTCGACTTCAGCGTGACGTCGAGACGGTATGCGATTCGAAATTCGGTTTTCGATTATTTTCCGCGGCTCGCTGAGCGGCAGAAACAGGTCGCGGGTTATTTAAGCGGCGGCGAGAAGCAAATGCTCGCCATCGGAATGGCCCTGGTTTGCGAGCCTAAGTTGCTTTTAATTGACGAGCTTTCGCTCGGGCTCGCCCCGATCGTCACCAACGAAATCATGGAAATTCTGCGCACCATCAATCAAAGTCTCGGTCTCACTATGTTGATTGTCGAGCAGAACGTTGCCGCCGCTCTGCGAATTGCATCGTTCGGGTACGTATTGGAGAACGGTCGCGTCGTGTTCAAGGGCGAGGCTGACCGGCTGCTCAGTCATCAGGACATGCGTGAATTTTACCTCGGCGACGGCCGCACCGGCAGCTACCGCAACATCCGCCAATACACGCGTAAACGGCGATGGTGGGGATGAAGAAAAAGGGCGCGCACCTAGAGGTCAAGGACGTGACACTGCGCTTCGGCGGCATCCAAGCGCTCCGTTCCGTTTCTTTCGAAGCATCCCCGTCACAGTTGATCGCGCTCGTCGGCCCGAATGGCGCCGGCAAGACCGCAATGCTCAACTGCGTCAACGGCATCTACCACCCGCGCGAGGGACAGATTCTTCTGGACGGCAAAAAGATCGCCAAGGAACCGCTTTGGCACATGGTCGAACGTGGCGTCGGCCGAGCATTTCAGCACGCCGAATTGTTTGCGCATCTCACCGTGATGGAAAACCTTCTCATCGGCCGCCATCGTTCATTCCGCGCCGGTGCATTGCTGAGCGGTATTTATCTCGGGCGTGCGCGAAAGGAAGAACTCGACGCGCGACGAGAGATCGAGGCCGTAATCGACTTCTTCGAACTCTATCGGCATCGCAACACGCCGGTCGGCGCGTTGCCCTATGGCATGCAGAAAATCGTCGGCGTGGCACGCGCGATGGCCAGCGAGCCAAGGCTGCTGCTGCTCGACGAGCCGTGCACCGGGCTAATCCGTGAGGAGCGGGAAAATCTTGCCCGCTTCATCCTTCGTATCATGCACGACCTTGGACCCACTATTGTCTGGGTCGAGCACGACATGCAGATGGTTTCCGACCTTGCTGATCGTGTCGTGGTGCTCAATTACGGGGCAAAAATCGCCGACGGCCCCCCGCACGAGGTAACCGCGCAATCGGAGGTATTAGCGGCCTATTTGGGCGGCCCAGACGCGCTCGGCGCCAGTCGACTATAGGGACGATAAACCCTCCGAGGCGGAACGACGCGGAGGTGAAGGGCTAATCTTCACCCGGCGAGCGCTTTCGGCCCATTGGAAAGCATCGGCAAAACTTGGTTGGCGGGGACGGCGCGCCCGAACAGGAAGCCCTGTCCGTATTGTACGCCATGGTGAAGCGCAGCCGCAGCCTGTGCTTCAGTCTCGATGCCCTCGGCGGTAACGGACAAATTTAGCCCTTTCGACAGGCCGACGATTGCCCGCATGAAAACTTGGCTTTCGCCGGACGTCGTCAGTCCCTGCACAAATCGCCGGTCTATCTTAAGCTTGTCGAACCGCAACTCGTAGAGATGATAAAGGCTCGAATAGCCAGTGCCGAAATCATCAATCACTACGCGCGCACCCGCATTGCGCAAGGACTGCAAGGCGTGACGCGTTGCCTCCAGGTCTGCGACGATGGCGCTTTCGGTGATCTCCACCTCGAGCCGATGCGCTGGCAACCTAGCATCCGCTAAGACCGTAAGGACGGCATCGGCGAACTTTCGATCGTTGAGCTGCGATGGCGAAAAGTTAAATGACAGCGAAATATCGTCTGGCCACGTGACCGCGTCACGGCATGCATCGCCGAAAAGCTGCCCCGATACCGCATTCAAAAGACCCAGCTCTTCGGAGAGCGGCACAAACGTCTCCGGCGAAATCAACCCGCTCACCGGATGGCGCCATCTTCCCAAACTCTCAAAACCGACGATTCGTCTCGTCTTAAGATCGATCACTGGTTGGTAATAAGGTTGAATTTCCTCTCCACCGATCGCGGCTCGCAAGTCCTTCTCCAATAGCGACCGCTCGCGGATGAAAGCGTCCATTTTCGGATCGAAAAAGCAATAGTCGGTGCGGCTGTTCCTGGCGCGCGACAGCGCGACATGGGCGCAACGAAGGAGTTCGTCCACCGTCATGTGCCCGCGCCCGGCCTGCGCTATTCCGACGCTGGCGCCGAGGGTGTGATACTCGATGCCGATTTGCACCGGAGTTTTGACGATTTCTACAAGTGAGCAAGCGATTTTCCGGGCCGTCTCGGGATCGGCGCCCGCCAGGCATAGGGCGAATTCGTCATCACCGATGCGGGCGAAGATATCGCCGGGGTTGGCGCGTTCGCGGATGCGCGCGCCGACCTGCGCCAGCGCTTCGTCGCAACCGACGTGGCCATAAACCTCATTGAGTTTCTTGAATTCGTGAAGTCCCAACAGCAGAACGCTCATCTTGTTGCTGGAATTGTGCAATGCCGTGCTGACGTCGACATGGAATTGCCGTCGGTTTGGCAATTGGGTCAGCGGGTCCCGCATCAACGCGGCCTGCGCCTGCCCCTCAGCCACAACTCGCTTCGCGCGCTCTCGTCTTTGGTCAACGACGCGTCGGACGGTATACACCACCAACGCAATGCCCGCGTAGTAGGCGAACGACGGCTTTTCGAGGCGCGCGCCGGAAATTCTGTCAAGAATCGCGATGCCGCCCCACTCCGAGACGGATACGTAGGCCAGTATCGAGATGGAGAACAGCACCAATGCGTCGGTGATCTCTCGCATCGCCGCGGTATTCCATCCGATCTTATTGAAAGTTTGCGAGAGTTTACGCAACGCCATCTCCCAAGTGACCTATCGGTTGCACAAACATTTCACTTTTCTATGAATCGCTGCTGATTATTCGTCTCTTTGGCCGGCCAATCAGACGTCCCACGCCGCTTGTTAAGCAACTCTTAACTCCCGGGACGCGCCAGGATTGAGGGTTAGCGCCCACTTTGCCCAAACGATCATTTTTCAAATAGCCGGCACAGCCAATCTGGAGCCTGCATTCGCGGCGGGAAGACGGTCGCATCGGCGTCGAAAGTTCAGTCAGAGACCGACCGCGTAACCACTTGACGAACCTTCCGATCAGGCCTGAATGCGCTTAGACGAGCTTCGCAGTCCGGCTCGTCGGCTCGGGCGGACGCGATTGAGATTGGAAGGCTTTCATGACGGCGCTTCGACGTCATCCAATGTTGGGGCTGAACCGGCTCAAACTCGGCGTGTTCTCGATGAACACCGACGGCGGCCTCACATTGACGCGGGTGCCCGAACGCTGGCCGGCGCTATGGAGCGAGACCGTGGAAGTGGCGCAACTTGCGGACCGCGCCGGGTTGGAATTTTTGCTTCCCATCGCCCGCTGGAAGGGTTTTGGCGGCGAGATGAACAGTCGCGAATGGTCGTTCGAGACCTTGACGCACGCGGCCGGCCTTGCCGGTGTCACCGAGAGGATCGGGGTTTTGGCGACCGTTCACGTACCGATGGTACATCCGGTGTTCGCCGCCAAGGCGCTCGCCACGCTCGACCATATTTCTAACGGCCGGTCCGGGCTGAATATCGTTTGCGGGTGGAATCCGGAAGAGTTTGCGTCGTTCGGATTGAAGCTTATCGAGGACCGCTACGCGCAAGGACTTGAGTGGTTCGATATCGTCAACCGCATTTACACAGCGGCAGAACCCTTCGACTACGATGGGAAATACTATCAGCTGAAAAACGTATCGGGTAAGCCGCGACCTTTGCAGTTGCCACGCCCAATCACACTCAACGCCGCTTTTTCTCCGCCCGGCCGCGATTTCGCGGCCAAGGCGGCGGATTTCCTGTTGACGACATTCGTCAGCATCGACAAAGGCCGCGAACATGTCAAAGAAATGAAGGAGCGCGCCGCAGCGGAAGGCCGCGAAATCGGTGTCTATACGACGTGCCATGTGGTCTGCCGACCGACGCAGTCCGAAGCCGAAGATTATTACGAGTATTACGCAGTCACCATGGCCGATCACGCGAGCGTCGACTTCTACACCGGGCAAAAGCAGAAATTCTCCGGCTCACACGAAGAGGAAGCCTATCGCCTGCATCGTAAGCGCTTTGCCGCTGGTGCTGGTACTTATCCGCTGGTCGGAACGCCTGCGCATATCGCCGAAGAACTCGTCAAGATCAGCGCGGCAGGCTTCGCGGGTGCGACAGTGTCATTCGTCAACTTCAAGAACGAGTTGCCATATTTCATCGACTGCGTTTTGCCGATGCTGCGTGAGGCGGGCGTAAGAACGGCGTGAAGCTACAACACCAAAACCGTCTTGCCGCGCGCGTGACCTGTTTGCGACATCTCCTGCGCCTTGGCGAAGTCTGAAAAAGGCAGGATCTGCTCGACGCACGGCTTTAGCTCGCCAGCGGCGAAAAGCGTAATGATTTCTTTCAACGCCGCCGGATCTGAGAGGACCTGCGGCACCATCACCTTAACGCCGTACTGCGCTGCCAGATCTTCGAACGGCGCCGCGAGAAGACAGACAATGATGCCACCGCGCTTGACGACGCGGTAGCTGCGCCGGTGCACATCGCCGCCGATGACGTCAATGACCACGTCAACGTCGCGTACGACATCTTCGAATGGCGTGCGGTCGTAGGCGACCGCCTCGGCGCCCAGCGATTGGACGTAATCAACATTGGCTTGCGAGCAAGTCGCGATCACCTCGGCGCCGCGAATGCGAGCAAGCTGCACTGCCAAGCTACCTACGCCGCCCGCCGCGGCATGGATCAGAACCCGCATACCGGTCGTGACATTCGCGGTCTCGACAATCGCTATCCACGCGCTGATGCCGGCAAGCGGCAACGATGCGGCTTGCTCGAAAGATAGCGAATCAGGGAAAGGAGCCGCCTCCGCTTCGGGTAGCGCGATCCTTTCGCACCACGTGCCTATTCCGCGCGGCGCGAGGAAACATACACGCGTGCCAATGAGGGTCGCGTCGACGCCACTTCCCACACCGACGACCTCGCCGGCGCCATCGCGGCCGGTAACGACCGGAAATGTCACCGGGAAGAACTTTTGCAACATTCCCGACCGGATTTTCCAATCGACCGGGTTCATGCTAACCGCACGTACCCGCACCAACAGCTCGCCGGGGCCCGGTTCCGGCGCCGCCCGGCGGCGCAGTTTGAGCACTTCCGGGCCGCCATAAGCATCGAACTCGACCGCAAGCATGTCGGCGGCGTCCTGAGACATGCGTCACCTCCTCATTTCAAAGTCAGTATTCGGCCAAAGCGACTTTGAGGGCTGGCCATCCCGCTCGCGGGTCATCCGGAGGCACCGATGAGACGAGCGCGCGCGTATGTGGATGCTGCGGGTCGGAGAAGACCGCTTCAATCGGGCCCTGTTCGACGATCTCTCCGCGATACATCACTAGCACGCGAGAGCACAGGTGGCGGACCACCGACAGGTCATGGGAAATGAAAAGCATTCCGAAGCCAAGCTCGGAGCGCAATCGCGCCAAAAGATTTAAGAGTTGCGCTTGAATAGAGACATCAAGTCCGGAAACGATCTCGTCGGCAACGAGTACCTTGGGGATATTGCAAAGCGCGCGGGCAATGTTGACTCTCTGGCGCTGCCCGCCCGACAATTGACCGGGAAGACGCGTGGCGAAATCCTCCGATAGGCCGACTTCAGCCAGCAATTCCTTTGTTCGTGTCAGTCGTTCCTGCCAAGTAGAGTGGCGGCTACCCGCTTCCATTGCCTGCGTGATAATGCGGCCGATGCGCCGTCGAGGGTTGAGCGCCGATTGTGGATCCTGAAACACCATCTGCAGGCTGGCGGCGCGGCGGACGAGACTGCGCAACGACGGATCGGTCAAGTCGTCGCCGTTGAGTAGGATCCGCCCACCCGACGGCTGCTCGAGTCCGACCAGAAGCTTGGCGATGGTACTTTTGCCACTACCGCTCTCGCCGACCAGCGCAACAAATTCATTTTCAGCGATATTGAACGAGACGCCCTTTACCGCCTCTACAAGCCGTGTGCCGCCAAACAATTTGTCGCCTATTCTGTAGCGCTTCTGCAGCTTCTCAACCTGCAGGACGATACGAGCCGATATTTCCGGCGGTGCCGTCGCCTCATCGATAGTGGCGATGGCTGCTACATCCGCCGCGCGAAGGCAGGCGACTCGATGGTCGGCACCGATCCACACCTCTGGAGGATCCATGCGTCGACAATTCTCCACGACCAGCGGGCAGCGTGGCGCGAAATGGCAGCCAGGCATCTTTTGCAGCTGTCGCAGGCTCGGCATCTGGTCGGGAATTACATAGAGAGCCCGCCTTTCGTTGTGCATAGTCGGATTGGCAAGCTGCAGGCAGCGCGTATAAGGATGCGCCGGTCGCGACAGGATCGATCGCGCAGGGCCGCTTTCGATCGCGCGGCCGGCATACATCACGACCACCTGATCGCACAGTTGCGCGGCGAGCCGAAGGTCGTGGGTGATGAAAATGATGGCGGTCGTGTGCTCGCGCTGCATTTCCGCGATCAGGCGGAGAATTTGCGGATGGATGGTGACGTCGAGCGCTGTCGTCGGCTCGTCGGCGATAACGAGGCGCGGGTTGCTGGAAAAGGCCAAGGCGATCAGCACACGCTGCAGCATCCCGCCGGACAATTGATGCGGGTACCGACCAAGCAAACCACCAGCATCGCGGAGGTGCGCGGCGGCGAGCGCCGCTATCGCGCGTTTTCGCCTTTCCACGTAATCGCCCTCGCCGAGCCGCGCCAAATGTTCATCGAATTGCGCGCCGACCGTCATCACCGGATTAAGCGCGGTCATCGGCTGCTGCGGAATAAATCCAATTGCCCTGCCGAGTAAGGCGCGGCGCCGCGGCGGCGGCATTTCCATCAGGTCCTCGCCCTCGAACAGAAGCGAACCAGCGGTGATGGCAAAGCCGGTTGGGAGCAATTGGGCGATCGCACGCCCGACCATGGATTTTCCGGCGCCGGATTCTCCAACTAAGCCGAGAATCTTTCCGGGCGGCAGTTCGAACGAGAGCCCGCGGATGGCCGGTACCACGGCTCCGTTAATTCGCGCGGTCACCGTCAGATCCAGCGCCTGTAATGCAAACACGATCTAGCGCCCGCTTTCAGAGAGCCGCACGTCGAGTGTGCGCCGCAGCCCGTCGCCAAGGAGATTGAAGGCCGTCACCGTGAAGAAGATCGCGAGTGCCGGCAGCAGCAAATTCCACGGCGATTGATAGACGTATTGCCGGGCGTCAGCGATCATCTGCCCCCAGGCGGGCTGGTTGGCGCCGACGCCCAGACCAACGAACGACAAGATGGCCTCTACGATTACCGCGATCGCCATTTCCAGGCTCATGAGCGTGATCAGAAGCGGCAACGTTGCCGGCAATACCTCTCGTACGATTGCCTGCCAATGGGTGAAGCCGAGCAGCCGGGCGGCGGCAACGTAATCGTGCCGGGTCACGATCAATACTTCACTGCGCAACACGCGGCAGAAACGCGTCCAGTCGACGAGAATGATGGCCAAGATCACTCGGTCAAGACCGACGCCGAGCCCGACCATCAAAATGAGCGAAAGGATCACCGGCGGAAATGACATCCAGACGTCGACCAGCCGGCCAATGATCCAATCGACCGTGCCGCCGAAGTACCCGGAGATGTGCGCGAGAACGGTGCCGATGATCATCGCGCCGAGCGAAGCAAAAAAGGCTACCAACATCGCGGTGCGCGCGCCGTAGATGAGCCGCGAGAGCACGTCACGGCCGAGACTGTCAGTCCCGAGCGGAAAAGCCGGGTCGCCGCCTGGAGACCAGGTCGGTGGGACGAGGATCGAAAGCAGATTCTGGTCCCCGGGGTCGTTCGGCGCGATCAGACCGGCAAAAATGGCGCAGCAAAGAATGCAGAGGATCATGACAAGCGCGATGAGTACGCGCGGCGAGCGAAGCGAACGGGCGAGCGCGGCCATCAACGCAACCGCAGCTTCGGATTGAGCACCACGTAAAGACCGTCAACTACCGTATTGATGATCAGAACGACGATGCAGTACGTCAGCCCGATGGCTTGGATGAGCGGCAGATCGGCATTGCGCACGGCATCGACCATCAGGTTGCCCATGCCGGGGTACGAATAGATGACTTCGACTAAAAGCGTGCCACTAAACAAAATTCCAAACTGGACGCCAGCCAGCGTCAGCGTCGGCAGTGAGGCGTTTTTGAATGCATGGCGAACGAGAATGTAGCCTTCCGAGAGACCGCGCAAACGCGCTTGCTGAATGTAGTCCTCGTGATACACGTCGAAAAGACTTGAGCGCAAAACCCGCATGATAGTCGGCGAGAAGGCAAGTCCGAGTGCGACCGCAGGCAAGATCAAATGCTGGATGGCACTAAGAAAAACATCGAGGCGCCCGACCAGGAGTGAATCGAACAGAAGGAAGCCGGTGATGCGCGGCAGCGGCAAACCTGGCGCCACTTGGCCAGTGAACGGCAGGACATGAAGCAGCACGCCAAACACGAACAGCAGAATCAACCCCCACAGAAACTCGGGGATCGACAACAACAAGATTGAAGCGAAGTCGATGACTGGCTCCATGGCTGTGTCGCGCACGCGAAACAGGAGTAGACCGCCACCGACGCCGAGGATCGCTGCAATGACCATCGCCGCAATCGAGAGTTGAATTGTCGCGGGCAGGGTCGCGGCCACGAGCGAACCGGAATCGCGCCGATACTGGATCGAGGGACCAAAATCGCCGTGCAACGCGTCGGCGAGCCAGATGAAATACTGTTCCGGGAGAGGCTTATCGAGGCCCATTTCGTGCCGTTTTACCTCGATTTCCGCAAGCGTCGCCGTCGGCGGAAGCGACATTGCCGCCGGGTCGACGGGAAGCACCCGCAAGACACAAAATAACAGCGCTGAAACCGCGAGCAGGATCGGTATGGCCGTAAGCAAACGGCGCGCGATTAACTTACCTACGATCCCGATCATTTAGCCACGATGACTAGCAAGAACCGAGCCACCAAAGCTACTCTTTGCGCGGCTCCGTTAGCATGCGTCGCAAGATTTTACTTTGCAAAATCGTGGCGCGGGTTAGTTTTTCATGCGACGCGGCGGACTGGAGCGCGCCGCCGCCGGTATTTCGGCTGGCGCCCCACGACGAAGAGAACCGGAGAAAACAGCGCCATGGCCGATCACGATCATACCGATCCGCCGTCCGACCCGGCACTGCGGGTCAAAGCGCTGGAATCCCTGCTCGTGGAGAAAGGGCTTATCGACCCTAATGTGGTCGGCGAATTCGCCGACTATTACGAGCATCGCGTCGGGCCGCGCAACGGCGCCAAGGTGGTGGCACGCGCGTGGGTCGATCCAGCCTATCGCGAACGTCTTCTCGCTGACGGTACCGCGGCTATCGCCGAGCTTCAGTTCGGCGGCCTCCAGGGCGAGGAAATGGTGGTGCTGGAGAACACGCCAACGACGCACAATGTCGTCACCTGCACGCTCTGCTCGTGTTACCCGTGGCCAACATTGGGCCTGCCCCCGACCTGGTACAAGTCGTTCGCCTATCGATCGCGCGTCGTTATCGAGCCGCGCATCGTATTGAGCGAATTCGGGCTACATCTTCCCGACGACGTCGAAGTGCGCGTTTATGACAGCAATGCAGAGATTCGTTATCTCGTTCTGCCGATGCGTCCCCGAGACACTGATAATTGGAGCGAAGAAGAACTCGCCGCACTGGTCACCCGCGACTGCATGATCGGCACCGCTGTGCCCCGCCTGCCGTCTTGACTGAGTGAACCTCATGGATGGCATAGCGGACATGGGTGGGATGCACGGTTTCGGTCAGGTTGATCGCACCGACGACAACGGCACCTTTCATGCCGAATGGGAAAGGCGCATTCTCGGCATCACATTTTCCGTGCTCGGCGCCGGGCTTTTCAACGTCGACGAGATCCGCCGCGCGACCGAAAGCGTCGATCCGCTTACCTATTTGAAAACCACCTACTACGAACGGTGGCTCTACAGCACCGAAGACTTGCTCAAAGAAAAGGGGGCCTTTACCGCAAGCGAACTCGCCACCGGCCGCTCGGCGACACCCGCGTCCAATAGCACGCCGGCAGTGACCAGCGAAGTTGCGCGCGTCATCCTCGAGCAGGGCGGCACCTCGCGCAGCGCTGGCGGTGCGCCGTCGCGGTTCAAACCAGGCGAAACCGTCACTGCCCGCAACATCCACCCGCACGGACACACGCGGCTGCCGCGCTATGTTCGCGGCAAGCGAGGCACCATCATCGTCGATCATGGCATCTTTGCGTTGCCGGACAGCAACGCCGCAGGCCTCGGCTTGCGCCCGCAGCACGTTTACGGTGTACGCTTTACGGCGCGCGAATTGTGGGGTCCGGAAACGTCAGCGCGCGATACGCTGCAGATCGATCTGTTCGACGATTACCTCGATCCCGCCGGCGAGCCAGCGAGATGAGCGCATTCGATGACATGCCATTGCTCGACATTCCCGGCGGCCAAATCGAGCCGGTCTTTCTCGAACCATGGCATGCAGAAATCGTCTCGTTAGCCGTCGCACTGAACCGCAAGGGTGTCTTCACTTGGAGCGAGTGGGTAGACAGCTTCACTACAGCGATGCGTGAGGTCCCCGCGGAGGAAGGCGAAGGCCCCGAAACGACCTATTACCGCCGATGGCTCGTGGCGCTCGAGCGGCTGGTTGCACAACGAGGCCTTTCTTCGAGTGAGGAAATGGCAAGACGCAAGGAAGAGTGGCGCCGCGCCTATTTGCACACCCCGCATGGGCAGCCGATCGCGTTGGAGCGAGGCCTTGAAGTCGTCGAACCCGGCACCACGAAGCGACCTATGCGAACGGCCACGCGTCGGGCCGCCACGCCGCACGCCCGCACCCGATCGCTGTAAGCGCCGCGCACGTCGCGATACGAACTTCGGCGAGCTCTACTCGGGCTGTTTGATCTCGACCAGGATATTTCGGTACGTTTTCTTGCCGACGTTCCGCAGATCGTGGACCTCGCCCGCATCCCGCCAGATCGGCTCGCCGATCTTTCCCTTCGGCCGCTCGATATCCCCGGTCAGCGCCGACTCGAGCTCGATGTCGCCTTCGGTCATCGGGATAATGACGTAGGGCAATTCGTGACGGTGCCAGCCCTTGCTCTTGCCGGGCTCGACGACGAAGTCCCAAACCCGCACCAGCTCATTTTCATACATCACCCGGTCGCCGATCGGGCCAAGCTTGAGCTTACTAATGTCCATCCCCGCCATTTCGTTCTCCTGTGCTAGTCCGCGACACGTGTCGCCGGCATTTGGGTTGCATCTTCAAATAGGTACGGTCATGGCGTGATGCCGGCCATCGCAATCCACCAGCATGACCCGCTTGAGCGCAACGCGGAATGATCCGTTCGCGCGGACAAGGTGATGGATTTGGCGGCCGGAGTAGAGGCGCTGTTCTTCGCCTTGGCGTTCGATGCAAATGAAGGCTGCTTCTGCGGTGAATTGATCGTTAGTTTCGCCCGGCACCACTTCGATATTGCTGATGAGATGCGTGGTGCGCGGCATCGGCGTGAGCACGAGGGCGCGCGCTTCCTGGAGCCGTCGGACGCGTATCGCGAGAATGGCATGATCCTCGTAAATGATCGAGGCGACCCCTTTCGGATCCGTCTGACCCGGCTGGCTCGGCATCCAATAGATGCCCTCGGGCGCATAAAGGGAAAGCCAAGACTCGAATGCGCCAGCGTCGAGTAGTTTCGCCTCGCGCAACAGGAATAATTCGACTTCACGCTGGATCTCGTAAGGCAAAGTCATGCGGTCATTGCGTCAGGTATTTAACCCAAGCGTCAAATTGCACCCGCATCGGCAACTCGCTAGCAGCGCCACCCACACTGCCGTCGCCGTTGCGCCGGTCATGATCGAGACCGCGTGAGAAATTAAGCCACGGCCCGGCATCTTTGATCAGACCCTGTTGGCAGCGCTCAAGCATCTCGACGTCGTCGGAGAAAATCATCGACGCCGGCGAGCCGATATTGGTGAGGAAGCGGATCGCGCGGTGAAAAATCTCGTCCGGGGCGCCTTTGAGACGAAAGCAGTGGATGCGCACTTGAGTGCGGTCAACCGCGAGCGGAAAGGTGATCCGCATGTGCTGTTGCTGCGCATTGAGGACGAGGTTGGGATAAATGATGTTGTTGAAACGGTTCACGCCCAGGACAGCGGCCGCGCGTTCCACGCCAAGCCTCGCAGCCAACGCCGCCCGGTACTGCTCCGACACCGCATCCTGCGGCTGGCTGGCGATGACGCCCTTTTTGTAAAAGCTCGCCATGTAGGTGTGTCCGCCAGACAAGCCATTGAGCTCTATGCCTTCCCATTCGGTGGTACCGAAGCCGTTGGCTAGCAGCATCTCGCGCGTCTGATCCTGATCGATAATCGAGGCATTTGCGGGCGCGGCGCGGGCCGGCGCCACTGAGGAATTGTGCACGAAGCTCGGATGGAAAACATCGTTGGCGTTCTCCATGTGTAGCTTCCAGTTGCCGCGATATTCGAGCGTAAAGCTCGAGTCGGCGACCTCCACTTCGCCATCGGGGGCGCGGTCAATGAGATTGTCGATTACCGCGGCCATGCTACCGAGATGTTCAGCCAACGGCGGCGGAGCATTGGACTGGTTGGCGAAGATAAAGCCGCGATAGCTCTGTACATTCTTGATCCGCTGCATGTGGTTGAGCGGATCATCGAGGCTAAAACTTGAAGGGTAGCTTTGTGGGTGTGGAACGGCCGAGAGCTTGCCATCGGCGCGGAACGCCCAGGCGTGGTACGGACAGGTGAACAACCGCGTGTTGCCGCGATCGACCATGCACAGCCGCGCCCCGCGGTGTGGGCAGCGGTTGTGCAGCACATGCACGCCGCCGTCTTGGTGCCGCGTAACCAGCACCTCGTGCTTGCCGAAATGGGTGCGCACGAAATCACCCGGCTTCGGCACTTGGCTTTCGTGGGCCACGTAAATCCAGAGGCGGCCGAAAATACGTTCCTGCTCAAACGCGAACACGTCCGGGTCGGCATAGGCGCGACGGTGCACGTAGTCGTGGCGCACGAGAGCCAGTATTTCATCCCGGCTCAAGGCCTGCGCAGCGGCAGCCGTCATCGACAAACTCCTTGGACGGCGCGGCGACGATCGCAACGCCGTGCTCACGCGCAGCCTGATTTATCGCTTTTCAGCACTCTACAGTTGCATCGAGAGCCCGAACCAACATTCGCCAGCATACCGTAGCCGCGAGACGCCTGCCAGATCGCGCTGGTGGCGCGCTTATTGCCTTGCAAGACCACGACGCGGAACTAAACTCGAAAAACAAGGGGCCTCTGAAAAATGTCCATCGTCGGTCCGTCATCGGTCGAGCTTGCCGAGATCGCTTCCAATCTCGGCTTCCACCTCGATGACGGCGACATCACCGCCTTTCGCGGGATGATGCGCGGCGCACTCGATGCGTATGCCGCGCTCGATCTTCTTCCTGACGCGTTGCCTCAACCACGCTATGCGCGCTTGCCTGGATTCGTCCCGGCCATCGCCGACAATCCCTTCGGCGCTTTCGCGCGAGTCACTGAGATTGCCGGCGCTGCGAGTGGTCCGCTCGCGGGAAAACGGATCGTGGTGAAGGACTGCATCTGCGTCGCCGGCGTGCCGACCATGAACGGCTCGGCGACATTCGAAGGGTACGTTCCTGAGATCGACGCCACCGTAGTGACGCGCATGCTTGACGCCGGCGCCACAATCGTTGGCAAAGCCGCCAACGAGGATTTCTGTTTCTCCGGCGGCAGCCACACCAACGCGCGCTATCCGGTCGACAATCCACATCGGCCGGGTTTCACCGCCGGCGGCTCGTCCTCTGGTTCCGGCGCACTTGTCGGTGGCAGCGCCGTGGACATGGCACTCGGCACGGACCAGGGCGGCTCGGTTCGCATCCCGGCGTCGTGCTGCGGCGTGGTCGGCATGAAGGCAACCTTTGGTCTCGTGCCGTGCACCGGCAATCTTGGGATGGAATACGGGCTCGACCACGTCGGGCCCCTTACTCGAACAGTTGCCGACAACGCTCTCCTTCTCGAAGTGATCGCCGGACCGGACGGGCTCGACAGCCGGCAGGGGAACTGGGGCAGCTGCAAAACCGATCACTACACCTCTGATCTTGATTCCGGCGTTGACGGTTTGCGCATCGGCATTCTCAAAGAGACATTCGATCTGCCGCAATCGGACGCCCGCGTCGATGAGATGGTGCGCGGCGCCGTCGCAGCCTTCGCCAAGCTTGGGGCGAAAGTCGAGACAATCAGCGTGCCTCTCCATCGATTCGGCGGCGCCATCTGGATGCCGCGCGCGGCGGAAGGTTGTCTCGCCACCATGTTCCACGGCAACGGCTTCGGCTTCGGCCCCAGCGGGGTCTATCTGCCGTCAGCGATGCAGCGCCAGGCGATGTGGCGCGGCCAGAGCAACCGGCTCGCCGACACGGTGAAGATCGGCATGCTGGTCGGCGAGTATATGTCGCGCGCCTATGGCGGCCGTTATTACGGCCGTGCGCAGAATTTAGCCCGACTGCTCATCGACAGCTACGACCAGGCGCTGTCGCGGGTCGATATTCTGGCGTCACCGACGGTGCCGTTTCCGCCGCCGCGACGACCGGCACCGGACGCGTCGCGCGAGGAAGCGGTCAACACCGCCTTCGGCATGACCGTCAACACTGCCGCGTTCAACGTTACCGGCCACCCGTCGCTGAGCATGCCTTGCGGATGGATCGATGGGCTGCCGATCGGGCTGATGCTCACCGGGCGACGTTTCGACGAACGATTGCTTTATCGGGGCGCGGCGGCTTTGGAAGGACACTTGGCAAATGTCGGAGCTACAGCTCCGGAAGCGCGCGAGCATTCGGCGCGGTTAGAAGAATAAAAGACGTAAGAAGCAGATCATCCAAACCAGGAGATGTAAATGATTGCAGTATCACGGCGTACTTTGTGTCAGGCCCTCGGCATCAGCGTCGCTGGCGCACCGGCTTGGCTTCGCTCCGCCTCCGTTTTGGCCGCCGACATGGACAAGGTGACCATCGGCTGGCCGACGGACGTTCCGTCATGGGATCCGGAGCAGCGCACGGTCCCCGACACCCAACCCATTTACAAGATGGTGTTCGATCAACCACTCGATCAGGCGCCCGATTTGAAGATCATTCCCAAGCTGGTGAAGACTTGGAAGCTCGCGCCGGATGCGTTGAGCCTTTCGCTCGACTTTCGCGACGACGTTAAATTCCACGACGGCACGCCGATGACCTCGGCCGACTTCAAGTATTCATTCTTCGACCGCGTCAAGGCGGGACATAAGATAGACGTCGCGCAAATCTGGGGCTTCGTCACCGACGTCGACACACCGTCGCCCACGCAAGCGGTCATGCATTTCAAGTTACCGTTTGCCACCTCGGCGATCTGGCTCGCGTTCCTGTGCAGCTACGTCGTACCAAAGGCTTACGTGGAGAAGGTCGGTGAAGAAGGCTTTGGCAAAGCTCCCATCGGGACCGGGCCGTACAAGCTGGTTGATTACGAAATAAACAGCCGCGCGGTACTCGAGCGCAACGACGCCTATTGGGGTCCCAAGCCGAAAATGAAGACTGTCATCTTCCAGATCATCAAGGATCCATCGGCGCGCGTCGCCGCGATTCAATCGGGCCAGGCCGATCTGGTGTTGAACGTGCCGGTGCGTGAGGCTGAGCGCTTCAAAACCGATGCGAACTTCAAGTCCGAAATCGATCCGATCGAACGCGTCATCGTCATCCAAACGCGCGGTGACCTGGGCTTTGCCGATAAGAACGTTCGGCTTGCCGCCCACCACGCAATCGACAAGGCCGCGCTATCGAAGGCATTCTATGGGGGCGCCGCGGTGCCCTTGTCGGTGGTGGCACCCCCGGACACTCCGGGCTACGTGCCGGACTATACGTTTGCTTACGATCCGGAACTGTCGAAGAAGCTGTTGGCTGAATCCGGTTTCAGCACATCGAAGCCGGCAAAGATCAAGTTTGCGACAACCAATGGCCAGTTCCCGAGCGACTACGATATCGCGCGCGCCGTCGCACAGATGTGGAAGAAAGTCGGGATCGATGCCGATATCGAGATCGTCGAATACGCGAAGTATTTTGAGCTTAACCGTGGCAACAAGCTCCCGGAAGCGACGCTCTATAGTTGGGACAACGCCACCGGCGATCCGGAGATGTTCACCGGCTACTTGCTCAATCCTAATCTGCCATTCTCGGCATGGAAGGAGAAGGAAATCGGCGAGGAAGTCGCCGCCCTCTTCGCCATCGCCGACTACGACAAGCGCATCGCCGCTTACAAGGAAATCAACAAAAAGGCGGTAGAATACGGCGCGATCATGCCGCTGTTGCAGAGCGTCATCACGATCGTAAGCAAGAAGGACGTGACCTTCGAGCACTACCACAACGGCTGGATTCTCGCGGACACTATCACCAGGACCTAACGTTTCCTGAGCATCAAGCGTCCGGCCAGCACGGGCCGGACGCTCCACGAGGCTCGCCTGCTGCGAAGGCGAAATGTGGAAGGTGCGAAATGCCGCAGGTCGAGCGGTCATTCGTTTCCACCAAATCAGGACGGATTCATATTGCGGCGGCTGGCGCCGGCGCTCCGGTTTTATTGCTGCACCAGACGCCGCGCTCTTGGGATGAGTTTCGCGAAGTTCTGCCAATCCTTGGGCGGCACTACCGCGTCATTGCCATGGATACGGTCGGCTACGGCGATTCTGATCCGCTACCGAATGGTCAAGCCTCGATCGAAAATTGGGCAAGGGCCGCGCATGCGCTGCTCCACGCGCTCGGCTTGCCTCGCGCCGCAATCGTCGGTCATCACACCGGGGCCGCTATCGCGGTCGAAATGGCGGCCGCCTACCCGCGAGCCGTCGCTGCTCTGGTTTTGTCAGCCAGTCCCTATGTGGATGCCGCGCGCCGCGCCGCGGCGCAAAGGGAACATAAGGCCGTCGTCGACGAAGCAACGCCGCGCATTGATGGGAGCCACCTTGCGGAGCTCTGGTCGATGCGCCGGGCGTTCTATCCGGACAATCGCATAGACCTTTTGCAGCGTTTCATGGTCGATGCGCTTAAAGTGGGAGAGCGGGCGGCGGAAGGCCACCGCGTTGTCGATCGTTACGAGATGGAGAAGCGCCTGCCGCTCATTAAATGCCCGACGCTGGTCATCGCGCCCACCGCAGATCCACATGCCTACCCGCACGCTGGAAAAGTGGCCGCTGCTATAGCCGGCAGCATGGTCGTCGAGATCCCAGACGGCATGGTGCCGTTACCGGACCAACTGCCCGAAGAATTTTCCGTCGCCGTCCATCGCTTTCTCGCTCCTCTGCCGCGCTGGGACGTTCAAGGCTGAATAATCCGGCCTTGCTCACAGGCCTTTAATCGGCCCCGGCGTTGCCCCACCGAACGGCTTCGCGAAAAACTAGAAGGCCGAGAAATCCGGTTTCTTCTTCTCGAGAAACGCCTCAACGCCGTGCTTAAACTCCGGATAAAAGCGAAGCTTCTCGAAGGTTTGACCCTCGAGCTGCAACCCTACGCTAAGCGGCGTCTCGTAAGTCGAGTTAAGAACGCGTTTGAGGGCAAGCAGCGGAATTTGCGGACGCGCCGCGAGATCGGCCACCCAGCGGTCGATCGCCTGATCGAGCGTTCCATCTGGCACAACCTCGGTAACAATGCCCCACTCGAACGCTTCCCGCGCGCTAATCCTTCGTCCGCGCATGATCATTTCCTTGGCGCGGGTCAATCCGGCGAGATGCGCAACGCGGACCGTGCCGCCGCTGCCCGGAGTCACGCCAAGGTTGATCTCCGGCAAGGCGAGCATGCTGTTTTCGGTTGCGAGACGAAAATCGCAAGCCAGCGATAGCTCGAACGAAACGCCCATCGCCCATTTCTCGATCGCGGCAATAACCGGCTTTTTCGCGCGCTCCGGAGCGGCGACGTTCCAGTGCAGATCATGCATTCCGTCGCGCTCGACCTTCAAAAACCCGGCGATATCGCCGCCCGAACTGTACAACCCATTCGCACCTCGGATCACGATCACCCGAATGTCCGGATCATCGTCCATCGCCTGAATGACCGCAGCTATCTGCGAACGGCCCTTGAAGCTGATTGTATTCATGGGGGGACGATCAAAAATCAGATAACCGGCCTTTTTGCTATCGTCTTTTTCCCAACGCAGGCCATCGAGATCCTCAGGGTACTCAGTCATTATCTTTCTCCGGTGACGTGTTTTTTTGGCCCCGGCTTTTGCGATTTTGCGCCGTCGCGGAAATCGCCTCGATGATGCCGGTATAGCCGGTGCAGCGGCAGATATGCCCAGATAGCATGTCGCGGATATCATGCTCGCTCGCGTCAGCGTGTTCGTTCAGAAACTGCGTGGCGGATGCGAGGATTCCGGGCGTGCAGAACCCGCACTGCAGGGCGTGATGCGTGCGGAACGCCATTTGCAAATCGTTCAGCTCACCGTTGTCCTCCGCAAGCCCCTCGACGGTGGTCACGGTTGCGCCCTCGATTTGCGCGGCGAATATCAGACATGATCGGACCGCCCGCCCATCGACCAGCACCGTGCAGGCCCCGCAAATGCCGTGCTCGCAGCCCACATGCGTGCCGTATTGCTTGAAAACATGGCGGAGGAAATCTGCAAGTTGCATCCGAGCCTCGGCCTCGGCCTTTACCGCCTTTCCGTTCAGCGTGAACTTTACGGTCGTCCTGGCGCCTGCCTCCACCTCAAGCATAAGCGCGCGCCTTCTCGATAGATGCAACCATGGCCTTACGCGCGAGCACGGTCGCGAGCGACCTCCGGTAATCGGCCGAGGCGAGGAGATCGCTGCGATAGTCGAGTTGCTTGCTAAGATCCCGCGCGATCTCTTCAACCGCCTTGGCGTTTATCCCACTCGGCGCCGAAACTTCGACGACCTGTGGGACTTCGCCGCAGCCACCAAATCCGAGCCGCATGCGCCCTGCGCGCCGCTCGAACGCGCACGCGACTGCGACAATGGCGAAGTCGCCATCGCGCACCGCAAATTCGAAGAAGGCCGTTTCCGTTTCGGACGACGTGCGTGGCCAATGGAGCGCTGTGATCAATTCATCCCCGCCGCGGCCCGTCACGAGAGCCGACCGAAAAAATTGCTTCGCCGCAACTCGGCGGACATGCCGGACCGAGCGCAACTCGATTTCGCCGCCGAGCGTTGCAAGCACGAGCGGAATTTCCGCACTCGGATCGGCGTGGGCCACCGATCCGCCCAGTGTCCCCCGATTACGCGTCTGGTAGTGGCCCACGTGGGGAAGAGCCTGCGCGAGCAACCCAACGTCGCGGCGGATCGCGCCACTAGAAAGAGCATCCGCTTGCCGCACCATGGCCCCGGTCATGACGGTGCGTCCGCTTTCGATTTGGCTCAGCACGAAAATGCGATTGATGTCGAGCACAATTGGCGGTGTGACGATGCGCATATTGAGAAGCGCTCCGAGCGATTGTCCTCCCGCCATCACACGCACGTCTTCGCCATACTTCGCCAACACCGAGAGCGCCTCCTCGATCGAGTCGGCGCGCACATATTTGAAGGCCGCCGGTTTCACGACCGACCCCGGAACGCCTGCAACATGGAAATTAGGCGACGCAGGCGCTGGACGACCGCGCCGCGCGGCTTTTCTCCCCGCACGTGCGCGCGCAGTCGATCAAAGAAATCGGCGAGAACGACCTTGACGACGCCATCCAGCATTCGCTGGCCAAACGTCGCGACCCGACCGCCGACATCGGCGCCGTACTCGTAGGTCAACTGTGTTACGCCGGCGCCCGTCTCCTCCAGCGTAACCAAAGCTTCGCCCTGTCCGAAACCGAGTTTGCTTTCACCGCGTGCGGCCAATTTCAGACGTTCGGGCTCCTTGCGGTCGAAAATGCGTATCTGAGCCTCGTACAATGCACCGATGCCCGCAATGCTGACGCGAATTTGCGCGCTGAACGTGTCGGGACTTGTCTGCTCGATATTTTGGCAACCCGGTATGATGGCGCGCAATTGCACCGGATCGAGCAACGCATCCCAAACCTTCTGCCGCGCGACCTCGATCGCGATCGTCCCGCGACCGCGCAGAGTGCCGCTTAGCTGTCGTCCGGTTTCGTCCTGCGGTGCGCTACTCGGCCGGGTCAGCGCCAAATCTGGATCGCCGCCATGCAAGAGCTGCCACAATCGTCCAGGCAAAAACGGCGGCGTCAGGTCGCGCAGACCTGTTGCGTCACCTATCGCGTTCGCCATGGCGACGGGAGCGATCATGGAGCAACCGTCGCCCAGACCTTTGGCTCCCTGAATGGTGTTGGGGCTCGGCGTCGCATAATGGGCAATGCCCAGATCGGGCAATTCCGGGGCGGTCGGGCAAAGATAGTCCTGGAAAGTGCCGGACAGGAGCGTTCCGTCGGCGGCATAGGTCACCCGCTCCAGCATCGCGGCGCCAAAGCCATGCGCGAAACCGCCGCGTAGCTGGCCTTCCACCACGGCTGGATTAAGCAGCGTGCCGGCATCGTGCGCGCTGACGTATTTATGCACCTGAACGCGGCCGGTCTCGGCGTTCACTTCGACGCCGGCGAGGTCGCATTGAAAGCTATAGGTCAAAGACGATCTCATACGATCGTCTTCGTCAGGTACGGTCATAGTGTCCGGCGAAAACTCCGCGAGTTCCGAGATCGAGCCATCGACGCCCTCGGGCAAATCGCCGGCATCCCAATGCAACTGCATAGCCAACCTGCGGATCGGGACGGGTTCGTTGCCAGCGCCGGGAGCGGACGCCATTCCGCTAAGCAACTGGACGGTGCCGGGCTCGACGCCGAACGTTTTGGCCGCAGCGGCACGCAACTTTCGCGCCGCCATCCGCGCAGCTACGGCCACTGCGGAAACCACGACCGTGGAGAAACGGTTGGAGTAGTTTCCGGAGGTGATGGACCACGCGCCGCCGAACGTATCCAAGTCGGTGATTACTTCGACATCTTCGGGATTGACGCCTATCTCGTCGGCAACGATTTGCGCCACCACGGTCCGATGGCCCTGCCCGTTGGGCAGACTATCCACATGAACGATAATCGCGCCGAGCGGATCCATGATGACCCGCGCACGGCCGGCTGCACCTGATTTGGGTAGCTGCTTCGCGCGTTGCGCTTGTGTCAGCGCGAGATTGACATAAGCCATGTTGGACGCCGATGTCTCAACTGCCAACGCCATGCCAATGCCGAACATTCTTCCTTCTTTGCGCGCGCTTTCTCTTTGCGCCATCAGCTCCCGGTACCCTGCCCGCTCGAGCGCCAGCTCGATGCAGCGGCGATAGTTGCCGCTTTCCAAAAGAGACCCTGCTGGCGTTTCGTAGGGAAAGGTTTGAACGACATTGCGAAGACGCAGCTCAACCGGGTCGATACCGATTTCCTTCGCCGCGAGATCCATCATCCGCTCGAGCGGATAATAGAATTGCGGGCCGCCGAAGCCACGATTGAGACCACTCGGCACTTGGTTGGTGACGACGACTTTGTTTTCCACCGCAATGTGGCGCACCCGATAAGGGCCGCTCAGCGTCGAATGCATACGATAGAGCGAGGCCGGATCGGGTGGCCGGAGGTAGGCACCGACATTCTCAGTCTGCTTCAGGCGCAGCGCGAGAAGGCGTCCGTCCCCATCGAAGGCACCATCAATATGTGTAGCGCGCCCGGTCGCCGCCGACGACGCCGCCAGATGCTCGACGCGATCTTCGATCCATTTGACCGGCCGCCCAACTTTGCGCGACGCCAAGCCGATCAAAACAATATAAGGATAGACCCCGTGCTTAATGCCGAAACTGCCGCCGCTCGACGGTGACGAAATCAGCCGCAACTGCTGTCCGCGCACGCGGAGCGCGTCGCACACCAACGGATGCATGGCGTAAGGGCCCTGGAAATTCGACCAGACGGTGTAACGCCCGTTGCCCGCATCGAAGTCGGCAATGACGCCATAAGTTTCAATCGGTGTGGAATTGACCCGCGGATAGTCGACCGTGCATGCAACGACCTTCGCAGCTTTCGCGAATTCGCCCTCGGGGTCGCCATATCGGAACGTGCGTTCATGCACAACGTTGCTGCCGAAATCCTCGTGCAGGACGGTTGAGCCCGATGCCAGCGCATCCTCGATGGTCACGACCGCAGGTTTGGGATCGTAGTTTACCGCGATCAGATCAACGGCATCCTCGGCGATATAGCGACTTTCGGCGACAACGACGGCTATCGGTTCGCCGAAATAGCGAGTGCGGTCGACTGCACACGGATAGTAGCGCAGCTTGCGGCTCACCATGTTGCCGATGGGATTGGACATGGCTGCCACATCGTCAGGCGCGAGAACACCGATAACGCCCGGCAGCGCCAGTGCTGCCGACAGGTCGATCGAGCGAATATCGGCACAGCCGTGCTGACTGCGCAGGATTGCCGCATGGCAAAGGCCCGCCGCTGGCTCCAGGTCGTCCATGAAGCGGGCCCGACCGGTCAATAGTGCCGCGTCCTCGAAGCGCTCCAAGCTCTTACCGACCCATCTTTCCGGCGCGGCCATCAATTCATTCCCGCTCAATCGTCGTGGCCGCGGTAAACCTGCGAAACCCTGGGACCGCGACGAACCTCTTCCGGCGATCTGGCCGCCAGCACACTTCCGTTCACCACCGCGGTGACACGCTCAGCCAATTGAAAGACGACGTCCATGTCATGCTCGACCAGTGGATATGAAAGCGATTTTCCCGCTTTTCCGCACACTTACACTATCGAGCGCCGCTATTTGTGCCTAACGGCCCAAGCACGGTTTGACTCGCCGAATAGCTCGAAATATAAATGTCCGGACAAAGTAACAAATGGTCATATTATGAGCGATGGCGGCAAGCGACGGATTCCCACACCGACCGGGCGTTACTACGAGGACTTCGTCGTCGGCGACATTTACGAGCACCGACCGGGCCGGACCATCACCGAGAGCGACAACATCAATTTCTCGCTCATGACCATGAACCAGCATCCGATGCATTGCGATGCGAATTTCGCCGCCAAGAGCGAGTTTAAGCAACCGCTCGTCAACAGCGCGCTGACACTTGCAGTCGTGGTTGGCATGACTGTCAACGACGTGAGTCTCAAGGCCATAGCTAATCTCGGCTGGAAAAATATCGACCTGACAGGACCCGTGTTTCCCGGCGACACCCTCTACGCGGAATCCGAAGTCCTGGAGAAGCGGGAGTCGAAGTCCCGGCCGACGCAGGGCATCGTGACGGTGGAAACGCGAGCCTTCAAACAAGACGGTAAAGCGGTGATGAATTTCGTGCGCACCGCGCTTCTTCCGAAGCGCGGTCACGGCGTAGGCGACTAAGATAAAAACGGCCCGGACGGCGCGACGTTCGAAATGGGAGGAATGATTGGACGCAAGTCAGTCTGTAAACGCCGGCGCCCGTCTCGACCGTTTACCGATCTCCCGCCTGCATTGGCGCATTCTCGGGCTGATTACCGCCGGTGCGACGCTCGACGCTTTTGACATTTATTTGGCGGGTGGCGTCGTCGCCGCCATGTTGAAGGAGGGTTTTGCTACCACACAGCAGAGCGCGGTCTTCATTTCCACGACTTTCTTCGGGATGCTGATCGGCGCGGGCTTCGCCGGCTATCTCGGCGACCGGATGGGCCGCCGCTATTCCTACCAATTCAATCTCGCGCTCTTCGGCGTTGCCTCGCTTGCGGCTTGCTTTGCGCCCAACATCACGGTTCTCACTGCGCTACGCTTCATCATGGGCATCGGCATGGGTGCGGAACTTGTCGTGGCGGCGGGTACGCTATGCGAGTTCGTTCCCCCCGCTTATCGTGGCCGCTGGATCTCAATGCTTGGCATCGTCACAAACGCCGGCCTGCTGCTAGCGTCGACGATCGGTTTCGTCGTCATTCCCAATTTTGGCTGGCGCTATATGTTCGCCATCGTCGGTGTTGGCGCCCTCATCGTCTGGGTCCTACGCAAAAAGATGCCAGAAAGCCCGCGGTGGCTCGAAGCGGTCGGCCGCCTCGACGAAGCAGAGGCGACGTTGCGCGCCTTCGAGGATGAAGTCGGCCAGGGCCGCGAATTACCGCCGCCGGCAATTGTGCGCCGGCGTCCTGTCGTCGAAGCACCGTTTGGCGCTATGTTCCGGTCGGGCATGATCGGCCGTACCATTACCGCGGCTCTAACCGTCATGGCCGTCAACGTCTCGGTGTATGGTTTCGTCGCGTGGCTGCCGACATTCATGCTCAAGCAGGGCATGACTATTGTGCAGTCGCTCGGCTTCACGACGCTCATGTCATTCGGCAGCGTCGCCGGTGCTCTGGTCGGGATGGCTGTCGGTGATAGGTTCTCGCGTCAGAAATCGCTGCTGGCGACGTGCGTCGCTATCGCCGCACTCGGGCTCCTCTATCCGACCTTGCGCGATCCGATCGCAGTCACGATCGCCGGCTTCGCGCTGGTAACCTCGATTTACACGCTCGTCACGCTCGGGCTTTACGCCTACGTGCCCGAATTATTCCCGACCGAATATCGGTTACGCGGCACCGGGGTGGCCGGTGTCTGTGGCCGCGCCGCCTCCATCACCACGCCGTATCTCACTGTATACCTGTTTGAGAACTTCGGTCTGCGCGGCGTTTTGTGGATGGTGATTGTGATGCTTGCGGCGCTGAGCGCCGCGATCCTGACCTTGCGCGTCGAGACGGCGAAAATGTCGCTCGACGACAACTTCGCACTCGCGGGCGGCGACGGATCGAGTGCCGTCGCCCACGATCAAGGACTTTAGGGAGGAAGCACCCATGAATATCATCGACAAATCGATCCATGCGGATCAGCAAAAGGCCATTTCCGACCAACTCGCCGTTTTTGCGCTCGAGCTGACCTTCGACGCGATCCCTGAAAAGATTCGGGAACGTTCAAAATATCTGATGCTCGACGCCATCGGCATCGCTTATGCGTCGCAGGGCTTTCACTTCGCCGGCGCCACGATGACGGCGATGACGAATCTTGGGGCTGGCGCGTCTCCCGTGATCGGCTACGGCCGCAAGCTCAGCCCGCGCGACGCGGCGCTTGTCAACGGCGTTTTGGCGCACGGCCTGGACTACGACGATACGCATTCGCCCGGCATCATCCACGCCACGGTTTCGAGCTTGCCGCTGGTGCTGGCGCTCGGCGACGAGTTGAAGATTTCCGGCCGCGATTTTCTCACTGCCTATGTTGCGGCAATGGAGACGTCGACGCGGCTCGCATCGGTCGCCAAAGGCGGCTTCCATCAGGTCGGCTTTCATCCGACCGGCCTCATCGGCATTTTCGGTTGCACGCTCGCTGCTTCGCGGCTCCTTGGCCTCAACCGAGAACGGACGGCAATGGCGCAGGGCGTCGCCTTGTCCATGGCCGCCGGCAGTCTCGAATTTCTGAACGACGGCGCTTGGACGAAACGCATGCATCCGGGCTGGGCGGCCTCGAGCGCGATTACAGCAGCAACACTGGCCAAGCACGGCTTCGTTGGACCACGC